>NZ_JBYIRM010000121.1:0-508 GCF_057708105.1 Actinacidiphila sp. bgisy144 | reverse complement strand
CGCCAGAACCGGCAGCACCCCCAGCAGGTCCCGCCGGTCCTCCGCCGACAGCGAGTCGGCGAGAGCCGACAGATCACCGCCCTCAACGGCAGCCCAGAACCGCTCCTCCACACCCCCCGGCACCGCGTCCCCGCCGGCGGCCGCCTCCGCCGCCGAAGACTCCAGCCAGTAGCGGCGGCGCCGGAAGGCGTAGGTGGGCAGTTCGACGACCTCGGCAGCCGGGAGCACCTTGCGCCAGTCCACGGAAAGCCCGCCGACATACGCCTCACCCAACGCCCGCAGCACCCGCGCCGCACCCGCGTCCTCACGCGTCAACGTCCCCACGGTCAGGACGTTCTCAACCTCCGCGTCCTCGGCGGTCTCCGTGATCGCCGCGGTCAGCACCGGATGCGGCGACACCTCCACGAACGCACCGAACCCCACCCCCAGCAGGCCCCGCACCGCCTCCTCAAAACGCACCATCCGCCGCACATTCGCAAACCAATACCCCCCATCCAACTCCTCACCA
>NZ_JBYIRM010000120.1:0-511 GCF_057708105.1 Actinacidiphila sp. bgisy144 | reverse complement strand
GGTGAGGGCGGCCAGCACCTCGCCCAGCGAGTGCTCGTCGTCGAGTTGCAGGACCTCGGCGATGTGGGCCACGTCGCCGCCCTCGACGGCGTTCCAGAAGCGGATCTCGGCCGGGTCGGCGCCGGACTCCGCAGAAGCGGGGGCCGCCTCCGCGGTGGACGGCTCCAGCCAGTAGCGGCGGTACTGGAAGGCGTAGGTGGGCAGTTCGACGACCTCGGCGGCCGGGAGCACCTTGCGCCAGTCCACGGAAAGCCCGCCGACATACGCCTCACCCAACGCCCGCAGCACCCGCGCCGCACCCGCGTCCTCACGCGTCAACGTCCCCACCGTCAGCACCGACCCGGTACCCGCGTCCTCAGCCGTCTCCGTGATCGCCGCAGTCAGCACCGGATGCGGCGACACCTCCACGAACGCCCCGAACCCCACCCCCAGCAGGCCCCGCACCGCCTCCTCAAAACGCACCATCCGCCGCACATTCGCAAACCAATACCCCCCGTCCAGCTCCTCACCG
>NZ_JBYIRM010000119.1:0-513 GCF_057708105.1 Actinacidiphila sp. bgisy144 | reverse complement strand
AATGACACGACTTCGGCGGTACGCTTGAGCCCCGCTACATTGTCGGCGCGGAATCACTTGACCAGTGAGCTATTACGCACTCTTTCAAGGGTGGCTGCTTCTAAGCCAACCTCCTGGTTGTCTCTGCGACTCCACATCCTTTCCCACTTAGCGTACGCTTAGGGGCCTTAGTCGATGCTCTGGGCTGTTTCCCTCTCGACCATGGAGCTTATCCCCCACAGTCTCACTGCCGCGCTCTCACTTACCGGCATTCGGAGTTTGGCTAAGGTCAGTAACCCGGTAGGGCCCATCGCCTATCCAGTGCTCTACCTCCGGCAAGAAACACACGACGCTGCACCTAAATGCATTTCGGGGAGAACCAGCTATCACGGAGTTTGATTGGCCTTTCACCCCTAACCACAGGTCATCCCCCAGGTTTTCAACCCTGGTGGGTTCGGTCCTCCACACGGTCTTACCCGCGCTTCAACCTGCCCATGGCTAGATCACTCCGCTTCGGGTCTTGAGCGTGCTACT
>NZ_JBYIRM010000118.1:0-571 GCF_057708105.1 Actinacidiphila sp. bgisy144 | reverse complement strand
GGGGAGGACGTCGTGAGTGGTGTGGAGCTGTCCGAGAACGAGTTGTGGGTGGCGAGTTTCTACCGGTCGTCGGAGATGAGCGGGGCGATGTTCTTCGGGCGGGTGGCGCGGACGATCCGCGGTCCGTTGCAGAAGGACGTGACGCACCACTTCGCGGACGAGTCGGCGCACGCGTCGTACTGGACGAACTGCATCGACTCGCTGGACCAGCGGGCGATCCCGATGCGGGACGCCTACCAGGACCGGTACATGGACGCGGTCGGGGTGCCGGCCAGTCTGATGGAGGTCATGGCGATCACGCTGGTCTTCGAGAAGCGCACGATCGGCCACTACAACCAGCACCTGCGGCAGGAGAACACGCCCGCGCCGGTCCGCGAGACGATCGAGAAGATCATGCTCGACGAGCGCTGGCACGTGCGGTACGTCCGCGAGGCCCTGCAGGACATGGAAGAGCGCTACGGCAAGCAGGAGATCGAGGACACCCTCGCCCGCTACACCGCGGCCGACGTCGAGATCTACGGCAAGGCCATGGCCGAGTTCGAAGAACGCTTCGCCGCCCAGTGATCCGGGT
>NZ_JBYIRM010000117.1:0-587 GCF_057708105.1 Actinacidiphila sp. bgisy144 | reverse complement strand
CGGTGAGGAGTTGGGCGATGGTGTGGGGGAGTTGGTCGGTGGTGGTGCGGTGGACGTGGGCGCGGTAGTCGGTCATGTGGGTGGCGAGGAGGTCGGTGAGGGTGGTGGGGTCGTCGTCGGGGACGTGGGAGTTGAGGTAGTCGCGGGGGATTCCGGTGGTGTCGGGGGCGCCGGTGGCGCCGGGGGTGCGGGGGACGTCGGCGAGCGCGGCGCGGATACGGCCGAGGATGATGTCCCGGCTGGACGGGGTCGGCTGTGTCATCGCGGGGTGTCCTCGCTGTGGTCCGTGTCGTGCTTCGGCTCGTCGGCTGCGCTGCCCGTGCCCGTGCCCTGGCCCGGGTGCGGGGCGTTCGCGGCGCCGCGGTTCTTCTTCCAGCTCGCGCGGAAGGACGCCGCCCCGACCTCGGGCAGGTCGCGTGCGTCGCTCCACGCCTTCGCCGGCCCGGGCAGCGGCAGCTTCGCCGGGTGCAGCCGCCGGGTGGTGGACGCGGCGCGTTCGGCCGCCGCCAGCGCCGCCGGGTGGTCCAGCAGCCAGGTCGCCGCCTTCATCGCGGTCCGCTCCGCGCGGTGCCCGTCCTTCTGGTCGG
>NZ_JBYIRM010000116.1:0-611 GCF_057708105.1 Actinacidiphila sp. bgisy144 | reverse complement strand
CACCCCTTCCGCACCGGCGACGAGCTGCTGCGGCTGTCCCGGGAGACCGGGCTGTCGATCTCCGCGCTGATGCTGGAGAACGAGAAGGCGTGGCGCGGCGAGGCGGAGATCCGGGCCGGGCTGCTGGAGATCTGGGAGGTGATGCGGGCGTGCGTGGAGCGGGGCATGACGCGTGAGGGCATCCTGCCCGGGGGGCTGAAGGTGCGGCGCCGCGCGGCGCAGTCCGCCCGGCAGTTGCGGGCCGAGGGCGACCCGTCGACCCGGGCGATGGAGTGGATCACGCTGTACGCGATGGCGGTCAACGAGGAGAACGCGGCGGGCGGCCGCGTGGTGACCGCGCCCACGAACGGCGCCGCCGGGATCATCCCGGCCGTCCTGCACTACTACCTGCAGTTCGTCTGCTCGCCGTCCACGTCCGCCGCGGACCGGGACGACGCGGTGGTGCGCTTCCTGCTGGCCGCCGGCGCGATCGGCATGCTCTTCAAGGAGAACGCCTCCATCTCCGGCGCCGAGGTCGGCTGCCAGGGCGAGGTCGGCTCCGCCTGCTCCATGGCCGCGGGCGGCCTCGCCGAGGTCCTGGGGCTCACCCCGGAGCAGGTCGAGAACGCGGC
>NZ_JBYIRM010000115.1:0-634 GCF_057708105.1 Actinacidiphila sp. bgisy144 | reverse complement strand
CGGGCGGCGGGAATGGGCGGCGGCACCGCCGAGTACGACCTGCGGGACCGGCCGGCCCGCGGCCAGCGCATCGAGCGCGGTGAGCAGTTCGGCGCGGTCGCCGCCCAGGACCACGGCCCGGTGCTCCAGCTCGGTGCGCCGGGTGGCGAGGGAGAACGCCACGTCGGCGGGCGCGAGTTCGCCGTGCTCGCCGAGAAACAGGCGGAGCTTCGCGGCCTGGGCGCGCAGGGCGTCGGCGGAGGCCGCGGAGAGCACGAAGGGCACCACGTCCGGCGCCACCACGGGCTCCTTGGCCGGCGCCGGCTCGAAGGCAGGAGCCTGCTCCAGGATGACGTGCGCGTTCGTGCCGCTCACGCCGAACGACGACACGCCCGCCCGCCGCGGCCGCCCGGTCCGCGGCCACGGCCGCGCCTCGGTCAGCAGCCGCACCTGGCCCTCGGACCAGTCGATGTGCGGGGACGGTTCGTCCGCGTGCAGGGTGCGCGGCAGCACACCGGCCCGCAGCGCCATCACCATCTTGATCACCCCGCCCACCCCGGCGGCGGCCTGCGCGTGCCCGATGTTCGACTTCAACGACCCCAGCCACAAGGGCTGCTGCTCCGGCCGCCCCTGACCGTACGTCGCCAGCAGCGCC
>NZ_JBYIRM010000114.1:0-646 GCF_057708105.1 Actinacidiphila sp. bgisy144 | reverse complement strand
AGGCGCCGTCAGCAACTCCACCGCTCCGGCCGACCAATCCACATGCGACGACGGGGCGTCGACGTGCAGGGTCTGCGGAAGCATCCCGTGCCGCATCGCCTGCACCATCTTGATCACACCCGCCACACCCGCAGCCGCCTGCGTGTGACCGATATTCGACTTCACCGACCCCAACCACAACGGCCGACCCTCCGGCCGACCCTGCCCATAGGTCGCCAGCAACGCCTGCGCCTCAATCGGATCACCCAACGCCGTCCCAGTCCCGTGCGCCTCGACCACATCCACATCACCAGCCGCCAGACCCGCACTGGCCAACGCGGCCCGGATCACCCGCTGCTGGGAGGGACCGTTCGGCGCCGACAGACCATTACTCGCCCCGTCCTGGTTGATCGCGCTACCGGCTACCACCGCCAACACCCGATGCCCACGCGCGCGAGCGTCCGACAACCGCTCCAACACCACCACGCCAACGCCCTCACCCCACCCCGTGCCATCAGCCGCCTCCGCAAACGGCTTACACCGCCCATCAGCAGCCAACCCCCGCTGCCGCGCAAACTCCGCGAACGCCCTCGGGGTGGCCATGACCGTGACCCCGCCGGCCAGCGCGATCCCACACTCCCCCGACCGCAGCGCCTGCGCGGCCAGG
>NZ_JBYIRM010000113.1:0-647 GCF_057708105.1 Actinacidiphila sp. bgisy144 | reverse complement strand
TCCAGGGCGGCCCGGTGACCCTGCGCGGCACCCGCACCACCATCAAGCCCGCCAAGGGGCACGCCGCGGAGCGCGCCGCGATGCGCGCAGGACGATGGGCCCTCGACCACCCGGGCGCCTGGCGCGCCACCCGGCGCATGGCCGGCGCCACCCGCCGGCTCCACCCGCGGCGGCTGCCGCTGCCCGGCCCCGCGAAGGCGTGGAGCGACGCCCGCGACCTGCCCGCCGTGCCCACCGGCAGCTTCCGCAGCTGGTGGCAGCAGCGCGAACGGCAACCCCGCGCAGAGCAGCCGGGCGCCCAGCAACCCCGCGCAGACCAGTCACGCGCGGAACAACCCCGCGAGCCGCGCCCCGAGCACGGCGCCCCGCGCGGAAAGGACGAGCGGCCGTGACCGACGACAACCCCGGCCGCACCGAGATCCTGCGCCGTATCCGCGCCGCGCTCGCCGACGTCCCCCGCACCCCCGGCGCCACCGGCGCCCCCGACACCAGCCGCATCCCCCGCGACTACCTCAACTCCCACGTCCCCGACGACGCCCCCACCACCCTCACCGACCTCCTCGCCACCCACATGACCGACTACCGCGCCCACGTCCACCGCACCACCACCGACCAACTCCCCCACACCATCGCCCAACTCCTCACCA
>NZ_JBYIRM010000112.1:0-685 GCF_057708105.1 Actinacidiphila sp. bgisy144 | reverse complement strand
GGTTTTGCTGCGGGCCTCGGCGGTGCCCCTGACCACGCCCGCGTCGGGGGTTCCGGCGGCGAGCGCGTCGAGGGCGGTGAGCAGTTCGGCGCGGTCGCCGCCGACGAGCAGGGCGCGCTGGGTGAGGGCGGAGCGCGTGGTGGCGAGGGAGAACGCCACGTCGGCGGGCGGAAGTTCGCCGTGCTCGGCGAGGTGGTCGCGCAGGCGCGCCGCCTGGGCGCGCAGACCCTCGGGGGTGGCCGCGGAGACCGGCCAGGGCAGGTGGCCGGCGCCGGCCAGGACAGGCGTGGTGCCGGGTTCGGCCGGCGCGGCGGACGCGGCGGTCTCGGAAGCGGGGGCCTCGGAGGCGGGGGCCTCGGAAGCGGGAGCCTGCTCCAGGACGACGTGCGCGTTGGTGCCGCTGATCCCGAAGGAGGACACGGCGGCCCGGCGCGGCTCGCCCGTCTCGGGCCAGTCGGTGCGTTCGGTGAGCAGCCGTACGGTGCCAGCAGACCAGTCGATGTGCGGGGACGGCTCGTCCGCGTGCAGGGTGCGCGGCAGCACACCGGCCCGCAGCGCCATCACCATCTTGATCACACCGCCCACCCCCGCGGCGGCCTGAGCGTGCCCGATGTTCGACTTCAACGACCCCAGCCACAAAGGCCGTTGGACGTCACGGCCCTGGCCGTAGGTGGCTTGCAGGGCT
>NZ_JBYIRM010000111.1:0-739 GCF_057708105.1 Actinacidiphila sp. bgisy144 | reverse complement strand
AGTGGTGGATGGTTCACGAGTGAGAATGCAGGCATGAGTAGCGATACAAGAGTGGGAAACTCTTGCGCCGATTGACTAAGGGTTCCTGGGTCAAGCTGATCTGCCCAGGGTAAGTCGGGACCTAAGGCGAGGCCGACAGGCGTAGTCGATGGACAACCGGTTGATATTCCGGTACCCGCTTTGAAGCGCCCAGTACTGAGGCGAGCGATGCTAAGGCCGTGAAGCCGCCTCTGATCTCTTCGGAGTGAGGGGGAGTGGTGGAGCCGCTGAACCGGACTTGTAGTAGGTAAGTGATGGGGTGACGCAGGAAGGTAGTCCAGCCCGGGCGGTGGTTGTCCCGGGGTAAGGGTGTAGGACGTTGTCCAGGTAAATCCGGGCAGCTTAAGTCTGAGACCTGATGCCGAGCCGATTGTGGTGAAGTGGATGATCCTATGCTGTCGAGAAAAGCCTCTAGCGAGTTTCAAGGCGGCCCGTACCCTAAACCGACTCAGGTGGTCT
This sequence comes from Actinacidiphila sp. bgisy144, assembly GCF_057708105.1. NCBI lineage: Bacteria > Bacillati > Actinomycetota > Actinomycetes > Kitasatosporales > Streptomycetaceae > Actinacidiphila > Actinacidiphila sp. bgisy144. The sequence continues at coordinate 241 of NZ_JBYIRM010000111.1, read as the reverse complement.
GGTAGAGAATACCGAGGCGTTCGGGTGAACTATGGTTAAGGAACTCGGCAAAATGCCCCCGTAACTTCGGGAGAAGGGGGGCCACTTCTGGTGATCATCTTTACGGTGTGAGCTGGGGGTGGCCGCAGAGACCAGCGAGAAGCGACTGTTTACTAAAAACACAGGTCCGTGCGAAGCCGTAAGGCGATGTATACGGACTGACGCCTGCCCGGTGCTGGAACGTTAAGGGGACCGGTTAGTC
>NZ_JBYIRM010000110.1:0-748 GCF_057708105.1 Actinacidiphila sp. bgisy144 | reverse complement strand
CAGTAATGGTCTGTCGGCGCCGAACGGTCCGTCGCAGCAGCGGGTGATTCGGGCGGCGTTGGCGAGTGCGGGGTTGCAGCCGGGTGATGTGGATGTGGTCGAGGCGCACGGCACCGGCACGGCGTTGGGTGATCCGATCGAGGCACAAGCGCTGCTGGCGACCTATGGGCAGGACCGGCCGGAGGGTCGGCCGTTGTTGTTGGGGTCGGTGAAGTCGAATATCGGTCACACGCAGGCGGCTGCCGGTGTCGCGGGTGTGATCAAGATGGTGCAGGCGATGCGGCACGGGATGCTTCCGCAGACCTTGCATGTGGATGCTCCGTCGTCGCATGTGGATTGGTCGGCCGGAGCGGTGGAGTTGCTGACGGCGCCTCGTGAGTGGCCGGCGGGTTCTGGTCCTCGGCGGGCGGGTGTGTCGGCGTTCGGGATCAGTGGCACCAACGTCCACCTCATCCTCGAACAGCCCGTGCAGGAGGAGGTGGAGTCCGCCCCGGAGGTGGGGTCGGAGTCTGCGGGTTCGGTGGTGTGGGTGGTGTCGGCGCGGTCTGATGCGGCGTTGGTGGCGCAGGCGGGTCGGTTGGCTGAGTTTGTGGAGGCGCGTCCGGGGGTTGGGGTCGGGGATGTGGCGTTGTCGTTGGCGGTGACGCGGACGACGGGGTTCTCGCACCGGTTGGCGGTGGTGGGCCGGGACCGTGGTGAGTTGGTGGAGGGGTTGGCTGCTGCTGTGTCGGGGCGGGAGTCGGCCGGT
>NZ_JBYIRM010000109.1:0-783 GCF_057708105.1 Actinacidiphila sp. bgisy144 | reverse complement strand
ACCACCGGACCAGCAACCCCGGACACGATCCCGGCCGACTCCCGCCCCGACACGGCAGCAGACAAGCCCTCCAACAGCTGACCACGGTCCTGGCCGACCACCGCAAGCCGGTGCGCGAACCCCGTCGTCCGCGTCACCGCCAACGACAACGCCACATCCCCGACCGAGACCTCAGGGCGAGCATCGACGAACTCAGCCAACCGACCCGCCTGCGCCACCAACGCCGCATCAGACCGCGCCGACACCACCCACACCACCGCACCCGCAGACTCCGGCCCATCCTGGGTAGGAGCCTCCCCGGCAGGCACATCCTCTGCAGGCTGCTCGAGGATGAGGTGGACGTTGGTGCCACTGACGCCGAACGAGGACACCCCCGCCCGGCGCCGGCGAGGTCCGGCCTCCCACGGGCGTGCGCTGGTGAGCAGCCGGACCGCTCCGGCCGACCAGTCCACGTGTGAGGACGGGGCGTCCACGTGCAAGGTCTGCGGCAGTATTCCGTGCCGCATCGCCTGCACCATCTTGATCACACCCGCGACACCAGCGGCGGCCTGGGTGTGACCGATGTTCGACTTCACCGACCCCAACCACAACGGCCGACCCTCCGGCCGACCCTGCCCATAGGTCGCCAGCAGCGCCTGCGCCTCGATCGGATCACCCAACGCGGTGCCGGTCCCGTGCCCCTCCACCACGTCAACATCACCCGGCTGCAACCCCGCGCTGGCCAATGCCTGCTGGATCACACGCTGTTGCGACGGACCGTTCGGCGCCGACAGACCATTACTA
>NZ_JBYIRM010000108.1:0-796 GCF_057708105.1 Actinacidiphila sp. bgisy144 | reverse complement strand
CAGTACGTAGTCGTCGGCCTTCATGTCGACGCCCCGCCAGTGCATGTCGTCCTTGACCAGGCGGGCCATGGTGACCGGCGCGTAGGCGCGCAGGAACTCCTCCATCGCGGTGGGCAGCAGCTCGGGCTCGGCCACCAGGCGCTCGCGGTCCTGCGGGTTCCCGGCCAGGTGCCACAGGGACGTGCCGATCGCGCTGTAGGTGGTGCTGATGCCGGCGATGAGCAGCAGCACGATCGTGCCGATGACGTGGTTCGGTTCCAGCTTGCGGCCGTGCATCTCCGCGTCCAGAAGGTAGCTGATCAGGTCGTCACGGGGCTGCTCGATGTGCTTGTTGACCTCCGCGAGGAGATAGATGAACACCCGGCCCATGTGCTCGATGCGCTCGTCCCGCGACTGCTTGCCCTCGCCCTCCAGGTTGACGGCGAGCTGGTGGAACCGTTCCCGATCCTCCGGCGGCAGGCCGAGCAGGTCGCCGATGACCCGGCTCGGGATCTGCCGCGCGTAGTCGTGGGCGGCGTCCACGACGTCCCGCCCCTCCAGACCGTCGACGAGGGAGTGGCAGAACGTCCTCGTACCGGACTCGAGCTTGGAGACCGCGGTCTTGGTGAACGCCGGCAGCAGCAGCTTGCGCGCGCCGTGGTGGAACGGCGGGTCGGAGGTGATGGGCGGTGCTTCGCCGATCGGCGCCAGGTCCCGCGGCGGGCGGAACTCGGTGAGGTTGGCTCCGAGCGAGGAGAAGCGGTCGGTGTCGTAGGCGATCGCCGCGACGTCCTCGTACAGGGTGGGCAGCCACACA
>NZ_JBYIRM010000107.1:0-799 GCF_057708105.1 Actinacidiphila sp. bgisy144 | reverse complement strand
TAGCACCCAGTCGTCGGCCTTCATGTCGACGCCCCGCCAGTGCATGTCGTCCTTGACGAGGCGGGCCATGGTGACCGGCGCGTAGGCGCGCAGGAACTCCTCCATCGCGGTGGGCAGCAGCTCGGGCTCGGCCACCAGGCGCTCGCGGTCCTGCGGGTTCCCGGCCAGGTGCCACAGCGATGAGCCGATCGACTTGGACGTCGTGCCGATCCCCGCCGCGAAGAGCAGCAGCATCATGCTGATGATGTGGGTCGGTTCGAGCTTGCGGCCGTGGAGCTCCATGTTGAGGAGGTACGTGATGAGGTCCTCACGCGGGTTCTTGACGTGCTCCTTGATCTCCGCGAGCAGGAAGACGAACATCTTGCTCAGCTGTTCGACGTGGTCGTCCCGCGAGCCTTGGGTGTCCTCGCGGTTCATGTTGGCGATGAGCTCGCGGAACTGCTTCCGGTCCCCCTGCGGGATGCCGAGCAGGTCACCGATGACCTGCTCGGGGATCCGCTGCGCGTAGTCCTCGGCCCCGTCTACGACGTCCCGCCCCGTGAAGCCGTCGATGAGGGAGTGGCAGTACGCCCTCGTGGTCGACTCGAGCTTGGCGACCGCGGTCTTGGTGAACGCCGGCAGCAGCAGCTTGCGCGCGCCGTGGTGGAACGGCGGGTCGGAGGTGATGGGCGGGAGTTCACCGATCGGCGCCAGGTCCCGCGGCGGCCTGAAGTTGGTGACGTTCACCGACCGCGAGGAGAAGCGGTCGGTGTCGTGGGCGATCGCCGCGATGTCCTCGTACAGGGTGGGCACCCACGCG
>NZ_JBYIRM010000106.1:0-806 GCF_057708105.1 Actinacidiphila sp. bgisy144 | reverse complement strand
AACCTCTACAACGGCCGGCACGCCCCGGGCGAGCACGTGCGGGTCTTCCCGCTGTCGAACTGGACCGAGCTGGACGTGTGGCAGTACATCGCCCGGGAGCACATCGCGCTGCCGGAGATCTACTTCGCCCACGAGCGCGAGGTGTTCTCCCGGCACGGCATGTGGCTGACCGCCGGCGGCTGGGGCGGGCCCGCCGAGGACGAAACGGTACAGAAGCGCCGGGTGCGCTACCGCACCGTCGGCGACATGTCCTGCACCGGCGCGGTCGACTCCGACGCCGACACCACCCGCAAGGTGATCGCCGAGATCGCGGTCTCCCGGCGCACCGAGCGCGGCGCCACCCGCGCCGACGACAAGCTGTCCGAGGCCGCGATGGAGGACCGCAAACGCGAGGGGTACTTCTAGCCATGACCGGCACCGCTGACCCTGCTGACCCCACCGGCCCCGCCGGCCCCGTCCGCCCTGACGACCCGTCGGGGCCGGCCCCCGCGGCCACCCTGCTGCGCTTCGCCACCGCCGGCTCCGTCGACGACGGCAAGTCCACCCTGGTCGGCCGCCTGCTCCACGACTCCAAGTCGGTCCTCACCGACCAACTCGAAGCCGTCGAGCGCGTCTCCCAGGACCGCGGCCAGCAGGCCCCCGACCTCGCCCTGCTCACCGACGGCCTGCGCGCCGAACGCGAACAGGGCATCACCATCGACGTCGCCTACCGCTACTTCGCCACCGCCCGCCGCCGCTTCATCCTCGCCGACACCCCCGGCCACGTGCAGTACACCCGCAACATGGTCACCGGCGCCTCCACCGCC
>NZ_JBYIRM010000105.1:0-865 GCF_057708105.1 Actinacidiphila sp. bgisy144 | reverse complement strand
CGATACGGCGTGTTCGTCGTCGTTGACGGCGATTCATCTGGCGGCGCAGGCGTTGCGGTCGGGGGAGTGTGGGATCGCGTTGGCCGGTGGTGTCACGGTGATGGCTTCGCCTGGGACGTTCGCGGAGTTTGCGCGGCAGCGGGGTCTTGCTGCTGATGGGCGGTGCAAGCCGTTTGCGGAGGCGGCTGATGGCACGGGGTGGGGTGAGGGCGTTGGCGTGGTGGTGTTGGAGCGGTTGTCGGACGCTCGCGCGCGTGGGCATCGGGTGTTGGCGGTGGTGGCGGGTAGTGCGGTGAATCAGGACGGGGCGAGTAATGGTCTGTCGGCGCCGAATGGTCCGTCGCAGCAGCGGGTGATTCGGGCGGCGTTGGCGAGTGCGGGGTTGCAGCCGGGTGATGTGGATGTGGTGGAGGCGCACGGGACTGGTACGGCGTTGGGTGATCCGATCGAGGCGCAGGCGTTGCTGGCGACGTATGGGCAGGATCGTGATCCGGCGCGGCCGTTGTTGTTGGGGTCGGTGAAGTCGAATATCGGTCACACGCAGGCGGCTGCGGGGGTGGCGGGTGTGATCAAGATGGTGCAGGCGATGCGGCACGGGATGCTGCCGCAGACCTTGCACGTCGATGCCCCGTCGTCGCATGTGGATTGGTCGGCCGGAGCAGTCGAGTTGCTGACGGCGCCTCGTGAGTGGCCGGCGGGTTCTGGTCCGCGGCGGGCGGGTGTGTCGGCGTTCGGGATCAGCGGCACCAACGTCCACCTCATCCTCGAGCAGCCTGCAGAGGATGTCCCTGCCCTGGACGTCCCTGCCGTGGAGGCTCCTACCCAGGATGGGCCGGAGTCTGCGGGTGCGGTGGCGTGGGTGGTA
>NZ_JBYIRM010000104.1:0-908 GCF_057708105.1 Actinacidiphila sp. bgisy144 | reverse complement strand
AGCGGTGTCAGAGTCCTGCGGGGCAGGCAGCGGAACCCAATCGACGGTGAACAGCGACTGCCGCACCTGCCCACCGGCCCCAGTGAGCTGACCAGCCGACGCCTCCCGCAGCACCAACGACCGCGCCGCCAGCACCGGCTGACCGACACCGTCAAACGCCGCCACCGAGACCCCACCCGACCCGGGCGTCAGCACCACCCGCAGGTGGCGGGCACCGCCCGCCAGCAAACGCACCCCCGACCACACGAACGGCAACCCCGTCCCCCCACCATTGCCGTTGCCATTGCTATTGCTGCTTCCGGTAGCCAGGAGCCCGTGTAGAGCGGCGTCAAGCAGAGCGGGATGCAGGCCGAACCCAGCCGCATCGGAGTCGATGACCTGGGGCAGTTCCACCTCGGAGTAGACGGTGTCCCCGGCCTGCCACACCTGCCGCAGCCCCTGGAACGCCGGACCGTAACCGTAACCGCGCCGAGCCAGCCTCTCGTAGGCATCGTCGACCGGAACCGCCACAGCACCCGCCGGAGGCCACACGGACAGCCGATCCGGGACAGGCTCACCGTCAGCCGGGGCCAGCAGACCGACGGCGTGCCGCACCCACTCGCCCTCCCCCTCGCGAGAGGAGACCGTCACCGATCGCCGGCCGCTGCCGCCATCGCTGTCGCCGACGTGGACCTGGACCTGCACGCCGCCAGAGGCGGGAAGGACCAGGGGCTCCTGAAGGGTCAGTTCCTCCAAAACACCGCACCCGGCCAGGTCCCCGGCGTGGACGGCCAGGTCCACGAACGCCGTCCCCGGCAACAGCACCGTGCCGTGGACCGCGTGGTCGGCCAACCACGGCATCGCAGCCAGCGACAACCGACCCGTCAACACCAACCCATCACCCTCGGCCAGCCACACCGCAGCCGCCA
>NZ_JBYIRM010000103.1:0-917 GCF_057708105.1 Actinacidiphila sp. bgisy144 | reverse complement strand
CACCCTGCACGGCAGGCCGGCCTCGGTCTCCGGGAAGCCGATGACGCCCCGGCCCGGCGGGTTCGACGGGCGAACAGGCCCCCTGGCCACGGACGGTCCCCTCAGCACCGTTCCAGGATCGCCGGCGCGAAGACCGGTCCGCGCTCAGTCCGTACCGGCAGCGGCGGCCACGGGCTCCTTGGCCTCGGCGCCCTCATCGCCAACCGGCTGCCCCGGGACGGTGAGCTCGGACACCCTGATCTCCGGCAACTCCGTCACCGCCGCAAGAGCTGATTCGATGGCGTCGGCCAGCGTCGGGGACACGGCGTCATCGAAGCCCATCCTCGTGACGGTGACTTCGGTGTCGGTCGGAAGCACGTCGGTGCCGAATTCGGCAGCGCCGGTGCAACTCGCCTTCAGGGTGGTCATTTCGTCCTCGGTAATCTCCCGGCTGAGAACCAGCGAGAACACGTACCCCATTGACTGTCACCTTTTTCATCTTCTGTGTATCGCGCTATCGCGGAAACGTACTTGCGCAGGAGGATGTGATGTGTCGTCAGAGAGCGGTGTGCTCATATCCGGCCGACCGTCGAGGATCACCCTGTCTTCGTCGCTGCCGGGCCCGTCGCGCCCTCATGTTTGCTGGCCCCGCGCTGTCCTGTGAAGGGTGGTCGGCCATCGGTCGTCCACTGCGAGGTAACTGGCGCCCGCCGCGGACCGCGGTCCCGGGCGCCTCCGGAAGCGTCGTCACCGGCGGCACCGGCACCGCCGGCACCGCCGTCACCACGGGCGCCGGTGTTCCCCACCACGGGCACACAGTTACCGCGCGATGGCCGGACGATGGCCGACCGCCCTTCCGCGACCGCACCGTGCTGGGAAGCATGGGCCGCGGCATGGAGCTGATCGAACGGTCCGACGAGTCCGGCACGACGAGGTAT
>NZ_JBYIRM010000102.1:0-1030 GCF_057708105.1 Actinacidiphila sp. bgisy144 | reverse complement strand
ACATGGACAAGCCCTCGGCCTATTAGTACCGGTCAGCTCCACCCCTCACGAGGCTTCCACATCCGGCCTATCAACCCAGTCGTCTACTGGGAGCCTTACCCCATCAAGTGGGTGGGAGCCCTCATCTCGAAGCAGGCTTCCCGCTTAGATGCTTTCAGCGGTTATCCCTCCCGAACGTAGCCAACCAGCCATGCCCTTGGCAGAACAACTGGCACACCAGAGGTTCGTCCGTCCCGGTCCTCTCGTACTAGGGACAGCCCTTCTCAAGACTCCAACGCGCGCAGCGGATAGGGACCGAACTGTCTCACGACGTTCTAAACCCAGCTCGCGTACCGCTTTAATGGGCGAACAGCCCAACCCTTGGGACCGACTCCAGCCCCAGGATGCGACGAGCCGACATCGAGGTGCCAAACCATCCCGTCGATATGGACTCTTGGGGAAGATCAGCCTGTTATCCCCGGGGTACCTTTTATCCGTTGAGCGACGGCGCTTCCACAAGCCACCGCCGGATCACTAGTCCCTACTTTCGTACCTGCTCGACCCGTCAGTCTCACAGTCAAGCTCCCTTGTGCACTTACACTCAACACCTGATTGCCAACCAGGCTGAGGGAACCTTTGGGCGCCTCCGTTACCCTTTAGGAGGCAACCGCCCCAGTTAAACTACCCACCAGACACTGTCCCTGATCCGGATCACGGACCGAGGTTAGACATCCAGCACGACCAGAGTGGTATTTCAACGACGACTCCCACCAAGCTGGCGCTCGATGATCAAAGTCTCCCACCTATCCTACACAAGCCGAACCGAACACCAATATCAAGCTATAGTAAAGGTCCCGGGGTCTTTCCGTCCTGCTGCGCGAAACGAGCATCTTTACTCGTAGTGCAATTTCACCGGGCCTATGGTTGAGACAGTCGAGAAGTCGTTACGCCATTCGTGCAGGTCGGAACTTACCCGACAAGGAATTTCGCTACCTTAGGATGGTTATAGTTACCACCGCCGTTTACTGGCGCTTAAGTTCTCAGCTTCGCC
>NZ_JBYIRM010000101.1:0-1097 GCF_057708105.1 Actinacidiphila sp. bgisy144 | reverse complement strand
CGGTGGTCGCGGTGATCCCGGCGCCGTCCAGGGCGGCCAGCGCCGAGGGCGGCAGCGTGACATGGGTGACGGGGGTGCTCGGGTCGGTGAGGGCCTCCAGCGGTGAGGCGCCGGGGGCGAGGACGAGGGCGGCGCCGCTCAGCAGCGCGCCGCACAGGTCCCAGAAGGCCGCGTCGAAGCTGGGCGAGGCGAACTGGAGCACCCGGCTGCCCCGGGCCACGCCGAGCCGGCCGGCCTGGGCGGCGACCAGTCCCGACACGCCCGCGTGGCTGACGACGACGCCCTTGGGGCGGCCGGTCGAGCCCGAGGTGTAGATCACGTACGCCGGGTGCCGCACCTCGAGCGGAACCCGCGGATCGGTATCGGGGCGGCCGGCCGACGCGGCGACGGCCGCCACGTCCTCGACCACGACCGCGGGCTGCGCGTCCTGGAGCATGAACGCGATCCGTGCGGGCGGGTAGTCCGGGTCGACCGGCAGGTAGGCCGCGCCCGCCTTCAGCACGCCCAGCACCGCGACCACCGACTCGACCGACCGCGGCAGCGCCACCGCCACCACCTGCTCCGGGCCCACTCCCCGGGCGATCAGCTCATGCCCGAACCGATTGGCGCGCACGTCGAGTTGACGATACGTCAGCTCGGTGTCACCGCAGACCAGCGCAACCGCGTCCGGCGCGGCCGCCACCTGCGCGGCGAACAGCTCGGGCAGGCTCGCGCGGGCCGCCTCCTCGGGGCCGGCCGGCAGCGCCTCGCGGCGCTCCTCGGCGGACAGCAGCTCGATCGCGCCGATCGGCCGGCCGGGGGCGGCCGCGACCTCGGCCAGCAGCCTGGTCAGCCGGGCGGCCAGGGCCTCGACGGTCGGCCGGTCGAACAGGTCGGTGCTGTACTCGACGGAACCGGCCAGGCCCGCCGGCGCGCCGTCGGGGCCGAACTCCTCCGCGAACCCGAAGGTCAGGTCGAGCCGCGCGGTCCCGGTGAGCACCGCGACCCCGGAGACCTCCAGACCCGGCAGGGCGAAGTCGCCGCCGGGCGCGTTCTGCACGACCAGGCCGGTCTGGAACAGCGGGTGGTGCGACAGCGAACGGGACGGGTTCAGCGCC
>NZ_JBYIRM010000100.1:0-1106 GCF_057708105.1 Actinacidiphila sp. bgisy144 | reverse complement strand
GCGTCGAGAGGCTCAACGCGCCCTCCGGCACGGCGGCGAGCACCGACGGGGGGACCGTGGCGTGGGTGACGTGCAGGCGCGCGTCGGTCAGCGCGGCGAGCGGATCGGCGGCGGGTGGCAGCACCAGGGTGGCGCCGCACAGCAGGGCGGTGCAGATCTCCGACACGGAGGCGTCGAAGCTGGGCGAGGCGAACTGGAGGACCCGGCTGCCGGGTTCGATCGCGAAGCGCTCGACCTGGGCGGCGACCAGGCTCGCCACGCCCGCGTGGCTGACGACGACGCCCTTGGGGCGGCCGGTCGAGCCCGAGGTGTAGATCACGTACGCCGGGTGCCGCACATCGAGCGGAACCCGCGGATCGGTCTCGGGCCGGGCGGTGGTCTCGGCCACCGTCGCGATGTCGTCGACCACGACCGAGGGCCGCGCGTCCGCCAGCATGAACGCGATCCGGGCGGCCGGGTACGCCGGGTCCACCGGCAGATAGGCCGCGCCGGCCTTCCACACGCCCAGGGCGGCGACCACCGACTCGACCGACCGCGGCAGCGCCACCGCCACCACCTGCTCCGGGCCCACCCCCCGGGCGATCAGCTCATGCGCGAACCGGTTGGCCCACGCGTCGAGTTGACGATACGTCAGCTCGGTGTCACCGCGGACCAGCGAGACCGTGTCCGGCACCGCCGCCGCCCGCGCCCCGAAGGCCCGCGGCAGCGGGAGGGCGGCGACATCCCGATCGGTCGCGTTGTCCTGCTCCAGCAGCCGGTGCCGCTCGTCGGCGTCGAGCAGGCCGATCGCGCCGATCGGCTGCTCCGGGTCGGCGGTGACGGCCCGCAGCAGGCGCGTCCAGCGGCGGACCAGGGCGGTGACCGTCGAGCGGTCGAACAGGTCGGTGGCGTACTCGACGGTGCCGGCGACGCCGGCCGGGCTGCCGTCGGCGGCAAACTGCTCGGCCAGGCTCACACCGAGGTCGAACTTGGCGGTGCCGGTCGCGACCGCGTAGGTGGCGACGTCCAGGCCGGGCAGTGAGAAGCGCCCCATCGGCGCGTTCTGCACGGCGAGGATGGTCTGGAACAGCGGGTGGTGCGACAGCGAGCGAGAGGGGTTCAGCGCT
>NZ_JBYIRM010000099.1:0-1188 GCF_057708105.1 Actinacidiphila sp. bgisy144 | reverse complement strand
GTCCGCGGTCACTTCCCGGTCTTCGCCTCGTACGCCGCGAGCACGTCCTCGGTCGGGCCGTCCATCAGCATCACCCCGTGCTCCAGCCAGATCGCCCGCTCACACGTGTCCCGGATCGACTTGTTGCTGTGCGAGACCAGGAACACCGTCCCCGCCTCCTTCCGCAACTCCCGGATACGCTCCTCCGACCGCCGCTGGAACGACCGGTCACCCGTCGCCAGCGCCTCGTCGATCATCAACACGTCATGGTCCTTCGCCGCCGCGATCGAGAACCGCAACCGCGCCGCCATCCCCGACGAATACGTCCGCATCGGCAACGAGATGAAATCACCCTTCTCGTTGATCCCCGAGAAATCCACGATCCCCTTGTACCGCGACCGCACCTCCTCCCGCGACATCCCCATCGCCAACCCGCCCAGGATCACATTCGTCCCCCCGGTCAGATCGTTCATCAACGCCGCGTTCACCCCCAGCAACGACGGCTGCCCATCGGTGTAGATCCGCCCCGACTCCGGCGGCAGCAACCCCGCGATCGCCCGCAACAGCGTCGACTTCCCCGAACCGTTCGACCCGATGATCCCGATCGCCTCACCGCGATACGCCGTGAAACTCACGTCCTTCACCGCATGCACCCGCCGCACGTTCGTCGACCGGCGCTTCCGCGACAGCATCCGCCCCAGCGCCGCCGTCGCACTCCCCTTGCCCGTCCCCGCACCATGCACCGTGTAGACGATGTTCACGCCCTCCACGATCACCGTCGGCACCTTCGGACGACTCACCTGCACCGGCGGAAGCGCCGGCTGCTCAGCCACGGCCATAGGACTCTTCCGCCTTCCAGAAGTACACATACCCACCGACACCGACGACCAGCGCCCACGCCACCGCCATCGGCCACACATGCGCCGGCATCTGCGACGCCGTCACCGAATCGATCAACGCGAACCGCATCAGATCGATGTAGATCGCCGCCGGATTCACATCCAGCAGAATCCGCACCGCATGCGGCGCCGTCGACGTCAACTTCGTGATGCTGTACATCACACCCGACATGTACATCCACGTCCGCAACATGAACGGCATCAACTGCGAAAGATCCGTCATCTTGCTGCCCAACCGCGCCACGAACAACGCCAACCCCGTGTTGAACACCCACTGGCACAACAACGCCGGGAACATCAGCAACCACGA
>NZ_JBYIRM010000098.1:0-1286 GCF_057708105.1 Actinacidiphila sp. bgisy144 | reverse complement strand
TGGTCCAGACCACCAACCGCGCATTGTCCGTCTCGGGATCGGCCAGCCACTCCTGCACCCAACCCAACACCGTCGCAGCAGCCAACTGAGCCGCCTCCGGCGCCGACATCCCCGACGGGGCAGCCGGCACCACCGCCACCACCACCGAAGCCACCTCGGACCCGACCGACTCACCATGCCGCACCCACTGCACCGCAGCGGTGTCAGAGTCCTGCGGGGCAGGCAGCGGAACCCAATCCACCGTGAACAACGACTGCCGCACCTGCCCACCGGCCCCAGTGAGCTGACCAGCCGACGCCTCCCGCAGCACCAGTGACCGGGCCGCCAGCACCGGCTGACCGACACCGTCAAACGCCGCCACCGAGACCCCACCCGACCCACGGGCCAGCACCACCCGCAACTGACGCGCACCCCCGGCCAGCAGCCGCACCCCCGACCACACAAACGGCAACCCCGTCCCACCACCGCCATCGTTGCCAGTGCTGGCAGTGATGAGGGCATGCAGGGCAGCGTCGAGGAGGGCAGGATGCAGGCCGAACCCAGCCGCATCGGAGTCGATGACCTGGGGCAGTTCCACCTCGGCGTAGACGGTGTCCCCGGCACGCCACACCTGCCGCAGCCCCTGGAACGCCGGACCGTAACCGTAACCGCGTCGAGCCAGCCTCTCGTAGGCATCGTCGACCGGAACCGCCACCGCACCCGCCGGAGGCCACACGGACAGCCGATCCGGAGCAGGCTCACCATCGGCCGGGGCCAGCAGACCGACGGCGTGCCGCACCCATTCGCCCTCCCCCTCGCGCGAGGAGACCGTGACCGTTCGCGGACCATCGCCGTCACCGACACGGACCTGCAACTGCACGCCACCAGAACCCGGAAGGATCAGGGGCTCCTGGAGCGTCAGTTCCTCCAGGACACCGCACCCGGCCAGGTCGCCGGCGTGGACGGCCAGGTCGACGAATGCGGTGCCGGGTAGTAGCACCGTGCCGTGGACCGCGTGGTCGGCCAGCCACGGCATCGCGGCCAGCGACAGCCGACCCGTCAACACCAACCCATCACCATCGGCCAGCCACACCGCAGCCGCCAACAACGCATGCCCGACCCGCTGCTGACCAGCTGAGGAGGCATCCCCACGACCGGCGACCGACTTCGGCCAGTAGTGCTGACGCTGGAACGCATACGTCGGCAAAGCCACCCTCCGGGCCCCACCCTCCCCACCATTCACCGCGGCCCAGTCCACCTCCACACCCGCCACATACAAACCCGCCAGCGCACGCAACGCCGTCTCC
>NZ_JBYIRM010000097.1:0-1338 GCF_057708105.1 Actinacidiphila sp. bgisy144 | reverse complement strand
AACCGCCACACAGACCGCCCGCACCGCCGACGCCTGGAGCGACCACGTCGACACCGTCACCGGCACCTGGACCCACCCCCCGCACACCCCCCTGGACGCCGTCCTCATTCGACCCGACGGCTACACCGCCTGGACCTCCCCCGGCACCACCCACCACCTCACCCACGCCCTCACCCACTGGTTCGGCACCCGCACCACCGCCCGGCTGGGCTAGGAGCCCTCCGCCTGGGCGGCCACCGACTCCTTGGAGGCACACGTGACGCGCGGCGCCACCGTCTGGTTCACGGGTCTGCCGAGTGCCGGCAAGACCACCATCGCGTACGCACTCGCCGAGCGGCTGCGCGGCGCGGACCGCCGGGTCGAGGTGCTGGACGGCGACGAGATCCGCGCCTTCCTCTCCAGCGGCCTCGGCTTCTCCCGCGCGGACCGCGACACCAATGTGCGGCGGATCGGCTTCGTCGCCGAACTGCTGGCCGCGCACGGGGTGCTGGTGCTGGTCCCGGTGATCGCGCCGTACGCCGACAGCCGCGAGGCGGTCCGCAAACGCCACGAGGCGCGCGGCACCGCCTACCTCGAGGTCCATGTGGCCGCGCCGGTCGAGGTGTGCGCGCGGCGCGACGTCAAGGGCCTGTACGCGCGCCAGGCCGCGGGGCAGCTGACCGGCCTGACCGGGGTGGACGACCCGTACGAGGAACCCGCCGCGCCCGACCTGCGGATCGCGTCGCAGCACCGGACGGTGCCGGAGTCCGTCGCGTCGGCGTACGCGCTGCTGACCGAGCGGGGACTGTCGTGAACGCGCCCCGCACCGGGGTGCCGGGCGGCGGCCGGGGCGCGGGCGTGGGCGCCCCCTTCACGCTGACGCACCTGGACGTGCTGGAGTCCGAGGCGGTGCACATCTTCCGCGAGGTCGCGGGCGAGTTCGAGCGGCCGGTGGTCCTCTTCTCCGGCGGCAAGGACTCGATCGTGATGCTGCACCTGGCGCTCAAGGCGTTCGCGCCCGCCGCGGTGCCGTTCGCGCTGCTGCATGTCGACACCGGCCACAACTTCCCCGAGGTGCTGGACTTCCGCGACCGGACCGTCGCCGCGCACTCGCTGCGGCTGCACGTGGCGAAGGTGCAGGACTACATCGACGACGGGCGGCTGCGCGAGCGCCCCGACGGCACCCGCAACCCGCTCCAGACGGTGCCGCTGACCGATGCCATCCGCGCCCAGCGCTTCGACGCGGTCTTCGGCGGCGGGCGGCGCGACGAGGAGAAGGCCCGCGCGAAGGAGCGGGTCTTCTCGCTGCGCGACGAGTTCTCCCAGTGGGACCCGCGCCGCCAGCGCCCCGAGCTGTGG
>NZ_JBYIRM010000096.1:0-1398 GCF_057708105.1 Actinacidiphila sp. bgisy144 | reverse complement strand
ACCCGGGCCCATCGGATACCGGATGCCGAGGCCGCTCAGCACCCCGGCCAGGTACCCGGCCGCGTCCGGCCGGGTGAGCAGCTCGCCCAGCACCTCGCGGACCGGCTGCATCTCCTGCCCGGTGAGCCGCAGTTCGATCGCGGCCCGCGCGTTGCGCGCCAACTGCGCCCCGACCGGGTGGCGTTCGGCGTGATAGGTGTCCAGCAGCGCCTCGTCCGCCCGCCCGGCCAGCACCAGCGCCAGCTTCCAGCCGAGGTTCACCGCGTCCTGCACCCCCACACTCAACCCCTGTGCCATGGCGGGCGGTTGGACGTGGGTGGCGTCGCCGGCCAGGAACACCCGGCCGCGCCGGTACTCCGCCGCCACCCGGGAGGCGTCGGTGAAGCAGCTCATCCAGCGGCACTGCCCGTGGTGGATGGACTCGCCGGTCAGCCGCTGCCACGCGTCGGCGAGGTCGGCGTAGCGCAGCGCGTCCCGGTCCTTCGGCGGCGTACCCCGCTCGTACACCACGACGCGGGTGACGCCGCTCTCCAGGTCCATCGCCATGATCATGCTGCCGTCCGGCAGGTTCTCGCCGATCCGCCGGCGCCGCGTCTCGATCCCGGTGACGTCGGCGGTGAGGAAGCCCCGGGTGGGCTCGGGACCGGGGAACCCGATGCCGACCAGCCGCCGTACGGTGCTGCGGCCCCCGTCGCAGCCGACCAGGTAGGCCGCGGTGTCCTCGCCGGGGCCGTGCGGCCCGTCGAAGGACACGGTCACGCCGTCGCCTGTCTCGCGCAGCCCGGTCACCTCGTGGCCGCGCCGGATCGGCACGCCGAGCCCGGTCACCCACTCCTCCAGCATCCGCTCGGTGCGGTACTGGGGGACGCCCCGGGCGCCGTAGTGGTTCTCCGCCAGCCGGCCCAGGTCGATCGGCACACCGCCGAAGTGGGCGTCGGCGGGCTCGGACGGGCCGAGGCGGCCCAGCAGCCCCCGCTGGTCGAAGCACTCGACGGCCCGCCGGGTGAGGCTCGCCCCGCGCGACTCCCGCGCCGGCTCGGCCAGTTGCTCGTAGACGACGACATCGGCGCCGCCGAGGCGCAGTTCACCGGCCGCCATCAGCCCGACCGGGCCGGCGCCGACGACGATCACGTCCCTGGCCATGCTCACACCCCCGCCCGGCCGGCGCCGCCCGCGGCCGCGGACACCGCGGTGCGGGGGGCGGTGGGGGTGCCGAACCAGTGGGTGAGGGCGTGGGTGAGGTGGTGGGTGGTGCCGGGGGAGGTCCAGGCGGTGTAGCCGTCGGGTCGGATGAGGACGGCGTCCAGGGGGGTGTGCGGGGGGTGGGTCCAGGTGCCGGTGACGGTGTCGACGTGGTCGCTCCAGGGGTCGGCGGTGCGGGCGGTCTGTGTGGCGGTC
>NZ_JBYIRM010000095.1:0-1441 GCF_057708105.1 Actinacidiphila sp. bgisy144 | reverse complement strand
CCTAGTACTGCAACGGTGCTTGCCGTGACGGGTAGGCAAGTCGGTCGTTGGAGCTTTCATGGGTGGGGATCTTGCTGAGGTCAGGTCGTGGGCTGGTGAGTTGACTGCGGTGCACGAGCGGTTCGTGCACCGATTCAACCGGTCGGAGCCGCGGGAGTCGGCGCTTGCGTATATGCGGGGTCTGATAGCTCCGTTGGAGCGGAAGAACGGGTGGACGCTGGCCGAGGAAGCCGGTCACGCCGGTCCGGACCGGATCCACCGGCTGCTGAATCGGATCGAGTGGGACGCCGACGATGTCCTTACCGACGTGCGTGACTACGTCGTGGAGAACCTCGGCGACCCTGACGCGGTGCTGATCGTGGACGACACCGGGTTCCTGAAGAAGGGTCTCCGGTCGGCCGGGGTTCAGCGGCAGTACTCCGGCACCGCGGGCCGAACCGAGAACTGCCAGGTCGGTGTCTTTCTCGCCTACGCAGCCCCGCTCGGCCGAACGTTGATCGACCGCCGGCTGTATCTGCCCACGTCGTGGACCGACGACCGGCAGCGGTGCCGCCGCGCCGGCGTCGGCGATGAGGTCGGCTTCGCCACGAAGGTCGCCATGGCCAAGGAGATGGTCCGCCGCGCGATCAGCGACAAGATCCCGTTCCGTTGGGTGACCGCGGACGCCGGCTACGGCTATAGCAAGGGCTGGCGCTTCGAACTGGAGCAGGCAGACGTCTTCCACGTCATGGCCACCACCCGGCACGACACCGTCGTGACCCGGCACGCGGTCGACCACCCCGTCCACGACCTGTTCCCCGGCCTGCCGCGGCAAAAGTGGAAGCGTCGCTCGTGCGGCGACGGCGCCCACGGCCCGCGCGTCTACGACTGGGCCCGCGTCGAAGTCCGTCCCTGGCACCGGCCCGACCGGCAGCACTGGGTGATCGCCCGTCGCAGCGTCGCCCGGCCCGAGGAGATGTCCTACTACATCGCCTACTGCCCCGCGGACACCACGCTGGACGAGCTCATCCGCGTCGCCGGGAGCCGCTGGGCGGTCGAGGAATGCTTCCAGACCGCGAAGCAGGAATGCGGGCTGGACGACTACCAGGTCCGCCGCTACCCCGGCTGGCACCGCCACATCACCCTGGCGATGGCCGTCCACGCCTGCCTGACGGTCCTGCGCGCCCGCACCCTCAACACCGCCCATGCCGAGAAAGCAGAAACGGATCCTCCCAGCTCATCCACCTCAGCATCGCCGAGATCAGACGCCTGACCCACCGCCTCAACCACCGACGACCTCCACCTGTCGCGCACATCCTGCACTGGTCGACCTGGCGCCGAAGACGACAACACCAAGCCCGAACCAGCCACTACAAACGACGAGGCCACACACCACCGACACCTGCCCACCTGTCACGGCAAGCACCGTTGCAGTACTAGGCCGTGTCTGACAAATCCCGCC
>NZ_JBYIRM010000094.1:0-1625 GCF_057708105.1 Actinacidiphila sp. bgisy144 | reverse complement strand
TCGGGATGTCCGTGCCCGCACCCAGCCGCGTGTACAGCGCCGCCAACGCCGCCTGGAGCACCATGAACAGACTCGCCCCACTACCGCGCGCCAACTCCACCAGCGCCGCGTGCAGTTCGGCGTCGAACGCGAAGTCGACGTGGTCGCCGCGCCAGCCGGCGACGGGCGGGCGGGGTCGGTCCGCGGGCAGCCGGATCAGCTCCGGCAGGTCGGCCAACTGCCTTTGCCAGTAGTCGAGTTGCTCGGCGAACCGGCTGTCCGGGTGGTCGGCGTCGCCGAGCAGCTCGCGCTGCCACAGCGTGTAGTCGGCGTACTGCACCGGCAGCGCCGGCCGCTGTGCCGGCCGGCCCTCGCAGCGGGCCGCGTACGCCTCGGCCAGGTCGCGGGCGAGCGGGCCGGTGGACCAGCCGTCGGCGGCGATGTGGTGCATGACCAGCAGCAGCACGTGCTCGTCCGGCGCGAGGGCGAACAGCTCCGCGCGCAGCGGCACTTGGGTGGCCAGGTCGAACGGCCGCCGGGCGGCCTCGGCGAGGGCACGGGGCAGGTCGTCGCGCGCCACCTCGGCCGGCCGGACCCGCGGCCGGACCGCGGCCGGGTCCAGCACCCGCTGGCAGGGCACGCCGCCGACCTCCTGGAAGACCGTCCGCAGGCTCTCGTGCCGGGCCACGACGTCGGCCAGCGCCCCGTCCAGCGCAGGCCGGTCGAGGTCCCCGGACAGCCGCAGCGCCAGCGGGATGTGGTACGTCGCGGCGGCCGCGTCCATGCGGTGCAGGAACCACAGCCGGCGCTGCGCGAAGGACAGCGGCACCGCCTCGGGCCGCGCGCGGGCGGTCAGCGCCGGGCGGGCGCGGTCGGCGCCGGCCAGCGCCCCGGCCAGGCCCGCCACGGTGGGCGCCTGGAAGAGGGCGCGCAGGCCGAGTTCGACGCCGAGCACCGAACGCACCCTGGCCGCGAGCCGGGTGGCGAGCAGGGAGTGCCCGCCCAGCGCGAAGAAGTCGTCGTCGGCGAAGACCCGCGGCAGGCCCAGCACTTCCGCGAACAGCTCGCACAGGATCTGCTCCTGCGGGGTGCGCGGGGCGCGGGAGGCGCCCGCGGGCGCGACCTCGGGCGCGGGCAGCGCCGCCCGGTCCAGCTTCCCGTTCGGCGTCAGCGGCAAAGCGTCCAGCACGGTGAGGACGGTCGGCACCAGGTAGTCCGGCAGCCGCTCGCGCAGGTGCGCCGCCAGCTGCGCGGGCCGCGCCTCCTGGCCGGGGCGGACCGTGACATAGCCGACCAGCCGGTCATCCCGGGCCGCGACGGCGGCCTGGGCGACGGCGGGGTGCTCGGCGAGCGCCGCCTCGACCTCGCCGGGTTCGATCCGGAAGCCGCGCACCTTCACCTGCTGGTCCGCGCGGCCGGCGTACTCCAGCTGCCCGTCGCGAAGGCGCCGCGCCAGGTCACCGGTGCGGTACATCCGCGTGCCGGCCGGGCCGTACGGATCGGCGACGAACCGCCCGGCGCTCAGCCCCGGCCGGTCCAGGTAGCCGCGGGCCAGGCCCGGCCCGGCGACGTACAGCTCCGCCACGACGCCCGGCGGCACGAGGCGCAGCCGCTCGTCCAGCAGGTAGGTGCGGAAGCCCGCGACC
>NZ_JBYIRM010000093.1:0-1709 GCF_057708105.1 Actinacidiphila sp. bgisy144 | reverse complement strand
GCTGGCTGCGGTGCTGGGTGCTGATGAGCCCGAGGTCCGCATCAGTTCCGGGGATGGGACTGTGGCGGTGTTCGGGCGTCGGCTGGTCCGGGCGGGTGCGTCCGGGGATCTGGTGCTTCCCGCTGGTTCGGGTTGGCGGGTGGAGGTGGCGGAGCCGGGTAATCTGGGCAGTGCTGCTGTGGTCGATGCTGCTGAGGCGGGCGTGGCGTTGTTGCCGGGTCAGGTGCGGGTGGGTTTGCGGGCGGCGGGTGTGAACTTCCGCGATGTGGTTGCCGGGCTGGGAATGGTTGCGGACGGTCGAGTGCTGGGTGGGGAAGGCGCGGGGGTGGTGCTGGAGGCCGGGCCGGGGGTGGATGGTCTGGTGGTGGGTCAGTCGGTGATGGGTTTGGTGCCGGGGTGGGGGCCGGTGGGGGTGGTGGACAGTCGGCTGGTGGCTGCGGTGCCGCGGGGGTGGTCGTTCCAGGAGGCTGCTGCGGTGCCGGTGGGGTTCTTGACCGCGTTTTATGCGTTGCGGGATCTGGCTCAGGTCCGTCCCGGTCAGCGGGTGTTGATCCATGCCGGTACCGGCGGGGTGGGCACGGCTGCGGTGCAGTTGGCTCAGGAATGGGGTTTGGAGGTCTTCGCGACTGCGAGTCCGGCCAAGCAAGTCGCGTTGCGGGCGATGGGGATCGATGAGAGCCACATTGCCTCGACGCGTGATCTGGCGTTTGGTGAGCGGTTCTTGGCCGTGACCGGTGGTGCGGGCATGGACGTGGTCGTCAATGCTCTGGCGGGGGAGTTCACGGACGCGTCGTTGCGGTTGTTGCCGCGTGGTGGGCGGTTCGTCGAGATGGGCAAGACCGATATCCGTGATGCCGAGCAGGTCGCCCAGACATACCCGGGAGTGGTCTACCAGGCATTCGACCTGATGGACGCCGGCGAGCCGCGGATCGCGGAGATGTTCGCCGAGTTGGGAGTGATGTTCGAGGCCGGGATACTGAAGCCGCCGCCGGTGACGTGCTTCGAGCTGTCGCAGGCCGTGGCGGCGCTGCGTCATCTGCAGGCCGCCCGGCACATCGGCAAGGTCGTGCTGAACGTCCCCGCCGCCTGGGACCCGCAGGGCACCGTCCTGGTCACCGGTGGCACGGGGACGTTGGGTGGGGAGTTGGCCCGGCACCTGGTCACCGTCCGCGGCGTGCGGCGTCTGGTGTTGTTGTCGCGGCGGGGTCCGGCGGCGCCGGGGGTGGCTGGTCTGGTTGCGGAGTTGGCTGAGCTGGGTGCGGAGGTGCGGGTGGTGGCCGGCGATGCCGCCGACCGTGGGGCTTTGGCGTCCGTGCTGGCCAAGATTGCGGTCGAGCGTCCGTTGACGGCGGTGGTGCACGCCGCGGGTGTGATCGACGACGCGACGGTGGAGTCGTTGACGCCGCAGCGGATGGCGACCGTCCTGTCGGCGAAGGTTGACGCGGCGTGGAACCTGCACGAGCTGACTGAGGACGCGGGCTTGGCCGGGTTCGTGCTGTACTCCTCGGCTGGGGCGGTCATGGGCAGCGCGGGACAAGGCAGCTACGCCGCGGCGAACGCGTTCCTGGACGCGCTGGCTGTCTATCGCCGGTCACGTCACCTTGCCGGCCAGTCGCTGGCGTGGGGCCTGTGGGAACAGACCTCGGAGATGACCGAGCAACTGGAGGGCGCGGGCTTGTCCCGTCTGCGCCGCGGCGGCATCGAGCCGA
>NZ_JBYIRM010000091.1:0-1945 GCF_057708105.1 Actinacidiphila sp. bgisy144 | reverse complement strand
TTGGCTGCTGCGACGGTGTTGGGTTGGGTGCAGGAGTGGCTGGCCGATCCCGAGACGGACAACGCGCGGTTGGTGGTCTGGACCCAGGGCGCGGCTACCGGGCAGGATCTGGCGGGCGCGGCGGTGGTGGGTTTGGTGCGTTCGGCGCAGTCGGAGCATCCGGGGCGTGTGCTGCTGGTCGACGTTGACCCGGCCACCGACCTGGACCCGACCCGGGACGTTGACGTGGACACCGTCCTGGCCCTGGCCTTGGGCGCTGATGAACCCGAGGTCCGCATCAGTTCCGGGGATGGGACTGTGGCGGCGTTCGGGCGTCGGCTGGTCCGGGCGGGTGCGTCGGGTGAGTTGGTGTTGCCTGGTGGTTCGGGTTGGCGGGTGGAGGTGGCGGAGCCGGGTGATCTGGGCAGTGCGGCGGTGGTCGATGCTCCCGAGGCGGGCGCTGTGTTGTTGCCGGGTCAGGTCCGGGTGGGTCTGCGGGCGGCGGGCGTGAACTTCCGCGATGTGGTGGCCGGGCTGGGAATGGTTGCGGACGGCCGGATGCTCGGTGGGGAAGGCGCGGGCGTGGTGCTGGAGACCGGTCCCGGAGTCACCGGCCTGGCGGTGGGTGAGCCGGTGATGGGTTTGGTGCCAGGGTGGGGCCCGGTCGGGGTCGTCGACAGCCGGCTGGTGGCTGCGGTGCCGCGGGGGTGGTCGTTCCAGCAGGCCGCATCCGTGCCGGTGGGATTCATGACCGCGTTTTATGCGTTGCGGGATCTGGCCCAGGTCCGTCCGGGGGAACGGGTGCTGATCCATGCCGGTACCGGCGGGGTGGGCACGGCTGCGGTGCAGCTGGCGCAGGAATGGGGTTTGGAGGTCTTCGCCACCGCGAGTCCGGCCAAGCAGGCGGCGTTGCGGGCGATGGGCATCGATGAGAGCCACATCGCCTCGACACGCGATCTGGCGTTCTGTGAGCGGTTCTTGGCCGTGACCGGTGGTGCGGGTATGGACGTGGTCGTTAATGCTCTGGCGGGGGAGTTCACGGATGCCTCGCTGCGGTTGTTGCCGCGTGGTGGGCGGTTCGTCGAGATGGGCAAGACCGATATCCGCAACCCCGAGCAGGTCGCCCAGACATACCCTGGGGTGATCTATCGGGCTTTCGATCTGATGGATGCCGGTGTGCCGCGGGTCGGGGAGATGCTCGCGGAGCTCGGCGGCATGTTCGAGGCCGGGATACTGAAGCCGCCGCCGGTCACGTGCTTCGAGCTGTCGCAGGCGGTCGCCGCACTGCGTCATCTGCAAGCTGCCCGGCACATCGGCAAGGTCGTACTGAACGTCCCCGCCCAGTGGGACCCCCAAGGCACCGTCCTGGTCACCGGTGGCACGGGGACGTTGGGCGGGGAGTTGGCCCGGCACCTGGTCACCGTCCGTGGCATGCGGCATCTGGTGTTGCTGTCGCGACGCGGCCCGGCCGCACCGGGCGCGGCGCGTCTGGTCGCGGAGCTGGCTGAGCTGGGCGCGGACGTCCGGGTGGAGGCCGGCGATGCCGCCGACCGTGACGCCCTCGCCACGGTCCTGGCCAAGATCGCAGTCGACCGGCCGCTGACGGCAGTGGTGCACGCCGCCGGTGTGATCGACGACGCGACGGTGGAGTCGTTGACGCCGCAGCGGATGGCACCGGTGCTGTCGGCGAAGGCTGACGCGGCCTGGAACCTGCACGAGCTGACCGAGGACGCGGGCTTGGCCGGGTTCGTTCTGTATTCGTCGGCTGCGGCGGTCATGGGCAGCGCGGGGCAAGGCAGTTACGCCGCCGCCAACGCGTTCTTGGACGCGCTGGCTGTCTATCGCCGGGATCGGCATCTGGCTGGTCAGTCGCTGGCGTGGGGCCTGTGGGAACAGACCTCGGAGATGACCGAGCAGCTGGAGGGCGCGGGTCGGTCCCGTCTGCGCCGCGGCGGTGTTCAGCCGT
>NZ_JBYIRM010000090.1:0-2091 GCF_057708105.1 Actinacidiphila sp. bgisy144 | reverse complement strand
CCCGGCCGACTCCCGCCCCGACGCAGCCGCAGACAAGCCCTCCAACAGCTGACCACGGTCACCGCCCACCACCGCAAGCCGGTGCGCGAACCCAGTCGTCCGCGTCACCGCCAACGACAACGCCACATCCCGAACCCCCACCCCCGGACGCGCCGCCACAAACTCCGCCAACCGACCCGCCTGCGCCACCAACGCCGCATCAGACCGCGCCGACACCACCCACACCACCGCACCACCAGACTCCGACCCCACCTCCGCAACGGACTCCACCCCCTCCTGCACAGGCTGTTCGAGGATGAGGTGGACGTTGGTGCCACTGATCCCGAACGCCGACACACCCGCCCGCCGAGGACCAGAACCCGCCGACCACTCACGCGGCGCCGTCAGCAACTCCACCGCCCCCGCCGACCAGTCGACGTGGGAGGACGGAGCGTCGACGTGCAAGGTCTGCGGCAGCATCCCGTGCCGCATCGCCTGCACCATCTTGATCACACCCGCCACACCCGCAGCCGCCTGCGTGTGACCGATATTCGACTTCACCGACCCCAACAACAACGGCCGCGCCGGATCACGATCCTGCCCATAGGTCGCCAGCAACGCCTGCGCCTCGATCGGATCACCCAACGCCGTCCCAGTCCCGTGCGCCTCCACCACATCCACATCACCCGGCTGCAACCCCGCACTCGCCAACGCAGCCCGAATCACCCGCTGCTGCGACGGACCATTCGGCGCCGACAGACCATTACTCGCCCCGTCCTGATTGACCGCACTACCGGCCACCACCGCCAGCACCCGATGCCCACGCTCACGCGCAACCGACAACCGCTCCAGGACCAGCACACCGACGCCCTCACCCCACCCCGTGCCATCAGCCGCCTCCGCAAACGGCTTACACCTCCCGTCAGCAGCCAACCCCCGCTGCCGCGCGAATTCCAGGTACGCACCTGGACTGACCATCACCGTGACGCCACCGGCCAACGCCAGCGAGCACTCCCCGGACCGCAGCGCCTGTGCCGCCAAGTGAATCGCCGTCAACGACGACGAACACGCCGTATCAATCGAAACCGCAGGACCCTGCAACCCCAACGCATACGCCACCCGACCCGACGCCACACTCGCCATGGTCCCGGTCATCCCATAGCCACCGGCACCGTCCTGCCCCCCGACGCGGTAGCCGGAGGTGATGACGCCGGCATAGACACCGGTGTCGGTGCCCCGCAACGACCCCGGCGTGATGCCCGCGTCCTCCAACGCCTCCCAACACGTCTCCAACAACACCCGCTGCTGCGGATCCATCCCCAACGCCTCACGCGGACTGATCCCGAAGAACTCCGCATCGAACCCACCCGCACCCTCCAAGAACCCACCCACCCGGGCATAACCCACACCCCCGTCACCGGAATCCGGATCCGGCAGGCCCGCCACGTCCCAGCCACGGTTCACCGGGAACCCCGACATCCCATCGGAGCCCCCCGCAACCAACCGCCACAAGCCATCCGGGCTCTCGGCACCGCCCGGGAAACGGCAACCCATCCCCACGATGGCCACCGGCTCGCGAATGCTCTCCTCAAGCCTTCGCAGTCGGTTCTGCAGTTGCCGACCGTCATTGATGGCCCGCTTCAGATAGTCCCGAAGCTTTTCTTCCTCGGACATGTGTGTAGGTGCTCCTGTCTCGCCGGCAGACAATTCAGCTACTTGTCGAACCCACGCTCGACCATCTGATACAGATCCTCGTTCGTGGCAGAGTCCAGGTCGTCCTGGTCGTCCGCCTCTGATCCCTGCGCCCGCCAGTCCGCCATGAGGGCATACAACTGTTCCGTGATCCGCCCGCGATCGGCATCGTCGAGGGACACAGCCGACAACACAGCGCGCAGACCGTCCAGATCCGCCAGGGCACTCTCAATGACGCCGGGTTGGCGCGGTACCAGCTGGTCGTGCAGGTGCCGGGCGAGTTCGAGAGGAACAGGGTGGTCGAAGACCAGGGTGGCGGGGAGAGCGAGCCCGGTTTCGCTCACCAGTCGGTTGCGGAGCTCCAGCGCGGTCAGTGAGTCGATGCCCATGTCACGGAAGGCCCGCTGTGGATCGATGTCT
>NZ_JBYIRM010000089.1:0-2253 GCF_057708105.1 Actinacidiphila sp. bgisy144 | reverse complement strand
TTGCCGGGGACGGCTTTCGTGGACCTGGCGATGCATGCGGCTGATCTGGCCGGGTGTGGTGTCCTGGAGGAACTGACCCTCCAGGAGCCACTGGTCCTGCCGGAGCACGGTGGAGTGCAGCTCCAGGTCCACGTCGGCGACAGTGACGGCGGCAGTGGCCGGCGAACGGTCACGGTCTCCTCTCGCGAGGGGGAGGGCGAGTGGGTGCGGCATGCCGTTGGTGTGCTGACGCCGGCCGGCAGTGAGCCGGTCCCCGCCCCGCTGGGTGTCTGGCCTCCGGCGGGTGCGGTGGCGGTTCCGGTCGACGATGCCTACGACAGGTTGGCTCGGCAGGGTTACGGTTACGGTCCGGCGTTCCAGGGGCTGCGGCAGGTGTGGCGTGCCGGGGACACGGTCTATGCCGAGGTGGAGCTGCCCCAGAGCGCGGATGCGGATGTTGCGGGGTTTGGTCTGCATCCCGCTCTGCTTGATGCCGCTCTGCACGGTCTTCTGGCTGCTGGTGGTAGCAACGGCAATGGTGGGGGGACGGGGTTGCCGTTCGTGTGGTCGGGGGTGCGGCTGCTGGCGGGCGGTGCGCGTCAGTTGCGGGTGGTGCTGGCGCCCGGGTCGGGCAGGGTCTCGGTCACGGCTTTCGATGCTGTCGGTGAACCCGTCTTGCAAGCACGGTCGCTGGCGTTGCGTGAGGTTCCGGCTGGTCTGCTCACCGGGGCTGGCCGGCAGGTGCGGCAGTCGCTGTTCACCGTCGACTGGGTCCCGCTGTCGGTGCAGGCTTCGTCGGCTGCGGTGCAGTGGGCGCGGCACGGTGGGTCCGAGGTGGCTCCGGTGGTGGTGGCGGTGGTGCCGGCTGCCCCGTCGGGGATGTCGGCGCCGCAGGCGGCCCACCAGGCTGCTGCGTCGGTGTTGGGTTGGGTGCAGGAGTGGCTGGCCGATCCCGAGACGGACAATGCGCGGTTGGTGCTTTGGACCCAGGGCGCGGCTACCGGGCAGGACCTGGCGGGCGCGGCGGTGGCGGGTTTGGTGCGTTCGGCGCAGTCGGAGCATCCGGGGCGTGTGCTGCTGGTCGACGTCGACCCGGCCACCGACCTGGACCCGACCCAAGACGCTGACGTGGACACCGTCCTGGCCCTGGCCTTGGATGCCGATGAACCCGAGGTCCGCATCAGTTCTGGGGACGGTGAGGTAACGGTGCTCGGGCGTCGGCTGACCCGGGCCGGGACGAAGGAGCCCGGAGCCGTGCCCGCCGAGTGGGACCCGCAGGGCACCGTCCTGGTCACGGGTGGGACGGGGACGTTGGGTGGGGAGTTGGCCCGGCACCTGGTCACCGTGCGTGGTATGCGGCGTCTGGTGTTGTTGTCGCGGCGGGGTCCGGCGGCGCCGGGGGTGGCTGGTCTGGTTGCGGAGTTGGCTGAGCTGGGTGCGGAGGTGCGGGTGGTGGCCGGCGATGCCGCCTACCGTGACGCCCTCGCCTCGGTGCTGGCCAAGGTTGCGGTGGAGCGTCCGTTGACGGCGGTGGTGCATGCCGCCGGGGTGATCGATGACGCCACGGTGGAGTCGTTGACGCCGCAGCGGATGCTGCCGGTGCTGTCGGCGAAGGTTGACGCGGCGTGGAACCTGCACGAGCTGACCGATGACGCGGGCTTGGCCGGGTTCGTGCTGTACTCCTCGGCTGCGGCGGTCATGGGCAGCGCGGGACAAGGCAGTTACGCGGCCGCCAACGCGTTCCTGGACGCGTTGGCCGTCTATCGCCGGGATCGGCAGCTTGCCGGTCAGTCGCTGGCATGGGGGCTGTGGGAACAGACCTCGGAGATGACCGAGCAGCTGGAGGGCGCGGGTCGGTCTCGTCTGCGCCGTGGTGGTGTTCAGCCTATGTCGACCGTCCAGGGTCTGGCCCTGTTCGACGCCGCCGTTGCGTGGGGTGCCCCGTTGGCGGTCCCGACCCGCCTCGACCTGACGGCACTGTCGCGCCCGGGACGACCGCTGCCCCCGCTGCTGCGCGGCTTGGTCGCCGGTACGCCCGCCCGACCGACCGCGGCCGCGGACGCGGGCGGCTTCGTGGCCCGGTTGGCCGCGTTTGCCCCCGCAGAGCGTGAACGGGAAGTCCTGGAGATCGTCCGGGCCGCTGTCGCCGCCGTTCTGGGTCATGCCAGCTCGGCTGAGATCGACTCCGAGCGGGCGTTCCGTGAGATGGGCATCGACTCGCTGACCGCGCTGGAGCTCCGCAACCGGCTCGCGGCCGAGACCGGCCTGAGCCTG
>NZ_JBYIRM010000088.1:0-2364 GCF_057708105.1 Actinacidiphila sp. bgisy144 | reverse complement strand
TCAGGCCAGCGAGCAGGAGGTCCTGGACGCGCTGGAGGGGTTCACCGACCGGCTGTCCATTGCGGCGGTGAACGGCCCGCGGGCGGTGGTCGTGTCGGGTGAACTGGACGCCCTGGACGAGTGGCTGCGGTTGCCGCGGTGGCAGGACCGTAAGACGACGAGGCTGCGGGTGTCGCACGCGTTCCACTCGGCGCTCATGGAGCCGATGCTCGATGAGTTCGCGTCGGTGGCGGCGGGGTTGAGTTTCGCGGAGCCGTCCATCCCGGTGGTCTCCAACGTCTCGGGTGCGGTGACGGCTTCCGGTGAGCTCGCCGACCCCGGCTACTGGGTGCGGCATGCGCGGGAGGCGGTCCGGTTCGCGGACGGCATCACCGCGCTCGCCGGCCTCGGCGTCACCCGCTTCCTGGAGCTGGGCCCGGACGGTTCACTGACCGCGCTGGCCCGTCAGGTGCTGGACGAGGCGGAGTCCGAGGCGCTGGTGGTGCCGGCGTTGCGGGCCAAGCAGGGTGAGCCGGACGCGTTCGCCGCGTTCCTCGGGCAGGCCCACACCGCCGGGATCACTGTCGATTGGGCGGCGTTCTTCGCCGGGACCGGCGCGAAGACCGTGTCCCTGCCGACGTACGCCTTCCAGCACGAGCGCTACTGGCTGGCGCCGGGCGAGGCGGTGCCCGGGGCGGTCGCCGCCGGGTCCGAGCGCGTCGAGCACCCGCTGCTGACCGCGGGGGTGCGGATCGGCGACCAGGACCAGTGGCTGTTCACCGGGCGGGTGAGCACGGACACGGACGCCTGGGTCACCGAGCACCTGCTGTTCGGCACGGTCGTCGTGCCCGGCGTCACCCTGGTGGAACTCGCGCTGACGGCCGGCCGGCAGGTGGGCTGCCCGGTGGTGGAGGAACTGGTCCTCGGGACGCCGTTCCTGCTGCCCGCGGGCACCGCCGTCCAGGTGCAGGTCACCGTGGCCGAGCCGGACGACAACGGCCACCGGGCCGTCGCGATCTACACCGTCCCCGAGGGCACGCGGCGCGGCGAGTCGATCTGCCACGCGCGCGGTGTCCTGGCCCCCGGGACCGAGGAGGAGCCCGGTCTCGACGTCGAGCCGGTCGCGGACTGGGCGGAGCAGTGGCCGCCGGCGGACGCCGAACCGGTCCCGGCCGAGCGGCTCTACGACCAGCTGACCGAGCTGGGTTACGACTACGGTCCGGTGTTCCAGGGCATGCGGGCCGCCTGGCGCGACGGCGACGAGATCTACGTCGAGGTCGCCCTGCCGGACGAGTACGTGGACGCCGCGGGCGGGTTCGGCGTCCACCCGGCGCTGTTCGACGCGGTGGTGCAGGGCGGCGTGCCCTTCTTCGCGGGTGGCAGCGAGCACAAGATGCCCTTCAGCTGGACCGGGGTCCGGATCGGCCGCCGCGGCACCTCGCAGCTGCGGGTGCGGGCCGGGGCGCTCGGCGACTCCACGGTGCGGTTCGACGCGGTCGACGACACCGGCGCCCTGGTGGTGTCGGTCCGCTCCCTCGTCCTGCGGCCGGTTGACCAGGCGCAGTTGGCGAGTTCCGGGCGGTCCGGGGCGGCCGACAGGTCGCTGTTCACGGTGGAGTGGGCCGAGGCGGCGGCCGCGAGCGGCACCGGCCCGGCCGAGGTCGCGGTGCTCGGCGCGGACGGGGCGTACGCGGACCTGGCCGCGCTGGTCGCGGCGGTGGCCGCGGGCGCGCCGGTGCCGGACGCGGTGGTGACGGCGGTGCCGTCCGCGGGCGGGCCCGACGGCGCCGCGGTGGACGTGGCGGGCGCCGCGCACACGGCGGTGGCGCGCACGCTGGGCCTGGTGCAGGAGTGGCTGGCCGCCGAGGCGCTGGCGGACTCGCGGCTGGTGCTGGTGACGCGGGGCGCGGTCGCCACGGGCGGTGAGGCGCCGGACGTGGCGGCGTCCGCCGCCTGGGGCCTCGTCCGCAGCGCGCAGTCGGAGCACCCCGGGCGCTTCGCCCTGGTGGACCTCGACCCGGCGGCGGACCCGGCGGCCGGCGGCGACGGCGACGGGGCGGGCTTCGGGCCGGCCGCGCTCGCCGCGTTCGACGAGCCGCAGGTGGCGGTGCGCAGCGGGCTGGTGCTGGCGCCGCGGCTGGCGCGGGCGGTGGTGTCCGCGGAGCCGGGCGGCCTGTCGGCGCTGTCGGGCGCGGACGGCGCCGGTGCGGATGGCGCGGTGCTGGTGACCGGCGGTACCGGCGGCCTGGGGGCCCTGGTGGCACGCCACTTGGCGACCGAGGGCGGCGTCCGCCACCTGGTGCTGGCCTCGCGCCGGGGCCTGGAGGCGCCGGGCGCGGCCGAGTTGGCGGCGGAGCTGGAAGCCGCCGGCGCCCGGGTGCGGGT
>NZ_JBYIRM010000087.1:0-2571 GCF_057708105.1 Actinacidiphila sp. bgisy144 | reverse complement strand
ATGCTCGCGTCCACTGTTTGGTTCCCGGGTTGCGAACAGTCGCATCCGGTGAACATTCAACTGAAAAGTGTGCTTGTTCGCTCGGAATCTGTCGAAATCCCGTACATGCGGGATGACCCGATAGTGTTTCGGTGGTCATAGCGTTAGGGAAACGCCCGGTTACATTCCGAACCCGGAAGCTAAGCCTTTCAGCGCCGATGGTACTGCAGGGGGGACCCTGTGGGAGAGTAGGACGCCGCCGAACAATCTTTCTGGACCCTTGGTCCTGGCCTGAGCGCTGGGACCAGGGGTCCTTTTTGTTTTCCGCGCAGCGCGCCTCCCCGGCCGCTACGCGAGACTTGAACCACAGCAGTACGATCCGACAGGAGTCACGTCGATGCCCAACGCACCCGAAGACCGACCCGAACGCGGCGAACACCGCCGCGAGGATCGGCGTGATGACCGTCGAGACGACCGTCCCCGTCGTGATGACCACCGCGGTGGCGGGTTCCGCCGTGACGACCGGCGTGATGACCGTCCGCGGTACGACCGCCCGCGCGATGACCGCCAGGGCGGCGGTGGCTTCCGTCGGGACGACCGTCCTGGTGGGGGCGGTGGGTTCCGTCGTGATGACCGCGGTGACCGTCCGCGCTATGACCGTCCCCGTGATGACCGTCCCCGTGATGACCGCCCCCGCGATGATCGGCGTGATGACCGTCCGCGTGGTCCGCGTCGTGATGACGACCGTGGTGGCTTCCGTCGGGACGACCGTCCTGGTGGGGGTGGCGGGTTCCGTCGTGATGACCGCGGTGACCGTCCGCGCTTCGACCGTCCCCGTGATGACCGCCCCCGCGATGATCGCCGTGACGATCGTCCGCGTGGTCCGCGTCGGGATGACGACCGTGGTGGCTTCCGTCGGGACGACCGTCCTGGTGGGGGTGGCGGGTTCCGCCGAGACGACCGGCGTGACGACCGTCCGCGGTACGACCGCCCCCGCGATGACCGCCAGGGTGGCGGCGGGTTCCGCCGTGACGACCGTGGTGACCGTCCGCGCTATGACCGTCCCCGTGACGACCGCCCCCGCGATGACCGTCCGCGTGGTCCGCGTCGGGACGACGACCGCGGTGGTTTCCGTCGGGACGACCGCCGTGACGACCGTCCGCGTGGTCCGCGTCGGGAGGACGACCGGGGTGGCTTCCGCAGGGATGACCGGCGTGACGACCGTCCGCGCTTCGACCGTCCCCGTGACGACCGGCGTGACGACCGGCGCGACGACCGCCCGGGCGGCGGCTTCCGCCGTGACGACCGCCGCGATGACCGTCCGCGTGGTCCGCGTCGTGACGACGACCGGGGTGGCTTCCGCAGGGATGACCGGCGCGATGACCGGCGTGACGACCGTCCGCGTGGTCCGCGTCGTGACGACGACCGGGACCGCGGGCACGGTCGGCGCCCGGTGGTGCAGGGCCGCGGCCGGTTCGAGAGCCGCGGTGGCCGCGACGAGCGCCGTGACGACCGCGAGCCCATCAGGCGGCTGCCGATCCCGGACGAGGTCACCGGCCAGGAGATCGACCCGAGCGTGCGGCAGGAGCTGATGAGCCTGCCCAAGACGCTCGCGGAGGACGTGGCGCGCAACCTGGTGATGGTCGCGCGGCTGCTGGACGAGGACCCGGAGCAGGCGTACGCGTACTCGCGGGTGGCGCTGCGGCTCGCCTCGCGCGTCGCCGCGGTGCGGGAGGCGGCGGGCTTCGCGTCGTACGCCACCGAGCGGTACTCGGAGGCGCTGGCGGAGTTCCGCACCACGCGCCGGATGACCGGGACGGTGGATCTGTGGCCGGTGATGGCCGACTGCGAACGCGGGCTCGGCCGGCCCGAGCGGGCGCTGGAGATGGCCGGGGCGCCCGAGGTGCACAAGCTGGACAAGGCCGGGCAGGTCGAGATGCGGTTGGTCGCGGCTGGCGCCCGCCAGGACCTCGGCCAGGCCGAGGCCGCGGTGGTGACCCTCCAGAGCCCGGAGCTGGCGGCGAACGCCATCCACCCGTGGACCGCCCGGCTGCGGTACGCCTACGCGGACGCGCTGCTGGCGGTCGGCCGCGAGAACGAGGCCCGCGAGTGGTTCGCCAAGGCGCTGGAGGCCGACCACAACGGGACGACCGACGCGTCCGACCGGCTCGCCCAGCTCGACGGTGTCGCGTTCGTGGACGCCTTCGACGAGGGGGACGAGGACAGTGGCGCGGACAGTGACGCGGACGAGGCCGAGGCGCCGACCGGCGGCGCGGCCGAGCCGGCCGAGGACGACGACCTGACCGACGAGGTCGTGGTCGACGGCTCTGACGCGGATGACGCTGACGACGAGGCTGACGACGAGGACGCGGACGACGAGGACGAGGACACGGACGACGACGAGGTCTCGTCGCACGCCGAGCCCGCGGCCGAGGAAGCCGACAGCGCGGCGGACGACGCGGCCGACACGGATGACGCGACCGACGCCGCGGAGGCCGACGCCTCCGACAAGGCCGACGACGAGAAGCCGGCCGACCCGTCCTCCTTCCTCGACTCGCCGTTCCGCGCCCCTGCACCGTCGGACCGCGAGGA
>NZ_JBYIRM010000086.1:0-2626 GCF_057708105.1 Actinacidiphila sp. bgisy144 | reverse complement strand
CGAGACGGCGTTGCGTGCGCTGGCCGGTTTGTATGTGGCGGGTGTGGAGGTGGACTGGGCCGCGGTGAATGGTGGGGAGGGTGGGGCCCGGAGGGTGGCTTTGCCGACGTATGCGTTCCAGCGGCAGCACTACTGGCCGAAGGCCGCCGTGGCGGGCGATCATGACGGTGACTCGGCCGACGGCGCGTTCTGGCAGGCGATCGAGAGCAACGACGTCGAGGCACTCGCCGGTGTACTCGGCCTGACCGCCGAGCGCTCGACGATCGCATCGCTGCTGCCGGCCCTCTCCGGCCTGCGGCAGCGGCAGCGCAGTCGGGCGAAGTTCAACGCGCAGCTGTACCGGGTGGCGTGGGAACCGGTGACCGCGGACATCCGGCCGGCGGTCAGCGGTAGCCGACTGATCCTCGTCCCCCCGGGATTCCCTGATGAGAGGGTCGCCGCCGAGGTGGCGGAGGCGCTGTCCGCCGACGGCGGCGTGGTCCACCGTCTTGAGACAGACCTGTCGCAGGTCGGTGCCTTGATGAGTGCGCGCTACTCCGAAGTCGTGGGCGTGGTCTCCTTCCTGCCCCCTGGAGAGCCGGTCGTCGACGGCGTCCCGGTGTGGAACGCCACGGTCGAGGCAGTACCTGCCGAGTCGGCCGACCGGCCCGGCGACCCGCGGCAGTCCGCGATCTGGGACCGGCCGTCGATGGCGGGCGGCCGCGGCGGATGTCTTGATCTGCCCCGCGCATGGGACGCCACCACCCGGGGCCGGCTGCGCGCCGTGCTCGGCGGCCAGTACAGCGAGGACCGGCTGGCCCTGCGCCCGGCGGGCGTGTTCGCCAGGAAGGTGCGCGTCGCACCCATCGACGCCGACACCTCACGGCTGCCCTGGCAGCCGACGGGCAAGGTCCTGCTGTCCGGTGACGACAACGGCCCGCTCGCCGCGGCAGTCACCCGATGGCTGACGACCGCGGGCGCCGAGGTCGTCCGAGGAGCAGACCTGCCCCAGGACGCCACTGCGGTCGTCGCCCTGCCGGATGGTCAGGCCGGGGCGCAGGACATCGAGGATCTGCTCCACCTGCACGACCAGACCGTCGACCGCGAGCTGTCGGCGTTCGTCGTCATCTCCCACGCCGGCGCTCAGCTCGGGATCGAGCAGGACGTGGACAAGCGTGCCTACGGAGCCTTCGCTGCTGCGTTGGTGAGCCACCGCCGGGCAGCAGGCCGCGCGGCCACCTCCGTCGCCTGGCACGGTGCCGGCGCCGGAGCTGTCGACGGCATGCGCCACACCGACCCCGACGATCTGGCCGAAGTGCTCGCCTGGACCGTGGGACACGACCACACATCCGTCGTCGTCGCGGACCTTACCGATGAGCTGCGATCCACCATCCTGAGCGGCTCCCGCCATGAGGTGGCGCAGGGGCAGAAGGATGGCGCCCAGGCCACTGGTTCGTCGGGGGTCGACGGCGAGGCCACTGGTTCGTCGGGGGTCGACGGCGAACGTCAGCTCGCCCGCCTGGTCCTGACCCTTGCCGCCGAAGTACTCGGTCACGACGGCCCGCAGGGCGTCGACGCGGACCGGAGCTTCCGCGAGCAGGGCTTCGACTCCTATAGCGCACTTGATCTCCGCAACCGGCTGAAGACCGCCACCACACTCCAGCTGCCCGCCACCGTCCTGTTCGACTATCCGACACCGACAGCGCTGGTGGGCTACCTGTGGCAGCAACTGACCGGTGAGCAAGAGGCCCTGCGGGAAACGCCTGCTGCGGTTGCCCGGATGCAGGAGCCGGTGGTGATCGTCGGGATGGGTTGTCGGTTCCCGGGTGGGGTGGAGGACGCGGAGGGTTTCTGGCGGTTGGTTGCGGGGGGCTCTGATGCGATGTCGGGGTTCCCGGCGGACCGTGGCTGGGACGGGGAGCGGGGTGACGGCTCCGATTCCGGTGATGGGGGTGTGGGTTATGCCCGGGTGGGTGGGTTCTTGGAGGGTGCGGGTGGGTTCGATGCGGAGTTCTTCGGGATCAGTCCGCGCGAGGCGTTGGGAATGGACCCGCAGCAGCGGCTGCTCTTGGAGACGTGCTGGGAGGCGCTGGAGGACGCGGGGATTGCCCCGGGTTCGCTGAAGGGGACCGACACAGGCGTCTATGCCGGAATCACCGCGCTGGGATACCGAGTCGGCGAGCAGGACGGTGCTGGCGGCTTCGGGATCACCGGGACGACGGCGAGTGTGGCGTCGGGTCGGGTGGCGTATGCGTTGGGGTTGCAGGGTCCTGCAGTGTCGGTGGACACGGCGTGTTCCTCGTCGTTGACGGCGATTCACCTGGCGGCGCAGGCGCTGAGGTCCGGTGAGTGCGGGATCGCGTTGGCCGGTGGTGTCACGGTGATGCCCAACCCGGAGATGTTCACGGAGTTTGCGCGGCAGCGGGGGTTGGCCAGCGATGGGCGGTGTAAGCCGTTTGCGGAGGCGGCTGATGGCACGGGGTGGGGTGAGGGCGTTGGCGTGGTGGTGTTGGAGCGGTTGTCGGTTGCGCGTGAGCGTGGGCATCGGGTGTTGGCGGTGGTGGCCGGTAGTGCGGTGAATCAGGACGGGGCGAGTAATGGTCTGTCGGCGCCGAATGGTCCCTCGCAGCAGCGGGTGATTCGGGCC
>NZ_JBYIRM010000085.1:0-3247 GCF_057708105.1 Actinacidiphila sp. bgisy144 | reverse complement strand
ATCCGACAACCGCTCCACCAGCACCATCCCGACACCCTCGCCGAAGCCCATGCCGTCGGCGGCGGCGGAGAACGCCTTGCAGCGGCCGTCGGCGGCGACACCGCGCTGGCGGGAGAAGCCGGTGATGGTGTGGGGGGTGCTCATCACGGCGACGCCGCCGGCGAGCGCCATGGTGCACTCCTTGCGGCGCAGCGCCTCGCAGGCGAGGTGGAGGGTGACCAGGGAGGAGGAGCAGGCGGTGTCCACGGTGAGGGCGGGGCCTTCGAGGCCGAGGACGTAGGAGACGCGGCCGGACACCACGCTGGAGACGCTGCCGGTGACGAGGTGGCCTTCCAGGCCGTCGCGGACCTCGGTGAGCCGGGCCCGGTACTCCTGGTAGTTGCAGCCGACGTAGACGCCGGTGCTGGTGCCGCGCAGGGCGGCCGGATCGATGCCGGCGTGCTCGACGGCCTCCCAGGCGGTTTCCAGGACGAGCCGCTGCTGCGGGTCCATGGCGGTGGCCTCGCGCGGGGAGATCCCGAAGAACTCGGCGTCGAACTCGGTGGCCCCGGTGAGGTATCCGCCGTGGGGGGCGTAGGTGGTGCCGGGGGCGTCGGGGTCGGGGTCGTAGAGCGCCTTCACGTCCCAGCCGCGGTCGGTGGGCAGGCCGCCGACGGCGTCGACCCCGTCGTGCACCAGCCGCCACAGGTCGGCGGGCGAGCCGACGCCGCCGGGGTAGCGGCAGCCCATGCCGACGATCGCGATCGGCTCGGCGGCCTGTGCCTCGTACTCGCGCAGGCGCTGCCGGGTCTGCTGAAGATCGGTGGTGACCCGCTTCAGGTAGTCGACCAACTTGTCCTGATCAGCCATCAGTTCCTACCCCCGTTGAGCCGTTCAAGGTGTCCGTGGTGCCGTGGTGCCGTGGTGCTGTCGTCCGGTGGGCGGCGCGGGCTGGTGCCGCCGCCGTACGTGGTGCGTCGTGTGGCGCGTTGCGTGGTGGTGCCGGTGGCCCGGGGGCCGACTGCCGTGCTCAGAGCCCTAGTTCGCTGTCGATGAAGGCGAACACCTCGTCGACGCTGGCGGACTGGAGTTCCGGCCCGGCGGAGGCGGCGTCGGCCGCGGGCCGGGCGCCGTCGGGTCTGTCCCACCGCGCGAGCAGGGACCGCAGCCGCAGGGTGATCTCCAGCCGGGTGTTGCCGTCGGGGTTCAGACCGGTCAACCGCTCGGCGAGCCGGTCGAGTTCGGTGAGGACGAAGGCGTCGTCGTCCGTGTCCGGCCCGAACAGCTCGGCCTTGAGGTGGGCGGCGATGGCGAGGGGGGTCGGGTGGTCGAAGACGAGGGCGGCGGACAGGGACAGCCCGGTGGCTCCTGCCAGGCGGTTGCGCAGTTCCATCGCGGTCAGCGAGTCGAAGCCGATGTCGCGGAACGCCCGGTCGGGCTCCAGCTGGTCGGGCCGTTCGAAGCCGAGCACGGCGGCGGCCTCGCCGCGGACGAGGGCGAGCAGGGCGCTGTCGCGGTCCTCGGGCGGGAGGGCGGCAAGGCCGGTGTGCTGCTCGGCGGCGGGCTGGGCCGGTGCGCCGGGCACCTGGGCGGTCAGCGCGGTCAGCGCGCGGACCTGCGGCAGGTCGTCGAAGAGGGGCCGCGATCGGGCCGCGCTGAACAGCGGGAAGAACCGCTCCCAGGCGACGGGGGCGACGGTGAGCGCCGTCTCGTCGCGGTCCAGGGCACGTTGCAGGGCGGTCAGGCCCAACTCCGGTTCGATCAGGGGCAGTCCGCGCCGGTGCAGCTGGTCGAGGTCGACGGCCTCGGAGATGCCGCCGGCGCCCTTGACGCCGAACGCGTTCCACACGCCCCAGGCGATCGAGGTGGTGGGGATGCCCGCGGCGCGGTTCGCCTCGGCCAGCGCGTCGAGGTAGGCGTTGGCGGCGGCGTAGGCGCCGTGGTCGCCGCTGCCCCACACGCCGGCGATGGAGGAGAACAGCACGAAGGCGTCCAGCGCGGTGTGGTCGAGCAGTTCGGTCAGGTGGCGTGCGCCGTCGACCTTGGCGGCGATGCCCGCGGCGAACTGCGCGGGCCCGGTGTCCGCCAGGGACGTCAGCTCGGCCACGCCCGCGGCGTGCAGGACGGCGCGTACGGTCTCGCCGGCGGCGGCCAGCCCGGCCAGCAGGTCGGCGACGGCCGTACGGTCGGCGACGTCGCAGGCGGCGAGGGTCACCCGGGCGCCGGCGGCGGTGAGTTCGTCGCGCAGCCCGGCCGCGCCGGGGGCGTCGGCGCCGCGGCGGCCGGTGAGCACCAGGTGCTCGGCGCCTTCCGCGGCCAGCCACCGGGCGAGTACGGAGCCCAGCGCGCCGGTGCCGCCGGTGATGACGACGGTGCCGCGGGGCCGCCAGGTGCGGCGGGCGGGGCGCCGGTCGCGCGGGGCATGGGCGAGGCGGCGCAGGAACGCGCCGGCCGGCCGCAGCGCCACCTGGTCCTCGGGCCCGGCGTCGGCGAGCGCGGCACACAGCAACTGCCCGGTGCGGGCGTCGGGTGCGGCGGGCAGGTCGATCAACCCGCCCCAGCGGTCGGGGTGTTCCAGGGCGGTGACCTGGCCGAGGCCCCAGATCAGCGACCCCAGCGGGTGGTGCGGGTGGGTGTCCTCGCCGGTGGTGACCGCCTGCCGGGTGGTCAGCCACAGCGGCGCCCGCACGTCGGCCCGGCCCAGCGCGCGGATCAGCGCCAGGGTGGCGGCCAGTCCGCTCGGCAGCGCCGGGAGGCCGGGGTGGCGACGGTCGAGGTCCAGGCCGAGGAAGGACAGGACGCCCGCCGGTGCGGCGCCGAGGTCGGCCAGGAGCGTACGCAGCCGCTGCTCCAGCCGCTCCACGTCGGCGTCGGCCTCGGCCTCGGCGTCGGCATCCGCGTCCGCGTCGCTGATTTCGAGCAGGGCCACGTCGGCTCCGGCGGCGCCCAGCGCCTCCAGTGCGGTGGTGACGCCGGGGTCGGTGCGGTGCCGCTCGGGTACGACGGCGAGCCAGTGGCCGGTGAGGGCCGCCGCGCCGGCGGTGTCGGGGCGCCGCTTCCAGGTGACCCGGTAGCGCCAGTGGTCCACGGTCGCCAGGGTGCCCACGCGCCGGCGCCAGTCGGCCAAGGCGGGCAGGACCGTGCCGAGCGGGGCGTCCGGCGCGATCGCCAACTCGGCGGCGAAACCGTCGAGATCGGTCTTCTCGACCGCCGCCCACAGCGCGGTGTCCTGCTCGTCCGCGGGCCGCTCACCGCTGCCGCCGGTCGA
>NZ_JBYIRM010000084.1:0-3278 GCF_057708105.1 Actinacidiphila sp. bgisy144 | reverse complement strand
GTGCTCCCTCCGCCGTTGCCGTAGCCCTGCGCGGTGATGTTGGCCTGGACGCTGTTCTCGGTGGCGTCGGACGGGTAGCCGCTGGTCATGACGCCTTCGTAGAAGGTGCCCTGGGCGCCCTTGCTGTTGTCGCCGCCGGTGCCGAGGATGATGGCGCCCTGCTTCTTCATCGGGTTGTAGCCGGAGACGTTGGGGCGCACGCCGTCGTAGAAGGTGGACAGGCTGCCGGACTGCGCGTTGCCGCCGCGGATGGCCCAGTGGTTCGGGCCGCCCTTGATGATCGCGGTGGTGTAGCGGTAGTTGATGGTGGGGTCACCGGAGTTGAGGTGCTGGTTGACGCCGGAGAAGAGGCCGTTCTCCAGGTCGGCCATGATCCAGGGTCCGTTGCCCGAGCCGTAGCCCCAGACCTTGATGTTGCCGAAGTAGATGGCCTCCATGGTGCCGTTGCCGTCGTCGTTGCTGTCGGTCTCGGCGTTGCCGTAGTCGAAGCAGCAGCCGCCGTTGTAGTGGGTGCCGTCGAGGACGGCGTACATGCCCTCGGGGTTGTCCCCGGTGGCGATGCCGCTGGTGTGGTTGTCGCGGTAGCCGGTGCCGGGGGCCACGAAGACGCCGTACGCCTTGTGACCGGCGACGGTGGTGGGAGCGGCGGTGGCGTCGGCGAGGTTGTCCGGTCCGCCGGCCGCGCCACCCGCGGGCGCCTGGGTGAGGTTGTTGCCCCGTCCGGACTGGTCGTAGATCACGGTGATCACGCAAGCGGTGCCGGCGCAGAAGGAGTCCTGCGCCGCGGCGTTGGCGTACCCCCCGGCGCTGAGCACGCCGATGTCCTGGGTCGCGTTGTCCGAAGCCCGCCTGACCTGGTAGAGCGAGCCGCTGTACGAGGAGTACAGCGCCCGGGTCGTGCTGTGCGCCGCCACGCAGGGCGTGCCACCGCTGGCGTAGATGTCGCACGGCCCGGGCGTGGCGGCCTGCGCCGTCCCCGACGACATCCCGGCCCCGACCAACCCGCCGACGACGAGTACGGCCGCGGCCGCCACCCGAGCCAGAAAGGCGGCCTTACGTGACGACGGGCGCTGCGGCGGACCGGAGAGCACCGCGCCGCCGGCGTCGAGCAGGCGACCGAGCAGACCTTTCACGGATGCGGTTCCCATGGAACTCCCTCTTCGAATGTGATCGCTAACATATTTCCTTCTCCCAGCAAGCCGAACTACTCCTTCCAGGAATGCGGAGACGATCCGACCCGCGGCATGTGCGATGACCCGGCGGCCCGGACGTTTCGGGGGAGAGCACGCGCGCGAAACCGGCCCACTCCCAAAGCCTGCGCCAAAGCCTGCGCCGACGAGGAAACGGCGGGCGCCGGAACACGGCGAACCGAGCGGGTCGGCACCCCGGCGAAACGACCGGGACCGGTCCATGCCGCGGGCCGCGTCCGTGTCGGCGGCATCCGGGCGTCGGGCGCCCGTCGTTGGCAGATCCCGCGACGGCGCACCCGGAAACAGCCGCGCGCGAGGCGAACGCCCTCCTCGGGGCACGCTTCGCCCCGCCCGCGCCTACGTGCGCTCCGGGTCGGCGGCAGCCGCCGACCGCCGTGGCCACCGGTCGGCGGCCACGGATGGCCGGTGCGGCCGTGCCCACGGACGGATGCGGGGAGGAATCCGCCGGCGTCCGCTCCGAAAGAGCCGAGGAGCCGAAGGGCCGGAAAGTCCAGGGCCGGTCTTCGGCCGGGCCGGCGCGCGGGCCGGGAATCTCGCCCCGCAATGGGGCCGTCTTCTACGGGTGTTCACTCATGTCTCCTGGTCGTGGGGGGTGAGGCCAAGGGTGTGAGCGCTAACAAAACTACCGCAGATGCCGGTCCGCGGAAGCTGGCTGCCTCGAATCCGACGGCGGGAGCATCCACCTCCGCGGAACCCACTGTCAACCCTTCGCACACAATGGCGTGTTCGGGACGGGCCGGCCGGCTCACCCCGGCTCAATTGCGCTCCATGTCATTGACGCCACCGGCTCCTTCTGTTTGTCTGATGCGTCGCGGCCCTTGTCGGCCCCTTCCGATTGCCGGATCGGATCGTTCGTGCGGGGCGGGGACCTGCCCGTCGGGTGTGTCCCTCCGCTCCTCCACGCCGCGCGCATGAGATCGCTCCTCCTGGCGGTTGCGCGTCCCTCGCAGGTAGTCGCTGCCATTCCACTGCTGGAGGACACATGACCCAGAAATTCCGCCTGCTCCGTTTACGGTGCTCCCGGCTGCGTTCCCTCGTGACCGGCATGGCCGTCGTCGCGGCAGGTGCCCCACTCCTCGCCCTGGGCACCGCGGGAACCGCCCAGGCAGCCACGTCACTTCACACCCTCGCCGACGCCCAGGGCCGCTACTACGGCACTGCCCTGACGGCCTCGGACCTCTCCAACGGCAACGAGACCGCCATCGCGAACGCGCAGTTCGACGCGCTCACCCCCGGCAACGAGATGAAGTGGGACACCACGGAACCGGCCAACGGCCAGTACAACTTCGGGCCCGGCGACCAGATCGCCTCGTACGCGAAGTCCCACGGCATGCGCGTCCGCGGCCACAACCTGGTCTGGCAGTCCCAACTGCCCTCCTGGGTCAGCAGCTTGCCGGCCAACCAGGTGCAAGGTGCCATGGACGCGCACATCACCACCGAGGTCAACCACTACAAGGGGCAGATCTACGCCTGGGACGTGGTCAACGAACCGTTCAACGGCGACGGCTCCTTCGTCAACGACGTGTTCTACCAGGCCATGGGCCAGAACTACTTCGCCGAGGCCCTGCGCACCGCCCACGCGGCCGATCCGAGCGCCCGGCTCTACATCAACGACTACGGCATCGAGGGGGAGAACGCCAAGAGCAACGCCATGTACAACCTGGCCAAGAGCCTGCTCGCCCAGGGGGTGCCCCTGGGCGGGATCGGATTCGAGAGCCACTTCATCGTCGGGCAGGTTCCCTCCGACTTCCAGGCGAACATGCAGCGCTTCGCGAACCTGGGCCTGGACGTCGCCGTGACCGAACTCGACGACCGCATCCAGCTGCCGGCCTCCACCGCGAACCTCCAGCAGCAGGCCACCGACTACGGCAACGTCACCAAGGACTGCCTCGCGGTCGCACGGTGTGTCGGCATCTCGCAGTGGGGGGTGGACGACGGCCACTCCTGGATCGACGGCACCTTCCCCGGCTGGGGCGCCGCGACCATGTACGACCGCGACTTCCAGCCGAAACCGGCCTACGACGCCACGGTGACCGCCCTCGGCGGGTCCTCGTCCGGCGGTGGTGG
>NZ_JBYIRM010000083.1:0-3439 GCF_057708105.1 Actinacidiphila sp. bgisy144 | reverse complement strand
GCACCGCCCATCAGCAGCCAACCCCCGCTGCCGCGCAAACTCAGCGAACACTCCCAAAGCAGCCATCACCGTAACCCCGCCGGCCAACGCCAGCGAGCACTCACCCGACCGCAACGCCTGCGCCGCCAGGTGAATCGCCGTCAACGACGACGAACACGCCGTATCGATCGAAACCGCAGGACCCTGCAATCCGAGGCAGTACGCCACCCGACCCGACGCCACACTCGCCGTCGTACCCGTCCTCGCGTACCCATTCCCGTCGTCCTGCTCCCCGGCCCGATACCCCGAGGCGGCGATTCCGGCGTAGACGCCTGTGTCGGTCCCCTTCAGCGAACCCGGAGCAATCCCCGCGTCCTCCAACGCCTCCCAGCACGTCTCCAAGAGCAGCCGCTGCTGCGGGTCCATCCCCAACGCCTCACGCGGACTGATCCCGAAGAACTCCGCATCGAAATCGCCCGCATCACCTACGAACCCGCCCACCCGGGCGTAATCCTGACTCCCATCATCGGGATCGAAGACACCCGAACCCTCCAGATCCCAACCACGGTCGCCAGGGAACCCCGACATCGCATCGGTCCCCCCGGCAACCAACCGCCAGAAACCCTCCGGATCCTCCACCCCACCCGGGAACCGACAACCCATCCCCACGATTGCCACCGGCTCCTGCTCGCGTTCCTCCAGCTTTCGCAGGCGATTGCGCGTCTGGACGAGCTCGGCCGACGTCTTCTTCAGATAGTCGAAAAGTTTTTCCTGGCTTTCCATCAATGGACCCCCTCGTCGATTCGGCAATCAGTTTTCATCTGATGGCGACTCATGGAATCTGAATTCTTTGTCAAGGAAGTCAAATACCTCATCGGGAGTCGCCGAATCAAACGTGGAGGACTCATCGGATTCCGACCGAGAATCTCCCTGCACCTCTACCCATCTCGACAGCATTCCGCGCAGGATTCTCGTAATATCGTCGGGCTTCTCACAGCTTCCCGCCATCTTCAGAAGATTGGATTCGACCTGGTTGAGCTCGCCGATCATTGTCGCCATTCCTTTTTCGCCATCGGCAAATATTCCCGGCCGCAGGTGACGGGCGAGCTCAACCGGTGTCGGATGGTCAAAGACGAGAGTCGCGGGAAGAGTGAGGCCGGTCTCGGTGGCGAGCCGGTTGCGCAGCTCCAGTGCGGTCAGCGAATCGATCCCCATGTCGCGGAACGCCCGCTGAGGGTCGAGCTCCGCCGGGCTGGCATGACCCAGCACCACCGCCGTAGCGGTCCGGACGACCCGCAGGACCTCCTCCTCACGATCGGCCGGGCCGAGTTCGGCCAGCCGCGCGGCTAGCCCGCCTCCACCCGCGGCTGCCGCGGCAGCGACAGGACGACCCGGGGCACCCGCCGTCAGACCACTCAACAACGGTGAAGGCGAAACACCCGGACGAGACAGCGCGGCCAAGTCCAAACGGGCCGGCACCACCAACGGCACGTCCCACGCGACCGCGGCGTCGAACAGGGCCAGACCCTGGACGGTCGACATCGGCTCGATGCCGCCGCGGCGCAGACGGGACAGGCCCGCACCCTCCAGTTGCTCGGTCATCTCCGAGGTCTG
Source organism: Actinacidiphila sp. bgisy144 (assembly GCF_057708105.1). Classification (NCBI taxonomy): domain Bacteria; kingdom Bacillati; phylum Actinomycetota; class Actinomycetes; order Kitasatosporales; family Streptomycetaceae; genus Actinacidiphila; species Actinacidiphila sp. bgisy144. Next base: position 1,846 of record NZ_JBYIRM010000083.1, on the reverse strand, counting down.
TTCCCACAGGCCCCACGCCAGCGACTGACCGGCAAGGTGACGTTCCTGGCGATAGACGGCCAGGGCGTCCAGGAACGCGTTCGCCGCGGCATAGCTACCTTGCCCCGGATTGCCCAGGATGGCTGCGGCCGAGGAGTACAGCACGAACCCGGCCAGTCCCATGTCCTCGGTCAGCTCGTGCAGGTTCCAGGCAGCGTCAACCTTCGCCGACAGCACCGGTGCCATCCGCTGCGGTGTCAACGACTCCACGGTGCCGTCGTCGATCACGCCGGCTGCGTGCAGCACCGCCGTCAGCGGCCGGTCGACTGCGATCTTGGCCAGGACCGTGGCGAGGGCGTCACGGTCGGCGGCATCGCCGGCCTCCACCCGGACGTCCGCGCCCAGCTCAGCCAACTCCGCGACCAGACGCGCCGCGCCCGGTGCGGCCGGGCCGCGTCGCGACAACAACACCAGATGCCGTATGCCACGCACGGTGACCAAGTGCCGGGCCAACTCCCCACCCAACGTCCCCGTCCCACCCGTGACCAGCACGGTGCCCTGCGGGTCCCACTCGGCGGGCGCGGCTCCGGGCTCCTTCGTCACGCCCCGGGCCAGCCGACGCCCGAACACCGCCACACCGCTGCCGCCGTCGGCTGCGGGACTGATGCGGATCTCCGGCTCGTCAGCACCCAGTGCCAGGGCCATGACGGTGTCCACGTCAGCGTCCCGGGTCGGGTCCAGGTCGGTGGCCGGGTCGACGTCGACCAGCAGCACACGCCCCGGGTGCTCCGACTGCGCCGAACGCACCAGGCCCACGACCGCGGCACCGGCCAGGTCCTGCCCGGTGGCTGCGCCCTGGGTCCAGACCACCAACCGCGCGTTGTCCGTCTCGGGATCGGCCAGCCACTGCTGCACCCAACCCAACACCGTCACAGCAGCCTGGTGGGCCGCCTGCGGCTCCGACATCCCGAACGGGGTGGTCGGCGCCGGGGCGACCACCACCGGCGCCAGCTCGGACCCGACCGACTCGCCATGCCGCACCCACTGCACCGCGACGGTGTCAGGGGTCTGCGGCACCATCAGTGGGACCCAGTCCACTGTGAACAACGACTGCCTGGCCGCCCGACCCGACCCGCCCAGTTGCCCTGGTGCAACCTCCCGGAGCACCAACGATCGTGCTTGCAGAACGGGTTCACCAACAGCGTCGAACGCGGTGACCGAGACCCCACCGGACCCGGGTGTCAGCACCACCCGCAGGTGGCGGGCACCGCCCGCCAGCAAACGCACCCCCGACCACGCGAACGGCAACCCCGTCGCCCCACCGTTGTCGCTGCCACTGCTGGAACTGCTGGCAGTGATGAGGGCGTGCAGCGCGGCATCGAGGAGGGCAGGGTGCAGGCCGAACCCGGCAACGTCATCTTCGACGGCCTCAGGCAGCTCCGCCTCGGCGTAGACGGTGTCCCCGGCACGCCATGCCTGGCGCATCCCCTGGAACGCCGGACCGTAACCGTAACCCTGCCGAGCCAGCCTCTCGTAGGCGTCGTCAACCGGAACCGACACCGCACCCGCCGGCGGCCACACGGACAGTGGCGCGGGGACCGGCTCGCCATCGGCCGGGGCCAACACACCGACGGCGTTCCGCACCCATTCGCCCTCCCCCTCACGGGAAGAGACCGTTACGGTTCGCCGGCCGCTGTCGCCATCGCTGTCGCCCACGTGGACCTGGACCTGCACGCCGCCATGTTCCGGCAGGACCAGAGGCTCCTGGAGCGTCAACTCCTCCAGGACACCGCACCCCGCCAGATCGCCGGCGTGGACGGCCAGGTCCACGAACGCCGTCCCCGGCAACAGGACGGTGCCGTGGACC
>NZ_JBYIRM010000082.1:0-3555 GCF_057708105.1 Actinacidiphila sp. bgisy144 | reverse complement strand
CCCACCCGCACCCTCCAAGAACCCACCCACCTGGGCATAGCCCACACGCCCATCCACGGGATCAGAAACATCCAGGCTCTCCAGGTCCCAACCGCGATCACCAGGGAAGCCCGACATCGCATCGGAGCCTTCCGCAACCAGCCGCCAGAAACCCTCCGGATCCTCCACTCCACCCGGGAACCGACAACCCATCCCCACAATCGCCACCGGCTCATCCGTGCCGGCCCGCGGCGTCGGCACAGCGCTCGCCCCAACGACCCCGTCGGTCCCGCACGCCTCGGCGACCAGATACCGAGCCACCTCCAGCGGCGTCGGCTGGTCGAAGACCAAGGTCGCGGGAAGGCTCAGGCCGGTCTCGGCCGCGAGCCGGTTACGCAACTCCAGCCCCGTCAGCGAATCGATGCCCATGTCACGGAACGCCCGCTGGGAATCGATGTCCCCGGGCCGGGCATGGCCCAGGACAACGGCCGCGGCGGCCCGAACGACCTGCAGGACTTCCTTCTCCCGATCGGCAGGGCTGAGCGCGGCCAACTGGTCCGCCAGGCCATCCGCGTCCGCGGCAACAGCCGCGCTAGGACGGACCAGAGCACCCCCAGCCAGACCCCGCAGCAGTGCGGGCACCGGCCGACCTCCACGAGACAGCCCTGTCAGGTCGAGGCGGGTCGGTACCGCCAACGGCACACCCCACGCGACCGCGGCCTCGAACAACGCCAAACCCTGTTCCGTCGACATCGGCTCGAGGCCACCACGACGCAGACGAGACCGACCCGCGCCATCCAGATGCCCGGTCATCTCCGAGGTCTGTTCCCACAGCCCCCACGCCAACGACTGACCAGCCAGGCACCGATCCCGGCGATAGACAGCCAGGGCGTCCAGGAACGCGTTCGCCGCCGCGTAACTTCCCTGCCCCGGATTGCCCACGATGGCCGCGGCCGAGGAGTACAACACGAACCCGGCCAGTCCCATGTCCTCCGTCAGCTCGTGCAGGTTCCACGCCGCGTCAACCTTCGCCGACAGCACCGGCACCATCCGCTGCGGCGTCAACGACTCCACCGTCGCGTCATCGATCACACCCGCGGCATGCACCACCGCCGTCAACGGCCGCTCCACCGCAACCTTGGCCAGCACCGAGGCGAGAGCGTCCCGGTCAGCGGCATCACCAGCCACCACCCGCACCTCAGCACCCAGCTCAGCCAACCCCGCGACCAGACCAGCCACCCCCGGCGCCGCCGGGCCACGTCGCGACACCAACACCAAGTGCCGCATGCCACGAACGGTGACCAGGTGCCGGGCCAACTCCCCGCCCAGAGTCCCGGTCCCGCCGGTGACCAGGACGGTGCCGTGCGGGTCCCAGGCGGCGGGGACGTTCAGTACGACCTTGCCCACATGCCGGGCGGCCTGCAGATGACGCAATGCCCCGACCGCCTGCGACAGCTCGAAGCACGTCACCGGCGGCGGCTTCAATATCCCGGCCTCGAACATCACCCCGAGCTCCGCGAGCATCTCCCCGACCCGCGGCACACCAGCATCCATCAGATCGAACGCTCGGTAGACCACTCCCGGATAGGCCGCAGCAACCTGCTCGGCATCACGGATATCGGTCTTGCCCATCTCGACGAACCGACCACCACGCGGCAACAACCGCAACGACGCGTCCGTGAACTCCCCCGCCAGAGCATTGACGACCACATCCATACCCGCACCACCGGTCACGGCCAAGAACCGCTCACAGAACGCCAGATCCCGCGTCGACGCGATATGGCTCTCATCGACGCCCATCGCCCGCAACGCCGCCTGCTTCGCCGGACTCGCGGTCGCGAAGACCTCCAAACCCCATTCCTGAGCCAACTGCACCGCAGCCGTGCCCACACCGCCGGTACCGGCATGGATCAACACCCGCTGACCGGGACGGACCTGGGCCAGATCCCGCAACGCATAAAACGCCGTCAAGAACCCCACCGGCACCGATGCGGCCTCCTGGAACGACCAACCCCGCGGCACCGCAGCCACCAGCCGACTGTCCACCACCCCCACCGGCCCCCACCCCGGCACCAAACCCATCACCGACTGCCCCACCACCAGACCATCCACCCCAGGTCCGGTCTCCAGCACCACCCCGGCAGCCTCCAAGCCCATAGCCCGGCCATCGGAGACCATTCCCAGCCCGGCGACCACATCGCGGAAGTTCACGCCCGCCGCCCGCAGACCCACCCGCACCTGACCCGGCAACAACGCCACACCTGCTTCGGGAGCATCGACCACAGCAGCACTGCCCAGATCACCCGGCTCGGCGACATCGACTCGCCAGCCCGAACCACCAGGCAACACCAACTCACCCGACGCACCCGCCCGGACCAGCCGACGCCCGAACACCACCACGGTCCCGCCGTCAGCAGTAGCAGGGCGGATGCGGACCTCAGGCTCATCAGCACCCAGCACCGCAGCCAGCACGGTGTCCACGTCGGCATCGTTGGCAGCGTCCAGGTCAGCCGCCGGGTCGACGTCGACCAACAGCACACGCCCCGGATGCTCCGACTGCGCCGAACGCACCAAACCCACCACCGCCGCGCCCGCCAGATCCTGCCCGATAGCTGCGCCCTGGGTCCAGACCACCAACCGCGAACCAGCGGTCTCGGGATCGGCCAGCCACTCCTGCACCCAACCCAACACCGTCGCAGCAGCCTGGTGAGCCGCCTCCGGCGCCGACATCCCCGACGGGGCGGTCGGCACTGGCGCCACCATCACCGGAGCTACCTCGGCCCCACCGTGCCGCGCCCACTCCACGGCAGCCGAAGCCTGCGCCGGCAGCGGAACCCAGTCCACCGTGAACAGCGATTGCCTGGGCACCCGACCCGACCCGACCAGTTGCCCCGGCGCAACCTCCCGCAACACCAACGACCGGGCCGCCAGCACCGGCTGACCGACACCATCGAACGCGGTGACCGAGATCCCTCCCGACCCGGCGGCCAGCACCACCCGCAAGTGACGCGCACCGGCGGCCAGCAATCGCACGCCCGACCACGCGAACGGCAACTCCGTCCCGCCATTGCCGTCACTAGCGGCCAGCAAACCGTGCAGAGCGGCATCAAGCAGAGCGGGATGCAAGCCGAATCCGGTAGCGTCGGAGTCAATGATCTGGGGCAGTTCGACTTCGGCGTAGACGGTGTCCCCGGCACGCCATGCCTGGCGCAGGCCCTGGAACGCCGGACCGTAGGCGTAACCGCGCCGGGCGAACTTCTCGTAGGCGTCGTCGACCGGAACCGACACCGCACCCGCCGGCGGCCACACGGACAGCCGATCCGGGACCGGCTCGCCATCGGCCGGGGCCAACACGCCCACCGCGTTCCGCACCCACTCGCCCTCCCCCTCACGAGAGGAGACCGTCACCGTTCGCCGGCCGCTGTCGCCATCACTGTCGCCGACGTGGACCTGCAACTGGACGCCACCGGAGGAGGGAAGGACCAGGGGCTCCTGGAGCGTCAGTTCCTCCAGGACACCACACCCGGCCAGATCAGCCGCATGCATCGCCAGGTCCACGAAAGCCGTGCCGGGTAG
>NZ_JBYIRM010000081.1:0-3692 GCF_057708105.1 Actinacidiphila sp. bgisy144 | reverse complement strand
TCCTCCTCGGCCCGCAAGACTGGAGCGGATCCGAGACAGGAAGGGCCAGGTGAGCGTACAGCGCCATGCCCGGCCTGCTGTGAAGGTCGGCACTCACATCCGGCTCCGTAGCGTGCAGCGGCAGGCGGCCGCCCTGTCCGGGCAGAACATCCACCTCATCGGCCCGGACGGCGGCGGCCAGGTCGTGCCCGCCGGGCACCTGTTCACCGACCCCGGCTTCACCACCATCGGGGCCGACACGCCCCAGGCCGCACCACAGCGGGGGCTGCTCGAGACCGCCCCCACTGCCGCACGCGAGAAGGCGCCCGCCTGGCAGCAGCACGTCAGGGAAGTCGAATGCGGCCTGCCCAGCGGACCCGACAGCCACACCACCAAAACCGAGCAACCCCTCCCGGCCCACACCACCACAGCACCCCTCCCCACCACCACACACCCGCACACGACACAGACCCCACCACCAACCCCACCACCCCGCCCCGACCCGGGCCCCTGCCGACCGTCATGAGGGCGTGAGGCGCGGCGCCGTGAGGGCTGTTGCGCGGCGCCGATCCCGTCGACAGGCGGGCGTCCAGCAGTTCGTGGCGGATCGCGAGGTTGCGGTCAAAGATTGCCGGGTTGCGCTACGTGGTTGCCGGGCCGACCCCGGATCTCCGGGCGATCCCACTCATGGTCGTCTCGGTTCCGGTGACTGCGAAATCGGCGCGTGCCGAGTCGAGGATCCGCCGGCGGTTGCGGGCCGGGGCAGCTCCTTTTTTTGGGAGGCTGATGGTCAGTCATTCGAGCATCCTTGCGTAAAGGGATGGGGTCTCTGTAAAGTGATGTGAAAACCTTCTCCGTTTCGCTGGGGACTCTGTCGAATCTGTTCAAGGATCCGCCATGAGTGCAGTAAGCACCCCGGGGTCGGCGCCGCGATGACCGGCCCATCACGCCCCGTTCACCACCGGCTGATGCCGGCGATCTGCTGTTTCGGCGTGGGCGTGACCTATAGCGAACTCATCATCGTCAACGTGGCGTTTCCGTCGATAAGCAGGGACCGCCACGTCGCTGTCGGCAGCCGGCATGGGAAGGTCTCCACCTACTCCGTGGCCATGGCCTGCCTGCTGCTGCTGTCCGGCTCCGTGGCCGACCGCCTCGGCCGCCGGGGGATCTTCCCACTCGGGCTGGCGCTGCTGCCCTTCGGTCCTCTCCCGCGCGATCTGGCGTCCAGCCACGCCGCCCCCGGGCCCGTCCCGGAGGCTGCGGACGCGCCGCGCTCGCACTCGGCGTCATCTCCACCAGCAAGTGGGCCAAGGCCGCCGGCACTCGCAACGGCCGAGCAAGGCGGTGCCACTCGCCACCGATAACCCGTTCAGTCCGCTTGGATTCGATCTTGAGCGATGGAGGCTTTTCGTTGACCGCTCCCGCCCTGCAGACCACCCGGCGCTGCGCGTACGCGCCCCCGGAGGAGCACGCCCGTATCCGGGACACCGGTTCCGGCATATCCCAGGTCACCCTGCCCAGCGGCCAGGTCGCCTGGGCTCTGAGCCGGCTCGAGCACATCCGGGCCATGCTCACGGACCCCCGCTTCAGCGTCAACCGCCGGGATCCGAACTTCCCCCGGTTCACCCGCGAGTTGCGCGCCAACACCATGCGCCGATCGATCAGCCAGTTGGACCCGCCTGAGCACGGTCCCGCTCGCAGGGCCGTGGTCGGCGAGTTCACCGTGCGTCGTATGTCCGACCTGCGCCCGCGCATCCAGGAGATCGTCGACGAGCACATCGACGCGATGCTGGCCGGGCCGCGCCCCGCCGACCTCGTACAGGCCCTCTCCCTGTCGGTGCCGTCCCTGGTCATCTGCGAGCAGCTCGGCGTGCCCTACGAGGACCACGACTTCTTCCAGGCCCGCACTTCGACGATGGTGAGCCGCTCCCTCACCGCCGAGGACAGGAAGCAGGCGCGCATGGAGCTGCGCGACTACCTCAGGGATCTGATCTCCAAGAAGGCCGCCGAGCCGACCGACGACCTGCTGGGCCGTCAGCTCGCCCAGGGCAACGACCCCGAGGACGTCCTGCCACTGGCTTTCTCGCTGCTGGTCGCCGGGCACGAGACCACCGCCGGCATGATCTCGCTCGGCGTGGTGGCCCTGTTGGAGCGCCCGGCGGATCTGGCGGCGCTGCGCGAGGACCCGGCGCGTACCCTGCCCGCGATCGAGGAGTTGCTGCGGATATTCACCGTCGTCGAGTTCGGCAACTCCCGTGTCGCCGTCGAGGACGTGGAGATCGGCGGCGTGACCATCCGGGCCGGCGACCCCGTCCTAGCGCTGAGCAACGCGGCGAACCACGACCCGTCCGCCTTCGACGAGGCGGACGAGATCAAGCTCGACCGGGGAGCCCGCAACCACGTCGCCTTCGGCTTCGGCATCCACCAGTGCATCGGACAGAACCTGGCCCGGATGGAACTGCAGATCGTCTTCGACACGCTCTTCCGCCGGATTCCGACGCTGCGGCTGGCCATGCCCGCGGACGAGCTGCCCTACAAGGGCGATGCCCTCTACTACGGCATCCACAAGGTACCCGTGACATGGGAGGAGTTGGCATGACCAAGATCGTGGCGCATCCCGACCGGTGCGTCGGAGCGGGCCAGTGCGTGATGACCGACCCCGACGCGTTCGATCAGAGCGAGGAGGACGGCACGGTCATCGTCCTCCAGGACACCCCGGCGGACGACGAGGCCCTGCAGAGGGCCCGGTCCGCCGTCGAGACCTGCCCGAGCCGGACCCTGTCCCTGACGGAGTAGCCGTCGGCGCATCCGAGCGGAGGCGCTGAGGCGCTGAGGCGCTGAGGCGCGGCCATGGTGGTTGTTGTCCGCTGTGACGGGCGGCGACCACCATGTCCCGCGCCGCCGACGCATATACGGACTCAAGGGCAAGCCTCTCGACCGCGTCGCCCTGATGGATGCCTTCGCCGAACTGGCCTGCGGCGGACGGATCCCGGCCTGGGCCCTGGCCCTGGCGCTATGCGGACCTCGCCTGGATGCCGATGCTCGCCCTGGAACGGCCAAACCCGCCGCTGCCGGAGCCGCGCCGTCCGCCCAGCGCGCCAACTCCGCACGCTCCTCGACGGACAGCCCAGCTTCGACAGCACGAGGGCCCCGAGACGCCATGAGTCTTCCTACGGACTCAGACCCGCCGTTTCCGGCGCATCACCCTAGCTTCCGCAGGGGTGCGTTGGTCTCATGCAATTGGGCGGGTACGTTCTTCAGGTAGCTGAGGATTTTCTCGCACTACGTCATCCCTCACATCGGATTAGGACACTCCCAGCTCCTTGGCGATGAAGTCGAAGACCTCATCAGCCGACGCCGACTCAAGTTTCTGCGCCGCGGTGTTCTCCGCCGCCGGCTCCTGGCCTCGCATCCATTTCGATACCACCACCCGCAACCGAGCCGTAATATTGGCGCGAATTTCGCTGTCCGCCGGCACTTCGGAAAGAATCGATTCGAGCTGGGTGAGCTGCATGAAAACGGGTGGTTCCGAAACTTCGTCCGGAGCGATCTCCACGTACAGGTAGCGGGCGAGTTCGGCCGGTGTCGGCTGGTCGAAGGCCAGGGTGGCGGGGAGGGTGAGGCCGGTTTCGCTCGCGAGCCGGTTGCGGAGCTCCAGCGCGGTCAGTGAGTCGATGCCCATGTCACGGAAAGCCCGCTGAGGATCGATGTCC
>NZ_JBYIRM010000080.1:0-4644 GCF_057708105.1 Actinacidiphila sp. bgisy144 | reverse complement strand
GGAGGTGGACTGGGCTGCGGTGACCGTTGATGAGGGTCGGGCGGTGAAGGTTGGGCTGCCGACGTATGCGTTTCAGCGGCAGCACTATTGGCCGAAGCCGGTGGCTGGTCGTGGGGATGCTTCGTCGGCTGGTCAGCAGCGTTCCGGGCATGCGTTGTTGGCGGCTGCGGTGTGGCTGGCTGATGGTGATGGGTTGGTGTTGACGGGTCGGTTGTCGCTGGCTGCGATGCCGTGGTTGGCTGACCATGCGGTCCACGGCACGGTGCTGTTGCCGGGGACGGCGTTCGTGGACCTGGCCGTCCACGCCGGCGATCTGGCGGGGTGCGGTGTCCTGGAGGAGTTGACGCTCCAGGAGCCTCTGGTCCTGCCGGAACATGGCGGCGTGCAGTTGCAGGTCCACGTCGGCGACAGTGATGGCGGCAGTGGTCGACGCACGGTCGTGGTCTCTTCCCGTGAGGGTGAGGGCGAGTGGGTGCGGAACGCGGTGGGCGAGTTGGCTCCGGTCGGCAGCGAGCCGGTCCCTGCCCCGCTGTCCGTGTGGCCTCCGGCGGGTGCGGTGGCGGTCGATGATGCCTACGAGAGGCTGGCTCGGCGCGGTTACGGTTACGGTCCGGCGTTCCAGGGGCTGCGGCAGGTGTGGCAGGCCGGGGACACCGTCTACTCCGAGGTGGAGCTGCCCCAGGTCATCGACTCCGATGCGGCTGGGTTCGGCCTGCATCCCGCCCTCCTCGACGCTGCCCTGCACGGTCTCCTGGCAGCCGGCGCCGGCAACGGCGATGGCGGGACGGAGTTGCCGTTCGCGTGGTCGGGCGTGCGGCTGCTGGCGAGCGATGCCCGCCGGCTGCGAGTGGCGTTCGCTTCCGGGCCTGGTGGGGTCTCGGTCACGGCTTTTGACGGTGCGGGTGAACCGGTCTTGCAGGTCCGGTCGTTGGCCCTGCGTGAGGCTTCGGCCGGTCAGCTCACCGGTACTGGTCGGCAGGTGCGGCAGTCGTTGTTCACGGTGGACTGGGTTCCGCTGCCTGCCCCGCAGGACTCTGACACCGCCGTGGTGCAGTGGGTGCGGCATGGTGAGTCGGCCGGGTCCGAGGTGGCTCCGGTGGTGGTGGCGCCAGTGCCGACCGCCCCGTCGGGGGTTTCGGCGCCGGAGGCGGCTCAGTTGGCTGCTGCGACGGTGTTGGGTTGGGTGCAGGAGTGGCTGGCCGATCCCGAGACCGCTGGTTCGCGGTTGGTGGTCTGGACCCAGGGCGCAGCCACCGGGCAGGACCTGGCGGGCGCGGCGGTGGTGGGTTTGGTGCGTTCGGCGCAGTCGGAGCACCCGGGGCGTGTGCTGCTGGTCGACGTCGACCCGACGGCAGGGCTGGACCCTGCCCGGGACACTGACGTGGACACCGTTCTGCCTCTGGCTTTGGGTGCTGATGAGCCTGAGGTCCGCGTCAGTTCCGGGGACGAGGGGGTGGTGGTGTTCGGGCGCCGGTTGGTCCGGGCCGGGTCGGGTGAGTTGGTGTTGCCTGGTGGTTCGGGTTGGCGGGTGGAGGTGGCGGAGCCGGGTGATCTGGGCAGTGTGGCGGTGGTCGATGCTCCTGAGGCGGGCGTGGCGTTGTTGCCGGGTCAGGTGCGGGTGGGTCTGCGGGCGGCGGGTGTGAACTTCCGTGATGTGGTTGCCGGCCTGGGAATGGTCTCGGATGGCCGGGCTATGGGCTTGGAGGCTGCCGGGGTGGTGCTGGAGACCGGGCCGGGGGTGGATGGTCTGGTGGTGGGGCGGTCGGTGATGGGTTTGGTGCCGGGGTGGGGGCCGGTGGGGGTGGTGGACAGTCGGCTGGTGGCTGCGGTGCCGCGGGGGTGGTCGTTCCAGCAGGCCGCATCGGTGCCGGTGGGGTTCTTGACGGCGTTTTATGCACTGCGGGATCTGGCCCAGGCCCGTCCCGGTCAGCGGGTGCTGATCCATGCCGGGACCGGCGGGGTGGGTACGGCTGCGGTGCAGTTGGCTCAGGAATGGGGTTTGGAGGTCTTCGCGACCGCGAGTCCGGCGAAGCAGGCGGCGTTGCGGGCGATGGGCGTCGATGAGAGCCACATTGCCTCGACGCGGGATCTGGCGTTCTGTGAGCGGTTCCTGGGCGTGACCGGTGGCGCCGGCATGGACGTGGTCGTCAATGCTCTGGCGGGGGAGTTCACGGATGCCTCGTTGCGGTTGTTGCCGCGTGGTGGGCGGTTCGTCGAGATGGGCAAGACCGATATCCGCAACCCCGAGCAGGTCGCCCAGGCATACCCCGGGGTGATCTATCGGGCCTTCGATCTGATGGATGCCGGTGTGCCGCGGGTCGGGGAGATGCTCGCTGAGCTCGGGGTGATGTTCGAGGCCGGGATATTGAAGCCGCCGCCGGTGACGTGCTTCGACTTGACGCAGGCGGTCGCGGCATTGCGTCATCTGCAGGCCGCCCGACATGTGGGCAAGGTCGTACTGAACGTCCCCGCCCAGTGGGACCCGCAGGGCACCGTCCTGGTCACCGGCGGGACCGGGACGTTGGGCGGGGAGTTGGCCCGGCACCTGGTCACCGTCCGCGGCGTGCGGCATCTGGTGTTGGTGTCGCGGCGTGGCCCGGCGGCGCCGGGGGTGGCTGGTCTGGTCGCGGAGCTGGCCGAGCTGGGCGCGGAGGTCAGGGTGGTGGCCGGAGATGCCGCCGACCGGGATGCCCTCGCCTCGGTCCTGGCCAAGATTGCGGTGGAGCGGCCGTTGACGGCGGTGGTGCACACAGCCGGTGTGATCGATGACGCGACGGTCGAGTCACTGACGCCGCAGCGGATGGCGCCGGTGCTGTCGGCGAAGGTTGACGCGGCGTGGAACCTGCACGAGCTGACCGAGGACATGGGACTGGCCGGGTTCGTGCTGTACTCCTCGGCCATGGCCGCCCTGGGTAGCCCGGGGCAGGGCAGTTACGCCGCCGCCAACGCGTTCTTGGACGCGCTGGCCGCCCACCGCCGGAAACGGCAGCTTGCCGGTCAGTCGTTGGCGTGGGGCCTGTGGGAACAGACCTCGGAGATGACCGGGCATCTGGATGGCGCTGACCTGTCCCGTCTGCGTCGCGGCGGTGTTCAGCCGATGCCGACGGAGCAGGGTCTCGCGCTGTTCGAGGCTGCTTCCGTGTTGGGTGTGCCGTTGGTGGTCCCGGCCCAGCTGGACCTGGCCGCATGGTCGCGAGCTGGTCGGCCGGTGCCTGCCCTGTTGCGAGGTCTGGTTGCGGGTGGCGTCTCGGTTCGTCGGTCCGCGGCTGAGGCTGCGGTCGTGGGTGGCCTGGCGGCCCGGTTGGCTGCGCTCAGCCCTGCCGATCGCGAGCAGGAAGTCCTGCAGATCGTCCGGGCCGGCACCGCCGTCATCCTGGGCCATGCCAACGCTGGGGACATCGACTCCCAGCAGGCCTTCCGCGAGATGGGCATCGACTCCCTGACCGCGCTGGAGCTCCGCAACCGGCTCGCGAGCGAAACCGGCCTCACCCTTCCCGCGACCCTGGTCTTCGACTACCCCGTCCCGCTGGAACTTGCTCGGTATCTGGTCGCAGAGGCATGTGGGACCGAGGGCATGGCTGCCGTATCTGCCGCGGCAACCGTCCGTGTCGGGGTGGATGAGCCGGTGGCGATTGTGGGGATGGGTTGTCGGTTCCCGGGTGGGGTGGAGGATCCGGAGGGTTTCTGGCGGTTGGTTGCGGGGGGCTCTGATGCGATGTCGGGGTTCCCGGTGAACCGTGGCTGGGACGTGGCTGGCTTGCCGGACCCGGATGCCGGTGACGGGGGTGAGGGTTATGCCCGGGTGGGTGGGTTCCTTGATGGTGCGGGTGATTTCGATGCGGAGTTCTTCGGGATCAGTCCGCGTGAGGCGTTGGGGACCGACCCGCAGCAGCGGCTGTTGCTGGAGACCTCTTGGGAAGCATTGGAGGACGCGGGCATTGCGCCTGGTTCGCTGAAGGGGACCGACACGGGGGTCTACGCCGGCATTATCACGTCGGAGTACCGGGTCGGTGAGCGTGACGACGCGAGCGGCTACGGGATCACCGGGACCCATGCGAGTGTGGCGTCGGGTCGGGTGGCGTATGCGTTGGGGTTGCAGGGTCCTGCGGTTTCGATTGATACGGCGTGTTCGTCGTCGTTGACGGCGATTCACCTGGCGGCGCAGGCGTTGCGGTCGGGGGAGTGCTCGTTGGCGTTGGCCGGTGGGGTCACGGTGATGGCTTCGCCTGGGACGTTCACGGAGTTTGCGCGGCAGCGGGGGTTGGCTGCTGATGGGCGGTGCAAGCCGTTCGCGGAGGCGGCTGATGGCACCGGGTGGGGTGAGGGTGTCGGTGTGCTGGTCCTGGAGCGGTTGTCGGTTGCGCGTGAGCGTGGGCATCGGGTGCTGGCGGTGGTGGCCGGTAGCGCGATCAACCAGGACGGGGCGAGTAACGGTCTGTCGGCGCCGAATGGTCCCTCGCAGCAGCGGGTGATCCGGGCCGCGTTGGCCAGTGCGGGCTTGAAGGCCGGTGACGTTGACGTGGTGGAGGCGCACGGCACCGGCACGGCGTTGGGTGATCCGATCGAGGCGCAGGCACTGCTGGCAACCTATGGGCAGGATCGTGATCCGGCGCGGCCGTTGTTGCTGGGGTCGGTGAAGTCGAA
>NZ_JBYIRM010000079.1:0-4800 GCF_057708105.1 Actinacidiphila sp. bgisy144 | reverse complement strand
CCCCCCCCCCCCCCCCCGCGGCTCACACGACGAGCGACAGCAGCATCACGAAACCGAGGGCGACCACCGAGATCACCGTCTCCATCGCCGACCAGGTCTTCAGCGTCTGCGGGATGTCCATCCCGAAGTACTCCTTGACCAGCCAGAAACCCGCGTCGTTGACGTGCGAGAAGAACAGCGAGCCGGCGCCGACCGCGAGCACCAGCAGCGCGGTGTGGGTGCTCGACATGTTCGCGGCGAGCGGGGCGACCAGGCCGGACGCCGAGATGATCGCCACCGTCGCCGAGCCGGTGGCCACCCGGATCAGCACCGCGATCAGCCAGCCGAGCAGCAGCGCGGAGATGTGCCAGCCGTCCGACCAGTCGAGGATCATCTTGCCGACGCCGCAGTCGATCAGGGTCTGCTTGAACCCGCCGCCGGCACCGACGATCAGCAGGATTCCGGCGATCGGCATCAGCGAGGAGTCCACGGTCGCGGAGATGCGGTCCTTGCTGAAGCCGGCCGCCCGGCCGAGCGTGAACATGGCCACGACGACGGCCGCGAGCAGGGCGATCAGCGGGGTGCCGATGACGTCGAACACCCGGTAGACCAAGGACTTCTTGTCGTCCACGATGACGTCGACGAGCGCCTTGGAGAGCATCAGCACGACCGGCAGCAGCATCGTGCACACCGTCCCCGCGAAGCTCGGACGGCGCTCCAGCTCGTCGGAGGCCCGGGCCGGCGTCATGCGGTCCGGCGGGGTGACGTCCACCCAGCGGGAGGCGACGCGGCCGAACAGCGGGCCGGCGATCGCCAGGGTGGGCAGGGCGACCAGCACGCCGAGCGCGAGCGTGGTGCCCAGGTCCGCGTGGATCGCGTCGATCGCCGCCAGCGGACCCGGGTGCGGCGGCACCAGGCCGTGCATCACGGACAGGCCCGCCAGCGCGGGTATGCCGATCCGGATCAGCGACTGGCCACTGCGCCGGGCCACCAGGAGCACCACCGGGATCAGCAGCACGATGCCGACCTCGAAGAACAGCGGCAGCCCGATGAGGCCGGCGATCAGCGCCATCGCCCAGGGCAGCCGCTTCTCGCTCGTCCTGGCCAGGATGGTGTCGACGATCTGGTCCGCGCCCCCGGAGTCCGCCAGCAGCTTGCCGAGGATGGCGCCGAGCGCGATCAGCGTGCCGACGCTCGCCACCGTCGAGCCCAGCCCGGTGGTGAAGCTGGTGACGGTGTCGGCCAGCGACGCGCCGGCCACCGCGCCGAGCACCCCCGAACCGATGGTGAGGGCCAGGAAGGCGTGCACCTTCCAGCGGGTGATGAGCAGCACGATGACGGCGATGCCGGCCAGCGCGGCCAGCGCGAGGCGGGTGTGGCCCGCGTCGGCGATCGGGGGCGGGGTGGCGGCGGCCAGCAGCTCGACGCTGAGTGCGGACACGAGAGGCTCCAAGGGGACGGGACAGCGGGGCGGGGACAGCGGGGCACGCACACCGGGGAAGGTGCGGGAACGTGCGGGAACGTGCGGGGGCGGGCGGCGACGGGTGGGGGGGCGGTCCGCGCGGAACGGGGAGGTTCCGGCGGTCAGACAGCGGTCAGACGGCGTCCAGGCGCTGCGGCAGTGCGGCGAGCGCCCGTTCGGCGATCTCCTGCGGACCGCCGGTGATGGACACCACCGCGCCCGCCTCGTCGGCTTCGAGCGGCTCCAGTTCCTCCAGTTGCGAGGCGAGCAGGCCCGACGGCATGAAGTGCTGCGTCCGGGCGGCCAGCCGGGAGGCGATGAGCTCCGGCGGGCCGTCCAGGTGGAGGAAGAACAGGCCGGGCGCGTCGGCGCGCAGCCGGTCACGGTAGCGGCGGCGCAGTGCCGAGCAGCTCACCACGCCGCTGCGGTCGCCGCGTTCGGCGATCCATCCGGCGATCGCGTCGAGCCAGGGAGCCCGGTCGGCGTCGTTCAGCGGGTGGCCGGCCGACATCTTGGCGATGTTGGCCGCCGGGTGGAAGTCGTCGGCCTCGGCGTAGGGCACGCCGAGGCGCTGCGCCAGCAGGCCGCCGACCGTGGATTTGCCGGAGCCGGAAACCCCCATGACCACGATCACGGGGAGCGGCGCGGAGGCGGCGGCCGTCATGCTTCCTCCCTTTCTGCGGGGTGTTCCGTGGTGTCGGACGGGTTCGGACACCGCCGGGTGGTGGTCAGGGGCCCCGTCCGGCGGCGTGGCGACCACTGAACACCCATAGGTACTACTTATTCAAGAGGATGTGAAGCAAACGTCATACGACTGTGATGACCGGTCGGCGGACCGGCCGCCCGGTCGGCTCTACGCTTGGCGCATGCCTCAGCAGGATTCCCCGCGCGACCAGCGGGAGCGCAGTGCGGGCGGCGGCCTGCACTCCCGCGTGCTGGCCGAACTCGGCCCGGCCATCGCCTCGGGCGAGCACCCGCCCGGCACGGTGTTGCGGATCGACGAACTGGAGTCCCGCTACGGCGTCTCGCGCACGGTGGTGCGGGAGGCGGTGCGGGTGCTGGAGGCGATGCACCTGGTCGAGTCGCGCCGCCGGGTGGGCGTCACCGTGCGCCGCACCGAGGAGTGGAACGTGTTCGACCCGGCCGTCATCCGCTGGCGGCTGGCCGGCGCCGACCGGCCCCGCCAGCTCCGGTCGCTGACCACGCTGCGCACGGCGGTGGAACCGGTCGCCGCCGGACTGGCCGCGGCCACGGCCACGCCCGAACAGTGCCGCGAACTCACCATGCTGGCTGCGGAGATGGCGGCGGCGGGGCGCGCGGCGGACCTGGCCGCCTATCTGGTGCACGACATCGCGTTCCACCGCGTGGTGCTGAACGCCTCCGGCAACGAGATGTTCGCCCGGCTCGGGGACGTCGTGGCCGAGGTGCTCACCGGACGCACCGAGCACCACGTGATGTTCACCGCGCCCGATCCGGAGGCGGTCACCCTGCACGTGCGGGTGGCCGAGGCCGTCCGGGCGAGCGACGCGGTCGCCGCGGAGTCCCTGATGCGGGAGATCTGCGTCGGAGCGCTGCGCGAGCTGGACATCCTGGCGCCGTAGGGACCGCCCCCGAGCGTCACCGGGGCGCTACGACCGGGACCACTTCTGGTTGCTGCCGCCGTTGCAGTTCCACAGTTCCACCAACGCGCCATCGGCCGTGGCGGCGCCGGTCACGTCCAAGCACAGGCCGGACTGCACGTTGGTCACGCTGCCGTCGGCGTTGAGGCTCCACTGCTGGTTGGTGCCGCCGTTGCAGTCGTAGATGATCACCGGTGTGCCGGCGGTGCCGCCCTTGCCCGAGGCGTCCAGACACTTGTCGCCGTACGCGACCAGTTCCTGCGACGAGTTGAGCGTCCACGACTGGTTGGTGCCGCCGTTGCAGTCCCAGATGTCGGTCTGCACGCCGTTGGCCGTACTGACGTTGGGAATGTCGAGGCAGCGGTCGGAACCGGCGCCACGCAGCACCCCGCTGGTGCCGCCGCCTCCGCCGCCATTGCCGCCGCCGGGGTTGCCGCCCGTGCCCCACCCCCACTGAAGGCGGTCCAGGCCGGACTGGTTGGTGACGCCCACCGAGAGGTCGGTGCCGCTGCCGCTCAGGGTGGTGATGGCGCACGAGGCGTTCTCACAGGGCCCGGGGCCCTGGCTCTGGGTCGCGCCCTTCACACCCGTCCACAGGACGGAGCCGATGCCCATACTGCGCACCGTGTCCGTGATGGCGTACAGGTACGACAGGTCGTTGTTGCCGTCTTTGGGTCCGTTGTAGTTGACGCCGGTGTTCATGGGGACACCGAACTCGGTCAGCACGGCACGGTCGGCGTTCCCGCACAGGTTGCCGGTGAAGTCGCTGACCCATGCGGCCTCCGTGGTGTGCGAGTCGCCGAACATGCCGTAGATGTGGATCGACAGCAGTGTGCCGGACAGGCGTGAGTCGGCGCCGACGGCACACAGGTTTCCGTCGGAGTACAGTCCGGGCACGATCACGTGGCCGCGGGGGAGGTCGGGGTAGCGCGCGAGCCAGGTGGCCTCGAAGTCGGTCAGATCCGTGGCGTCGTACCCGTACGGCTCGTTCATGATGTCGAAGTAGAAGTTGCCGTGGCCGCCGTACTTGTCGATCATCGTGTCCCACATCTGGTAGAAGGACGCGCTGTCGCTCACCTTGCCGCCTTGTAACCAGGGGGCCACGATGACGTTCATGCCCAGCGCGGTGGCGGCGTCCAGGGCCGCGGTGTAGGTGTTCCACCAGGTCCCGGAGGTGGTCGCCGCGTTGAACCCCATCCGGACGGTGTTGGCCCCGAGGTTCTGGAAGCCTGTGAGGATGGCCGTGGACTTCGTGTAGGCGGTCGCGTAGCTGTCCGAGGTCGACAGGCCGACGGGGACGTTCGGGCCTGTGATGAAGTTGTCGTCCGGGTCGGCCCAGTTCACTCCGTGGAACTGGCTGGTGGACGCGGCGGCGGTCGCCGAAGCGGCGTGTGCCGTGCCACCGCCTGCCAGCAACCCGGCCGCCATCAGGGCGACGGTTGCCAGGGCGGCGGTCATGCGCGTGACTGTGCTGATCACTGCGGTCTCCTCGCGGTGTGTGTCCACTGCTGGTTGGCCTGGCCGGTGGCCGGTGGCTTGGCCATCACGTCCAGGCCACCGGCGGAGGACAGGGGCGTCCGTGCGGGCCGAGCGGGTGTCCACGAGCGTGGCGCTTCGGAGTGCGATGACCGGTCGGCGGGCTCGAAGCGGTGTCTGCGTGGACCGGTCGGCCCGGTCCACGCAGACACCGCCTTCATGGCCGCACAGGTGCGGGTGCCGTGCGGCGGCCCGTCATCACGG
>NZ_JBYIRM010000078.1:0-5519 GCF_057708105.1 Actinacidiphila sp. bgisy144 | reverse complement strand
CAACCCCCCCCCCCCCCCCCCCCCCCCCCCCCCCCCCCCCCCCCCCCCCCCCCCCCCCCCCCCCCCCCGGGAACCGTGCCGCCCCCCCGCGGCGTCGGGAACGGCAGGTGACCGAACGCTGAAGCCACGAGGACAACCGGAGGTAGTTCGTGGGCGTGACTCTTTCCAAGGGCGGCAACGTCTCGCTGAGCAAGGAGGCGCCCGGGCTGACCGCGGTCACGGTCGGGCTGGGCTGGGACGTGCGCACCACCACCGGTGCCGACTACGACCTGGACGCCTCGGCGCTGCTGTGCGACGGCGCCGGGAAGGTGCTGTCGGACCAGCACTTCGTCTTCTTCAACAACCTGGCCAGCCCGGACCGCTCGGTGGAGCACAGCGGTGACAACCTCACCGGCGGCGGCGACGGCGACGACGAGCAGATCAAGGTGAACCTCGCCGGCGTGGCGCCCCAGGTGGAGAAGATCGTCTTCCCGGTCTCCATCTACGAGGCCGAGGGCCGCGGCCAGAGCTTCGGCCAGGTCCGCAACGCCTTCATCCGGATCGTCAACCAGGCCGACGGCCGCGAGCTGGCCCGCTACGACCTGACCGAGGACGCCTCCACCGAGACCGCGATGGTCTTCGGCGAGCTGTACCGGCACGGCACGGAGTGGAAGTTCCGCGCCATCGGCCAGGGCTACGCGTCCGGTCTGGCCGGTATCGCCTCGGACTTCGGCGTCAACGTCTGAGCCGTACGGCGGCGCCCGATCCCGGCGCCCCACCGAACGAGCCCCGTGGCCCGGTCGCCCCTCCCGGCGACCGGGCCACGATCTTCTCCATACGTTCACAAACGTGTGAGCGGGCGGGGCACTTGGGCCCTCGCGCACCTTTCGTCACGCCCGTCCGCCGCGCCCCACGGGGCACGCATCCGGGCAAAGCGGCGGCCCCGCCGGGCCAATGGCCGCAATTGCGGCGGCGCATTGTACTGACGTGACGTCAGAATTTCACGTACCAGCGGCACTTGCCGTCGCCGTGTCTGATCATGGTGGTACGATCGCCCCGCTTGCCAGGCTAGCCAATGAGCGTGCAGGACAGACGGCGATCGGTTCGAGAGGGTCCACCACACCGAGGAGCACCATGCCGCAGTCGGGCATAAGGGCGATCCTCGTGGTGCCGACGCATCTGCGCTGCCGCCGGCAAGGCGCGTGCGACGCCCCGGGTCGCGCGGGTACCGACCGGGCGCCCGCGCACATCAGTACTCCCGGACGCCAAGACGCAGCCCCTTTCCGTCCCTGGTGGTCGTCTAGTCGCTTGAAGAGAGTCTCATGACGCATTACATACAGGATCCAGCGCTCTGGGCTCTGATCGTCGGCGCCCCGTCCGCCGCGACCGTCATCATCCGCGGCCGCCGGGCCCGAGCCAGACTGCGGGCCGAGAAGGCCGAGTTGGAGAACCGCTACGCGGAACTCGAGGGCGGCTACTCCGAGTCGGTGCGGGAGGCCCGGGTCCGCGCCGAGGAGGCCACCAAGAGCGCGCTGAAGTCCTCCATGCGGACGCTCCAGGGCCTGGCCAACGAGCAGCAGGTCAGCATCTCCAAGGCCCAGGAGAAGTTCGGCGAGCACCACGTCCTCCAGGACCTCCTGGAGATCGACCACATGAACTCGCAGTTCGGCCGGCGCGCCCAGTCCATCGCCGTGCTCTGCGACGGATGGCTCGGCCGGCAGCGGGTCGCCGCCTCGGTCTACGACGTGGTGCGCAGCGCCAAGGGCCGCATCCGGCACTACACCCGGGTGGAGATCCGGTCGCAGACCAACTTCGCCCTGACCGGCCGTGCGGTCGAGCCGGTGGCGCTGGCCCTGGCCGAACTGCTGGACAACGCGACCAGTTACTCGGCCCCCGACACCCCGATCGACATCACCACGCGCACTGTGCCCAAGGGTGTCTGCATCATCATCGACGATGCCGGTGTCGGTATGAACGAGGAGGAGAAGGCGCGCGCCGACCAGCTGCTGTCGGGCCAGGGCCAGACCGGTATCGCCGGTCTGGGCAACCCGCCGCAGTTCGGCTTCGCGGTGATCGGCGTGCTCGCCCAGCGGTACGGCTTCAACGTGTCCGTCGACTCCTCCTCCCCCTATGGCGGCGTACGTGCGGTGGTGCTTCTTCCCGAGGAGCTTCTGACGAACATGCCCGAGCCGAAAGAGCCCCCCGCCTCCCGCACCTCCGTGCCCGCACAAGCACCTGTATCTGCACCCGCACCCAACGGGGTGGTTGCCGGACCCGGCGCACCGGTGGAGCGTTCCGCCACGTCGACGCCCGGCGGCCTGCCGAGAAGGAGCCGCAAGGGCTCCATCTCCATCGTGCCGAGTGTGGACGCCCCCGCCGCGCCTCCCACCCGGACCAACGAGGAAGCCGCTTCGATCATGGGCGCCTTCCAGCTCGGTACTCAGTCCGGGCGCTCCGCAAACAGGGAAGGGCATGAATCGCAGTGAACAACGACCTGTCATGGATGCTTGAGAGTGCCCTGGAGGTCCCCGGGGCACGCCACGCCGTCCTGATCTCCGCGGACGGGCTGCTGATGGCCCGCTCGCAGCACGTCCGCAAGGACGAGGCTGACACCGTTGCCGCGGCGATGAGCGGCATCCAGTCGCTGAGCCGGACGATGGGCGCCTTCGCCGGCGACGGGCAGATGACCTGGCGGCAGACGCTGGTGGAGTTCGACGGCGGCTGGGTCTTCCTCATCTCCGCCGGCGCGGGTGCCTACCTCGCCGTCTCCTCCGCGCCGGACGTCGACATGGCGTCGATCACCTTCCGGATGCAGCAGCTCGTCGGCCAACTCGGCAAGGTCCTGACCGCGCCGCCTCGCGAAAACACGAGTACCCAGGTATGAACCATGCGGAAGAGCCGTTGGCGCAGTCCACGGATTTAGTGCGTCCGTATGTCATCACCAACGGGCGCGGGCTGCCGGCCGACGACAAGTTCAACCTGATCACGCTCGTCACCGCGTCCGACCAGCCGCGCCCCGTCCATCTCGACCCGGAGAAGCACAGCGTCCTCGACCTGTGCGGCGGCGGAATGCTCTCGGTGGCCGAGATAGCCGGGCACATGAAGCTCCCGATCGGCATCGTCAAGGTGCTGCTGTCCGACCTCGCGTCGGAGGGCTACCTCGTCGTACGGCCGCCGGTGCCTCGGGCCCAACTCGCCGACGTATCGCTCCTGCAGGAGGTGCTGAATGGGCTCCAGGCCCGATTCGGCTGATGGCGTCTATCTCGACGGAGCAGTGAAGACCGCGGCCAAGATCCTGGTCGTGGGGCACTTCGCGGTCGGAAAGACGACGTTCATCGGCACCATGTCCGAGATTCCCCCGCTGCGCACCGAGGAGCGGATGACCCAGGCGGGGGCCTTGGTCGACGACCTCAAGGGGGTGCGGGGGAAGACCACGACCACGGTGGCGATGGACTTCGGCCGTATCACGCTGAGCGAGCACCTGGTGCTCTACCTCTTCGGCACCCCGGGGCAGGAACGCTTCGTCCAGGTGTGGGAGGACATGACCCGCGGCGCGCTCGGCGCGCTGATCCTGGTCGACCCGGAACGCCTGAAGGAGTCTTTCCCTGTTATCGACCTGGTGGAACAGTACGGACTGCCCTACGCGATTTCCGTCAACCACTTCGACGACACGCCGATGCGTCCCGACGACGAACTGCGCGACGCGCTCGACCTCCTGCCAGAAACCCCCATCGTCACCTGTGATGCCCGCGACCAGAAGTCATCCGCCGACGCATTGATCGCCCTGGTCCGGTATCTCCAGACGCGTACCACTAGGAGCACGACGTGAGTACCGACCAAGGCTTCCCCTCTCCGCCGCCCGGCTGCCCCGCCCACGGCCGAGTGCCCCTGTACGGACCCGAGTTCCAGGCGGACCCGGACTCGTACTACGCCTGGATGCGGAACTTCGGTCCGACCGCGCCGGTCGAGCTGGCGCCGGGCGTGGACGCCACGCTCGTCACCGACTACTCGGCCGCGCTGCAACTCCTCCAGGACCCCGACACCTTCCGCAAGGACTCGCGCCGCTGGCGGGCCTTCAACGAGGGCAAGGTCCCCCCGAACAGCCCCGTGGTGCCGCTGCTCGCCTACCGGCCGAACTGCATGTTCACCGACGGCGCCGACCACCTGCGGCTGCGCCAGGCGGTCACCGACACGATAGCCAGGGTCGACAGCCACCAGCTGAAGCGGAACGTGGACCGCGTCTCCCGCTACCTGGTCGGCCAGTTCAGCACCCGCGGCGCGGTCGACCTGCTCAACGACTACGCCAAGATGGTCCCGATCCTCTTCTTCAGCGAGCTGTTCGGCTGCCCCGCGGACATCGGCGACCGGGTCATCTTCGGCATCACCGGCATCTTCGACGGCGTCAACGCCGAGAAGGCCAACGAGGTGCTGGTCCAGTCCGTCTCCGAGTTGGTCGCCCTGCGGCGGGCGCAGCCGGGCGAGGACATCACCTCCTGGCTGATGCAGCACCCGGCGAAGCTCAGCGACGAGGAGATGGTCCACCAGCTCATCCTGCTGCTGGGCTCGGGCGTGGAGCCGCTGCGCAACCTCATCGGCAACAGCCTGTGCCTGATCCTCTCCGACGACCGCTACTCCGACGGCGGGCTGCTGGTCGAGGACGCGATCGACGAGGTGCTGTGGAACAACCCGCCGATGTCCAACTACGCGCCCCACTACCCGGTGGCCGACATCGAGTTCGCCGGGCGCCGGATCGACGCGGGTGAACTGGTGCTGGTGAGCTTCGCGGCGGCCAACACCGACCCGGCGCTGTCCGGTTCGCGCCAGCTGCTGAGCAAGCGCGCCCACCTGGCGTGGAGCACCGGCCCGCACGGCTGCCCGGCCAAGGACCCGGCGCAGCTGATCACGATCGCGGCCATCGAGAACCTGCTCAACGAGCTGCCGGACATCGAGCTGGCGGTGCCGGTGGACAGCCTGACCTGGCGTCCCGGTCCGTTCAACCGCGCGCTGGCCACGCTGCCGGCCCGGTTCGACCCGGTCACGCCGAGGGAGTCGCGGTCCGCGGCGCAGGCCAGGCCGGCGGCCGCGGCCGCGGGTCAGGCGCAGCAGGGCAAGCAGCAGAAGGGGCTGTGGAGCTCCTTCCTGGCGTGGTGGAAGGTGTGAACCCGCCAAATTGCTGGCCGAAAGGCATGCGTGATTCAGGTCACGGTGTGCATATGCCCGCAACCCACATGATCGCCGGAGCGGAGGGGTAGTCACCTGGGCGAAAATCGTTGGCCAGGACTAAAGGAGTTGTTACCGTGCCTGCTGCCGCCGATCCGCCCGCCCCGTCGCGACCTGCTGGCTTAGTGGTACCCCGCTCGCTCGGCGGTTATTCGGATCTGTCGAACGTTTATTCCCCTCTCGATCGACTGCCCGACCGCCTGTCCGACCCGCCCTGCCCACCGGGTGCCGCTCCGCCCGCCGAACCCGCCCCTCGGGGCGGGTATCTTTTCGCCCGCCGAGAAGTGCGCCCGGCGCACACGGGCACGGGAGGCGGCGCA
>NZ_JBYIRM010000077.1:0-5589 GCF_057708105.1 Actinacidiphila sp. bgisy144 | reverse complement strand
CGCCGTCACCGCGTCGGCCGCTCCTCCCGCACCACGGCCACCGACCGCGCCGCCACGACCACCTCGCCCGTGACCTCCCGGCCGCCGACCAGCTCGCGGCCGGCGGCCGGGACCCGCGCCTCGGACCGGCCGTGGTTGAGCAGGAACAGATACGACCCGGCCGCCGAGACCCGGCGCACCGCCTCCACTCCGTCCGGCGCGTCGGCCACCGGCCGCACCCCGCTGCCGGTCAGGACCTGCTCCAGCAGGGCCGCCACCGGCTCGGCGTCCAGGTCCGCGGAGACGTACCAGACCTCGCCGCGGCCCACCGTGCGCCGGGTCACCGCGGGCCGCCCGGCGAGCGCGCCCGCGGTGTAGGCCGCCACCACCTCGGCGTCGTCGGCGTGCAGGTGCTCGCTCCACCGGCCGTACGCCCAGCCGTTGTCCAGCGTGCCGCGGTCCTCGTCGAGCAGCGGGTGGAACTCCTCCACCCACACCCCCAGCAGCTCCCGGAACGCGCCCGGGTAGCCGCCGGTGCGCACCCGGTTGGCGCCGTCCACCACGCCCGACAGGTAGGTCACCACGACCCTGCCGCCGGCCCGGGCGAACGCCTCGACGCGGCGCGCGGTGCTGTCCGCCGTGAGGTACAGCCCCGGCACGAGCAGCACCCGGGCGCCCTCCCACGCGGCCCCCGGCGCGACCACGTCGACCGGCACGTTCCGCCGCCACAGCGCGCGGTGGTAGCGCCGCGCCACCTGCTCCAGCCGCAGGTCCTGGTGCGGCTTGGGCCCCGCCTCCCAGGCCCACGCCGACTCGTCGTCCACCAGGAGCGCGACCTGCGCCGGCGGCACCGTACTGCCCGCCACCTCGCCGATCCGGCGCAGCAGGCCGCCCAGTTCGCGCACCTCGCGCCAGACCCGGGTGCGGGTGCCGGCGTGCGGCAGCATCGCCGAGTGGTACTGCTCGGACCCGGCCACGGACTGCCGCCACTGGAAGAACAGCGCGCCGTCCGAGCCGCGGGCGACGTGCGCGAGCGAGTTGAGGGCCAGCTCGCCGGGCTCCTTGGCGAGGTTCCTGGGCTGCCAGCTCACCGCGCCCGCCGCGTGCTCCATCAGCAGCCACGGCCGGCCCGGGCTCAGCCCCCGGGTGCGGTCGGCGCTGAACGCCAGCTCCTGCACCCGCTCGGGGTCGGCGGCCGTCGTGTAGTGGTCGGTGGCCACCACGTCCAGCCGCGGCGCCCACCGGCTGTGGTCCACGACGTGGGGCCCGGCACCGACCATGAAGTTCGTGGTGGCCGGCCGGTCCGGCGAGAGCTCGGCGAGCACCTGCCGCTCGGCGTCGTACTGCGCCAGCAGCGCGTCGGAGGAGAAGCGGCCGAAGTCCAGCACCAGGCCCGGGTTGCCCGGCATCCCCGCGTCCCGCGGCGGGTCGATCTCCTCGAAGTCCGCGTAGTGGTGGCCCCAGAAGGCCGTGCCCCAGGCGTCGTTGAGCGCGTCGAGCGAGGGGTAGCGGGCGGCGAGCCAGCGGCGGAAGTGCGCGGCGGAGTCCGCGCAGTGGCACATCCGGTTGCCGTTGCCGTACTCGTTGCCGACGTGCCACAGCCGCACCGCGGGGTGGTCGCCGTACCGCTCGCCGAGCGCGCGCACGATGCGCAGGGAGTGGCGGCGCCAGTCGGGGTTGCTCGGGCACCAGCCGAGCCGGCCGCCGGCGCCCAGCCGGGTGCCGTCGGCCCGGACCGGCAGGATGCCGGGGTGCGCGCGCAGCAGCCACGGCGGCGGGCTCGCCGTCGGCGTCGCCAGGTCCACCCCGATCCCCGCGCCGTGCAGCAGGTCCAGCACCCGGTCCAGCCAGCCGAACTCGTAGCGGCCCTCGCGCGGTTCGAGCGCGCTCCAGGAGAAGACGCCGACGGTGACCAGGGTGACGCCCGCCTCGCGCATCAGGGCCACGTCCTGCGGCCACACCTCCGGCGGCCACTGCTCGGGGTTGTAGTCACCGCCGAACGCGAGGCCCCCCTGCGGCCACTCCAACGGGCCGGGCTCCCGCGGTGCCTGGTGCGCCGCCGCTTCTTGCGCCATCCGAGTTCTCCTTGCTCCCGCCGGGACCCAATTGTTTGAACCGCAAACATAACTATGCCATGATGGCACCCATGTGGACAGCCGACACCAGTCCCCGCCCGGCGCCGCGCGCCGGCATCATCGGCGGTGGTTTCATCGCGGCCGTGCACGCACGCGCCGTCCGCGCGGCCGGGGGAGCGCTGCACGGCGTGGCCTCCAGCTCCCCCGAGCGGGCCCGCACCGCCGCCCGCGACCTCGGCGCGGCACGGGCGTACGCCTCGGTGGACGACCTGCTCGCCGACGACGACGTCACCGTGGTGCACGTGTGCAGCCCCAACGGCACCCACGCCGGCTACGCCGAGGCGGCGCTCGAGGCGGGCAAGCACGTCATCTGCGAGAAGCCCCTGACGGTGGACCCGGACCAGGGCGCCGCCCTGCTCGCCCTGGCCGCCGCCCGCGGCCTGACCGCCACCGTCCCCTTCGTCTACCGCTACCACCCGATGGCCGTCGAGGCCCGCGCCCGCGCCGCCGCCGGCGGCCTCGGCGCCCTGGTCGGGGTGCGCGGCGCCTACCTCCAGGAATGGCGGCTGGCCTACGACGAGGACGGCTGGTGGAGCCTGCCCGCGGCGACCGGACCGTCCCGGGCCTTCGGCGACATCGGCTCGCACCTCGGCGACCTGGTGGAGTTCGTCTCCGGCCGGCGCATCACCCGGGTCAACGCGGTCACCCGGACCGTCCACGACCGCAGCCCGCAAGGCCGCCCGCTGACCACCGAGGACCTCGCCGCCCTCGTCGTCGAACTCGACGGCGGCGCCATCGGGTCGCTGATGGTCTCCCAGATGGCCTTCGGCCGCAAGAACCACCTCTTCCTGGAGGTCTCGGGCACCGACGCCAACGTGCTGTTCGAGCAGGAGAACCCCAACGCGCTGTGGTACGCCGACAAGACCGGCGAGCGCCGCGTCCCCCGCGACACCCCGCACCTGTCCGCCGAAGCCGCACGGCTGTCGATCCTGCCCGCCGGCCACCCGATGGGCTACCAGGACGCCTTCAACGCCTTCGTCCGCGACAGCTACGACGCCGCCGCCGGCGCGCCGCCGCGCCCGGAACTGCCCACCTTCCGCGACGGGTTGGCGATGGTGCGGCTGACCGCGGCCGTCGTGGCGTCCGCCGCGTCCGGCACCTGGACCGACATCGCCGAGACACCCCCGGCGCCGACCACCCCGCAGCACCCGGCGGTACAGCACACCGAAGGAGCCCCCACCCCATGACCGCACCGGCCGCCCGGCCCGTCACGCTGTTCACCGGCCAGTGGTACGACGTGCCGCTGGAGCGGATCGCCGCCGACGCCGCCGCCTGGGGCTACGACGGCCTGGAGGTCGACTGCGGCAACCACCTCGACCTGGTCCGCGCCGAGGAGGACCCCGGCTACCTCGACTCCTTCCGGGCACTGCTGGACCGGCACGGCCTGGGCGTGTGGGCGCTGTCCGCCCACGCCGCGGGCAACGCCGTCGGCACCGGCGCCTTCGACTTCCGCCACGCCGACCTGCTGCCCGGGCACATCTGGGGCGACGGCGCCGCCGAGGGCGTGCGGGCCCGCGCCGCCGAGGCGATGAAGCGCGCCGCCCGGGTCGCCCGCAAGCTGGGCGTGGAGCGCGTCGTCGGGTTCTCCGGCTCCACGATCTGGCCCTACGTCGTCGGCTTCCCCGGCGTCCCCGACCACGTCGTCGACGCCGGGTACGAGGACTTCGCGCGCAGCTGGCACCCGGTGCTGGACGTCTTCGACGACGAGGGCGTGGTCTTCGCGCACGAACCGCACCCCGGCGAACTCGCCTTCGACTACTGGACGGCCCACCGCACCCTCGAAGTCCTCGGCCACCGGCGGGCGTTCGGCTTCAACTGGGACCCCAGCCACCTGATGTGGCAGGGCGTGGACCCGGTAGTGTTCATCACCGACTTCGCCGACCGGATCTACCACGTCGACTGCAAGGACACCCGGCTGCGCCCGCGCGACGGC
Source organism: Actinacidiphila sp. bgisy144 (assembly GCF_057708105.1). NCBI lineage: Bacteria > Bacillati > Actinomycetota > Actinomycetes > Kitasatosporales > Streptomycetaceae > Actinacidiphila > Actinacidiphila sp. bgisy144. The sequence continues at coordinate 1,542 of NZ_JBYIRM010000077.1, read as the reverse complement.
CGCTCCGGGCTGCTCGGCTCGCACCTGCCGTGGGGCGACCCGCGCCGGGCCTGGAACTTCGTGTCGGTGGGGCACGGCGACGTGCCGTGGGAGGACGCGTTCCGCGCGCTGACCGCCGCCGGATACGCCGGCCCGATCTCGGTGGAGTGGGAGGACATGGGTATGGACCGCGCGCACGGGGCGGCCGAAGCACTCGCCTACGTACGGTCGTTGCAGTGGCCGGTGCCCGGCGGCGCGCCGGCCCCCGCGCCGGAGGAGAAGGGAACGACCCAGTGGCCGGCATGCCCCGACCGGTGAACGGCGGCGCCCGGCGGCCCGCCGGCGGCACCGCCGACGACCTGCGCCGCAACAACCTCGCCACCCTCCTCACGCTCGTGCACCGCGGCGGCGGGCTCTCCCGCGCGGAGCTGACCCGGCGCACCGGGCTGAACCGCTCCACCGTGGGCGTCTGCCTGGCCGAACTCGTGGGCCTGGGCCTGGTCGTCGAGGGCCGGCCCGCCGCGAGCCCCGGCAAGGGCCGGCCGAGCGCGGTCATCACGCCGTCGAGCAGCACCGTGGCGGTCACGGTGAACCCCGAGGTCGACGCGATCACCGTCGGGCTGGTCAGCCTCGGCGGCCAGGTGATCGAGCGCTGGCGGATCGAGACCGCCGCCGACCTCACCGCGAAGAAGGTGGTGGCGCGCAGCGCCGCGGCGATAAACGGCCTGCTGACCGGGCGCACCCTGGACGTCGTGGGCATCGGTGTCGCCGTGCCCGGCCAGGTCCGGCTCTCCGACGGCCATGTCCGCGACGCGACCCACCTGCGGTGGCAGGAGGAGCCGCTGGCCGCGGAGCTGGGCAGCGCGACCGGGCTGCCGGTCAAGGCCGCGAACGCCGCCTTACTGGGCATGTTCGGCGAGGTCGCCTTCGGCGCCGGGCGCGGCGTGGACGACCTGGTCTATCTGATCGGCGGCGCCAGCGGCATCGGCGGCGGCGTCGTCAGCGGCGGCGAGGTCATCACCGGCGTGTCCGGGTACGCCGGGGAACTCGGCCACACCTTCGTCCGCACCGGGGGCCTGGCCTGCCACTGCGGTGCCACCGGCTGTCTGGAGGCCGAGGTCACCCAGCAGGCGCTGCTGGACGCGGTCGCGCTGCCGGCGCACCAGGCCGAGCGGCTGGACGAGGCGCTGGCCGCGGCCGGCGAGGACCCGGAGGTGCTCGCCCTGGTCCGGCGCGACCTGGACCTGCTGGGGATCGCCGTGCGCAACGCCGTCAACGTCTTCAACCCGGCCATGGTCGTCCTCGGCGGCTTCCTGGCGAGCCTGTACCGCAACCGGCCCGCCGGCACGGACCTCGGCCAGGACGCGATCCGCGCGGACCGGGAGGCGCTGACCGTCACCACCGCCGAACTCGGCCCCGACCAGCTGCTGATCGGCACCGCCGAACTCGCCTTCGCCGACCTGCTGGCCGACCCCGCCGCGGACCGTGCCGCGCTGAGGCCCGCGACCTGAAGCCCCTGACGTGAGGCCCGCGACCTGAAGCCCGTGACCAAGCTCGCCCCCC
>NZ_JBYIRM010000076.1:0-6237 GCF_057708105.1 Actinacidiphila sp. bgisy144 | reverse complement strand
TCTCGGGTCCGCACGGGTTCGCTCACGACAACGGCCACTTGGCGGTCACCTCCGCGGCCAGGGCCCGCAGATCGGGCCAGGAGGCGGGGTCCTCGCCGTGGGTGCCGAGGATCGCGGCCAGCCACCGCTCCAGTCCGAACGCGACGCACGCGGTGTGCGCGTCCTTGCCGTCCCGGGTGATGCCGAACGCCTCGCCGAAGTGCTCGTGGTGCAGGTTCACCGACGAGATCGCCAGGTCCCCGTAGGTCGCCTCGCGCTTGACCGGGCTCAGCTTCTGCATCAGGAACGCCGGGTTCTGCTCCGGCTCGAAGAACGGGTCGGTCGCGTGCTCCCAGGAGACGTCCAGGCCGGCCAGCTCGAAGAGCAGCGTGACCGCCTCGCTGGTCTGCCGCGCGAACTGCGCGGTCTCCTCGGCGGTGCCCACGCACACGATCTCCCGCATGGTGAACGACCACTGGCGGCGCAGCGGCACGTACTCCCGCTCCCGCCGGTAGCAGGTGTTCACCGTGGTCAGGTAGAGCGGCTCGGCGAGCGCCTCGCCCTCGTGCGCCGGGTAGAGGTGGTAGCAGGCGGCCGGGGTGAGGATCTCGTCGGCCGGGCCGAGGAACGGCCGCGGGTCCTGGTCGGGGTCCTCGGCGAAGCCGCTGATGCGGTCGGGCTCGAGCCCGACCGCGAAGGTGGCCTGGTGCGGGAAGGACCGCAGGTAGCCGGTCTTCCGCAGCACGGCGGTCGGCAGCGTGGAGGGGTGCCGTTCGCCCTGCGCCCCCCACACCCCGGCCAGTTGGAGGAACGCCGCGTCCGCGTCGCCGGCCAGCCGCAGCAGCTCGCCGGAGAGCGAGACCTGCCCGGAGCCGTGCCAGCGCATCACGACTGCGTCCCGAAGCGGGTCGCGAGCGTGTCGATGTCGCGGAAGTCGGTCGGACGCAAGTCCTCGACGTCGATCGGGGTGCCCCGCAGCCGCTCCATCAGCAGCAGCAGCTCGGGGATGTGCACCGAACGCAGGGTGCGGTCGGCGAAGATCGGGCTGTGGTCGGTGACCTGCACCCCTGACTTCTCGCTGACCCACGCGCGCAGCTCGGCGCGGAAATCCGGCTCAGAAAGCATCGACGGGCTCCTCGGGAAGGATCTTTTCGGTGGCGAGGAAGCCGAGGCACTTGGCGGTGACGGTGCGGCGGTGCTCCCGCTGCGCCGGGGAGTTCCACGCGCTCTCGGCTACTTCCCAGGGGTCGGCCAGTCCGGCGTCGGCGTAGACGTCGGGGTTGTAGTACTCCCGCCAGCTACTGGTGATGAACGCCGCGAGGTGGCCGCGGACGTCGTCGACGGTCTGTGCGTCCCACTGCTTGGTCCGCCACAGCTCGGTGACCAGGTTGCGCCCGAAGATCAGGTGCCTGGCCTCCTCGACGTGGTGGTTGCGGTTGATGTACCTGGCCACCGGGTGCAGCCGCTCGTCGCGGGCCTGGAGCCAGTTGTAGTGGTCCACGATCTCCTCGAAGACCATGGTCTTGGCGAAGAAGAGGAAGTCGCCGACGTCCCGCGGCACTTCCTCCTCACCCACGGAGAACTGGCGGCTGCGGTACACCCGCGCGTAGCGGGTGCAGAAGCCGCCGAAGAAGATGCTGTGCTTGTTCTCCTCGTCGAGGAAGTGATGCAGGTAGTCCGCCACCTGGATCATGTCCTTGCGGTACAGCCGCTCGGCGAGGCCGGCCATCAGGCCCTTCTCGCCGTGGATGTTGAGGCTGTAGAAGTTCACCGCCTCGTGGAACGCCAGCCGCTTGCGGTCCGCCTCGGACATCTTGTCCCAGTACGGGGTGCCGTTGAGGCTGAGGAGTTCGGGGGAGGAGAACCAGTCCACGCCGGGGTCGACGGACTCCGGCCAGTCCAGCGCGGTGTACGGGTTCTGGTACGAGTGCTGGGACACCTCGCTGAGCCGCCGAGCCACCGCTGCCACGGATTCCGCGAGGCTCATGTCTCGTCTCCCGTGCGCCCATGCAGCCGATCACTCATGTCGCCTCCAGAGACGGAAATAGCAGCGTCGTCGCGGCTTTCAATGCCGTTGGGCGTCAGGTAGGACTTGAACGAATCGATATCGAGAGGTTCCAACATCGAGCTCCCGTCTTCGGGCCGGGTCTGCCGCCCGTTCCCGCGAATTGTGTGGGCGGAATCATCGATGGAGCGAGCGTAGGCCGGGTGACTCAGGCAAATCCCTAGTCAATATCGCCGCCAGGTCGTGCAGGATGGGCGCATGTCGATACTTGGGTGGCTGAGTGCGCCGTCTCCCGGCCGCGGCGTGTGGTTCGCCGGGGAGCGTGACGGCTGGGAGCGAGTGGAGTACGCCGAGCTTGCCGAGGACGCGCGCAGGGTCGCGGCGGACCTGGCCGCGCGGGGCGTGGGCCGCGGCGACGTCGTCGCGATCGCCCTGCCGGGCAACCGCGACGGGCTGGCCGCGCTGTACGGCGCCTGGGCCGCGGGCTGCTGCGCGACGATGCTGCCGGTGCCGGGGTACGGGGCGGGCGCGGAGTACACCGCGCACACCGCCGCGATCCTGGCGCAGGCGAAGCCCGCGGTGACCTTCGCCGACGCCGAGTCGGCGCCGCTGCTGGCCGAGGTGACACCGGTCAGCGAGGTGCGGCGGGACGCCGGCAGCCCGGCGCAGGTGCAGGAGCCGGGCCGGGTCGCGGTGCTCCAGTTCACCTCGGGCACCACCCGCAGCCCGCGGGCCATCCAGGTCACCTGGGACAACATGGACGCCAACTTCGCCATCCTGCGCCGCTGGATGCGGTGGCAGGACGGCGACGGCATGGCGTCCTGGCTGCCGTTCAACCACGACATGGGCCTGCTGACCTGCGTGATGACCGCCGACCGGCAGGGCGACCTGTGGCTGATGCGGCCCGATCAGTTCATCCGCAGCCCCGAGCGCTGGCTGTCGTGCCTGAGCGCCGGCAAGGCCGCGCACTCCGGTGCGCCGTCCTTCGGCTTCGGCTACGTCGCGCGCCGGCTGCGCCCGGAGCAGTGGGCGAAGCTGGACCTGTCGGGGTGGCGGACGGCGGTCGTCGGCGGCGAGGTGCCCGACCCGGGCGCGCTGCGCGCGTTCGCGGCCGCGGCCGCCCAGGCCGGGTTCGACCCGGCCGCGCTGCACCCCGCCTACGGGCTGGCGGAGAACACCTCCGCGGTCACCGCGGGCGCGGTCGGCCGCCCCGGGCGGGTGGCGCGGCCGGACTGGGAGCAGATGCGGTTCGGCGAGCCGGTGACCGTACTGGAGACCGGTCTGCTGCTGCCGCCGGCCGGCGCCGTGACCCCCGAGGCCGGCGACGGCACCGGCTGGCTGGCCGGCCAGGGCTGGCCGCTGCCGGAGGACGGTGTCGGGGTGGAGATCGCCGACGCCGAGGGGAAGGCGCTGCCCGAGGGCTCGCTCGGCGAGATCGTCATCACCGGCAGCTCGGTCACCGACGGGTACGTCGGCGAGGAGCCGTTCGACGGTCCGCTGCACACCGGCGACGCCGGGTTCGTGCACGACGGCGACCTGTACGTGCTGGGCCGCATGGGCGACAGCCTCAAGGTCCGGGCCCGCACGGTGTACGTGGAGGACCTGGAGTTCAAGGCCCGCGAGGCGGCCGGCCTCAACCGGCTGGCCGTGGTCAGCATGAGCGACGGCGGCCGCCCCGGCGTCGCCGTCTTCGCCGAGGCCGAGCCGGGCCCGTGGGCGGACAAGGTCACCCAGGCGCTGCGCACCGAGCTCGGGCCGGACCCCGAGATCGCCGTCATCTCCGGCGAGCACGGCCTGATCCGCCGCACTTCCAGCGGCAAGCCGCAGCGGCGCGCGATGTGGCAGCTGTGGTCGGCCGGGAAGCTCCCCGGCACCCGGATCGTGTGAGCCCCGGGCACCGACCGGCACTGAGCACCGGCACCGACCGGCACCGAACACCGGGCACCGAACACCGGGCGAACGGGCAGCTGCCCGTCGCCGAACGGGCATTGTCGAATTACGGCCGGCCGCCGGCGTGTTCCGCCGGCGGCCCGGCGCCTGAACGCGGAAACAGCGAGCCGGCCCCGCGCGGTCCCGGACTGACTAGGGATTTACCTGAGCCGCCGGACCTATGCTCGTCCCATCGATGATTCCGACCACACAATTTCGCGGCGCCAGAGAAGGCCCGGCGCGAAGACGGGAGTTCGATGTTGGAATCCCTCTACATCGATTCGTTCAAGTACGCGCTCGGTGAACGGAAAAGCAGTGTCGACGAATCCGCGGCGGCGGGCCGGCTTTTCTCGTCCGCCGAGGACATGAAGGCCGCCGGATTCCGCTGGCACTACATGTGTGAGCCGGGGACCTCGGCCTACGACCTGGCCTGTTCCGCGGTCCGCCCGATCGCCGACAAGGCGGCCGGCGCCGACGCCATCGTGTACGCCACCTGCCTGCCGCTCAACGCCAACGTGGGCAGCGACGAGGAATGGCGCAGCAGTCGGGACGTCAAGCACCTGATGGACTTTCCGGTGAGCCGGCTCCAGGCCGACTTCAAGCTGGACGGGGCGATAGCGATCGGCCTCAACCAGCAGGCGTGCACCTCGATGCTGGGTTCGCTGCGGATCGCGGGCGCGATGCTCGCCACCGAGCCGACCTGGGAACGCGTGCTGTGCGTGACCGCCGACCGGTTCCCGGAGAACGCGGTCTACGAGCAGGCGTACAACGTGATCTCCGACGGCGCCGCCGCCTGCGTCGTCAGCCGGCAGCCGACCGAGGGCGGGTTCCGCCTCGTGGCCAGCCACCAGATCACCAACGGCGGTCTGGGCATGGCGAGCGACGACGAGACGGTGGGCAGCTACTTCAGCTACATGCACCGGCTGATCGCGCAGACCCTCAAGCGCGCCGACCTGCAGGCCACCGACCTGGACTGGGTGATCACCCAGAACACCAACGACGTGGCCTGGACGGTCCTGGCGCACCTGTTCAAGATCGACACCGAGAAGGTGGTCAGTGTCACGCTGCCCGACGCCGGGCACGTGATCTCCGCCGACAACGTGCTGAACCTCGCCGCCCTGGTGGAGTCCGGGCGGATCAAGTCCGGCGACCGGCTGCTGCTGACGATGGCCGGCTTCGGCCTCAACTGGCAGGCCACCATCCTGGAGGCGGTGTGAGCGGCCAGCGCCGGCCCCGAACGTACGCCGACCGCCCCGTCCGCCTCGCGGAGGTGACCGTCTCATGACCGTCCTGGTAACAGGTGCCGCCGGCTACGTGGGCGGCCTGATCGTCAAGGCCCTGCGCGAGCACGGCGGTTACGGCGACGTCCTGGCGTACACCCGCGCCGAGGCGGACCTCACCGTGCCCGGCGCCCTCGACGGGGTGCCGACCGCGGGCCTGACGCACATCGTGCACGCCGCCGCCGTCACCAAGTTCGCCGTCCCGCGGGAGACCGCGAAGGCGGTCAACATCGGCGGCACCGCGCAGGTCGTCGAACTGGCCAAGCGCTGCCCCGACCTGGAGCGCGTGGTCCTGCTGTCGACCCTGTACACCGCGGGCCTGGCGGTCGGCGACATTGCCGAGGAGCCCGCCGGGCCGGTGCTGGAGCCGCGCACCGCCGCGGACGGCGCCGACGGCGCGGACGCCGAGGCGGCCGAAGACACCGTACGGTTCGCCAACTACTACGAGTGGTCCAAGCACACGGCCGAGCGCCTGGTGCAGGACAGCGGGCTGCCGGCCACCATCGCCCGGGTGCCCACCATCATCGCCGACGACGACAGCGGCCGCGTCACCCAGTACAACGCGGTGCACAACACGCTCAAGCTCCTCTACTACGGGCTGCTGTCGCTGATGCCGGGCCTGTCCGACATCCCGGTCTCCCTGGGCACCGGGGAGTTCACTGTCAACGCGACCATGGCGCTGCTGGCTGCCGAGCCCGGCTACTACCACGTCTGCCCGGACCTGGAGCAGACCCCGCGGCTGGGCCGGATCGTGGACCTGATGTTCACCGCGTTCGAGCAGGACTCCAGCTTCATCCGGCGGCAGATCCTGCGGCCGCTGCTCGTCGACGAGGCCGCCTTCGCCAACCTGATCAACGGCCTGCGGACCCTGCCGCACGGGCCGGTGCTCGACGCGCTCGAGTCCGTGTCGCCGTTCTCCGCGCAGCTCTTCCGGCCGAAGGTCTTCGGCAACACCCGGCTGCACAAGGCGTGGCCGGGCTACCAGGCGCCCGACCCGGACGCGCTGGTGTCGCAGACCGCGGAGTACCTGGTGCGGACCCGATG
>NZ_JBYIRM010000075.1:0-7541 GCF_057708105.1 Actinacidiphila sp. bgisy144 | reverse complement strand
CGCGGCCTGCGACGTGGCGGACCGAGAGCAACTGGCGGCGCTGCTCGGCTCGTTGGAGGTCCCACTCGTCGGCGTCGTGCACGCGGCGGGTGTGATCGACGACGGCCTGGTGGCGTCGATGACGGCCGAGCAGGTGGACCGTGTGATGCGGCCGAAGCTGGACGCGGCGGTGCTGCTGGACGAGTTGACGGCGGACGCGGAGCTGCGGTCGTTCGTGCTCTTCTCCTCGGTGGCGGCGTTGATCGGGAGTGCCGGTCAGGGCAACTACGCTGCGGCGAACGCCGGGTTGGACGCGCTGGCGGCGCGGCGCCGGGCCGCGGGCCGGCCGGCGGTGTCGCTGGCGTGGGGCCTGTGGGCGGCCGAGACCGGCATGACCGGCGAGCTGGACGCCGGGCAGCTCGCCCGGCTGGAGCGCATGGGCGTCCTGCCGCTCTCCTCGGAGCTGGGGCTCGAACTGCTGGACGCGGCCCAGAAGGTGGATGCCGCGCTGGTCGCGCCGGTGCGGCTGGACCTGGCGGCGCTGCGCGAGCAGGCGCGGGCGGGCACCGCGGTGCCGCTGCTGGCCGGACTGGTCCGCGCACCGGGCCGCAAGAGCCGTACGGGCGCGGGCGGTTCGCTCGCCACGCGGCTGTCCGGCGTGGACCGCGAGCAGTGGGAGCGCGTGACGCTGGACCTGGTGACCGCGCAGGTGGCGGCGGTGCTCGGGCACGCGTCGGCCTCGGCGGTCGACGCGGGGCGGGCGTTCAAGGAGCAGGGCTTCGACTCGCTCTCCTCGGTCGAGCTGCGCAACCGGCTCGCTCAGGCCACGGGCCTCAAGCTGCCCGCGACCCTCGTCTTCGACCACCCGACCTCCCTGGCGGTGGCGCGCTTCCTGGTGACGCAGGTGTCGGGTACGGACGAGGGTGCCGCGAAGACACCGGCCACCCGCACCCCGGCCCGGCGGCGGGCCGACGCGGACGAGCCGCTGGCGATCGTCGGCATGGCCTGCCGCTACCCGGGTGGCGCGAACTCGCCCGAGGGCCTGTGGGACCTGGTCGCTTCCGGCCGGGACGCGATATCGGGGCTGCCCGGGGACCGCGGCTGGGACCTGGAGCGGCTGTACGACCCGGACCCGGAGCGCGTCGGCACCGTCTACGCCCGCGGGGGCGGCTACCTGGACGGCGCGGGTGACTTCGACGCGGGGTTCTTCGGGATCAGCCCGCGTGAGGCGCTGGCGATGGACCCGCAGCAGCGGCTGCTGCTCGAAGGGGCCTGGGAGGCGCTGGAGGACGCCGGGATCGACCCCGGCTCGCTGCGCGGCAGCGACACCGGCGTGTTCACCGGCGCGGTCACCTCGGAGTACGGCGGCGGGGCGACGCCGGAGCTGGAGGGCTTCAAGCTCACCGGCCGCACCACCAGCGTCGTGTCGGGCCGGCTGAGCTACACCTTCGGCCTGGAGGGCCCGGCGGTGTCCGTGGACACCGCGTGCTCCTCGTCCCTGGTGGCGATGCACCTGGCGGCGCAGGCGCTGCGCAACGGCGAGTGCTCGCTCGCGCTGGCCGGCGGGGCGACGGTGATGTCCGGGCCGTTCCTGCTGGTGGAGTTCTCCCGGCAGCGCGGCCTGTCGCCCGACGGCCGCTGCCGCTCGTACGCGGAAGGCGCCGACGGCACCGGCTTCTCCGACGGTGCCGGCATCGTCGTGATGGAACGGCTGTCGGACGCGAAGCGGCTCGGGCACAAGGTGCTGGCGGTGATCCGCGGCAGCGCCGTCAACCAGGACGGCGCCTCCAACGGCCTGACCGCGCCGAGCGGCCCGGCCCAGGAGCGGGTGATCCGGGCGGCGCTGGCTTCGGCGGGGCTGCGGCCGGACCAGGTCGACGCGGTCGAGGGCCACGGCACCGGCACCAAGCTGGGCGACCCGATCGAGGCGCAGGCGCTGCTGGCGACCTACGGCCAGGGGCGCGCGGAGGACCGGCCGCTGTGGCTCGGGTCGATCAAGTCCAACATCGGCCACTCCTCGGCCGCCGCGGGTGTCGCGGGCGTCATCAAGATGGTCCAGGCACTGCGGCACCGGCAGCTGCCGGCCACCCTGCACGTCGACCAGCCCAGCCCGCACGTGGACTGGACGTCGGGCGCGGTCAAGCTGCTGACGGAAGCGCAGCCGTGGACCGACCCCGGGCGCCCGCGCCGCGCGGCCGTGTCGTCCTTCGGGGTCTCCGGCACCAACGCGCACATGATCATCGAGGAGGCTCCGGCGGCGGAGGAGGAGCCCGCACCGCAGGCTGCGAAGGTCCTTCCGACGGTTCCGGTGCTGGTGTCGGCGAAGGACGAGACCGGGCTGCGGGCGCAGGCGGCCAGGCTGCGGGAGTTCCTGCTCGCGCGGCCGGAGACGGGGCTGTTGGACCTCGGGCTGTCCGCGGCGACCACCCGGGCACAACTGGAGCACCGGGCCGCCGTCACCGCCACCGACCGCGACTCCCTGCTGGCGGGGCTGTCCGGGCTGGCGGTCGGTGAGCTCGGCGGCGGTGTGGTGGAGGGCCGCGCCGGGTCGGGGAAGACGGTGTTCGTCTTCCCGGGGCAAGGTGCGCAGTGGGTCGGCATGGCGGTGGAACTGCTGGATGCCTCCGAGGTGTTCGCCGCGGAGGTGGCCGCATGCGACGCGGCACTCGCCCGGTTCGTGGACTGGCGGGTGGAGGACGTGCTGCGGGAGGCGGACGGAGCGCCGCCGTTCGAGCGGGTGGATGTGGTGCAGCCGGTGCTGTTCACGGTGATGGTGGCGCTGGCGGCGCTGTGGCGGTCGTTCGGGGTGGAGCCGGATGTGGTGGTCGGCCACTCGCAGGGTGAGATCGCGGCGGCGTATGTGGCGGGTGGGTTGTCGTTGGAGGACGCGGCGCGGGTGGTGGCGCTGCGGTCGAAGCTGGTGCTGGAGCGGCTGGCGGGGTTGGGCGGGATGGTGTCGGTGGGTCTGCCCGCCGAGGAGGTCGCCGCGCTGATCGCGCCGTACGAGGGCCGGGTGTCCATCGCGGCGGTCAACAGCCCGCGCTCGGTGGTCGTCTCCGGTGAGGCCGAGCTGCTCGGGGAACTGGTCGAGCAGTGGCAGCACGCCGGGGTACGGGCCCGCCGGGTGCCGGTGGACTACGCGTCGCACTCGGCGCAGGTCGGCATCATGGAGGACGAACTCCTCGACGTCCTGGCGCCGTTGGCGCCCCACCCGGGCCGCGTTCCCTTCTACTCCACGGCGACCGGTGACTTCATCGGGACCGAGGGCCTGGACGGGGCCTACTGGTACGCGAACCTGCGCGGGCAGGTCGGATTCGAGGCCGCCGTCCGCGCCCTGGCCGGACAGGGCGCCGGCCGCTTCCTGGAGATGTCCCCGCACCCCGTGCTGGTCTCGGCCGTGACCGAGACGGTGCAGGAGGTCGAAGGCAGCGAACTGGTGCGTGTCGTCGGCTCGTTGCGCCGCGGCGAAGGCGGGCTCGGCCGGTTCGCGACGTCGCTGGCCGAGGCCCACGTGGCCGGCGCGACCGTGGACTGGGCGGGCTTCTACGCCGGGACCGGTGCCCAGCGGGTGGACCTGCCCGGCTACGCCTTCCAGCGGTCGCGGTACTGGCTGCCGGTGGCCGCCGGGGGCGGCGGCGACCTCGCCGGGGCCGGACTCGCGGCCTTCGGGCACCCGATGCTGTCGGCGGCCGTACGGGTCGGCGACCGCGACGAGTGGGTCCTCACCGGCCGCGTCTCGCCGGAGGCCCAGCCCTGGACACAGGACCACGCCGTGTTCGGCATGGTCATCGTCCCCGGCGTGGCCCTGGCCGAACTGGCACTGGCCGCCGGCCGCAAGGTGGACTGCCCGGTGGTCGAGGAACTCGTCCTCCAGGTCCCGCTGCTGCTCGCCGAGGACGAGGCACGCGACCTCCAGGTCACCGTCGGGGCTCCCGACGACGACGGGCGCCGCGACCTCGCGATCTACACCGCGCCGAGCGAGAAGGAAGGCCGGGAGCAGGCCCAGCCCATCTGCCACGCGCGCGGCACCCTGACACCCGACGCCGGCCTGCCCGCCGACACGGACTGGGCGCGCGCCTGGCCGCCGCAGGACGCGGAACCCGTCGCGGTGGACGCCCTCTACGAGCGCCTCGCCGGCCTCGGCTACGACTACGGCCCCTCCTTCAAGGCCCTGCACACCGCCTGGGAGCAGGACGAATACGTCTACGCCGAAGCCGCCCTCCCCGACGAGCACGTCTCCTCCGCCCGCCAGTACGGCATCCACCCGGGGCTGCTGGACTCCTCGCTCCACAGCGGGCTCTCCTGGCTCGACAAGGGCGGGGACCACGCCGCCCAACTGCCCTTCTCCTGGTCGGGCGTTCGGCTGGGCATACCCGGCAGCTCCCGGGTGCGGGTCCGCATCACCTCCACCGCCGACTCCACGCTGCGCGTCGACATCACCGACGAGCAGGGCGAACTCGTCATCAGCGCCGACCAGTTGGCGTTCCGGCCGGTGGACCGCAACCAGTTGGAAGGCGCGCGGCGGCCGGACACCGGAGCGCTCTACACCGTCGACTGGAGCCCCGTCGCACCGGCCGCGGACGCCGTCCGGCCGCAGGTGGCCGCACTCGGCGAACTGACCGGAGCAGGCGAGCAGTTCACCGACCTGGCCGCACTGACCGCGGCGGTGGCCGCGGGAACCGCCGTGCCGGGCACGGTGGTCGCCGCGGTCCCGGACGACGCGGCAGGGTCCGTGCAGACGGTGGCCGCGCGGACACTGGAGCTGGTGCAGGAGTGGCTGGCCGCCGACGCGCTGGCCGAGTCCCGCCTGGTGCTGGTCAGCCGGGGCGCGGTCTCGACGGCCGGTGAGGCGCCGGACGTGGCGGCGGCCGCCGCGTGGGGCCTCGTCCGCAGCGCGCAGTCGGAGCACCCCGGGCGCTTCGGCCTGCTGGACCTCGACCCGGCGGGCGAGATCGCCGGCGCGGCACCGGACTGGGCCGCGCTGACCCTGCATGCCGACGAGCCGCAGGTGGCGGTGCGCGGCGGGCAGGTGCTGGCGCCGCGCCTGGCGAAGGCCACCGCGTCCACCACGCTGGGCGCCCTCACACCGGCGGCCGCGGACGGCGCGGTACTGGTCACCGGTGGCACCGGCGGCCTGGGCGCCCTGGTGGCACGTCACTTGGCGACCGAGGGCGGTGCCCGCCACCTGGTGCTGGTCTCCCGCAGCGGTCTGGGGGCGCCGGGTGCGGCCGACCTGGCGGCGGAGCTGGCGGACGCCGGCTGCCGGGTGGAGGTGATGGCCTGCGACGTGGCCGACCGGGAGCAACTGACCGAGCTGATCGGCTCGTTGGACGCCCCGCTCGTCGGCGTCGTACACGCGGCCGGCGTTTTGGACGACGGTCTGCTGGCGTCGATGACGCCGGAGCAGCTTGAGCGAGTGGTCCGGCCGAAGCTCGAATCGGCCCTGCTGCTCGACGAGTTGACGGCGGACGCCGATCTGCGGTCGTTCGTGTTGTTCTCCTCGGTGGCGGCGTTGATCGGGAGTGCCGGTCAGGGCAACTACGCGGCGGCGAACGCCGGGTTGGACGCGCTGGCGGCGCGGCGGCGGGCCGCGGGCCGGCCGGCGGTGTCGCTGGCGTGGGGCCTGTGGGCGACCGGCACCGGCATGACCGGGGAACTGGACGCCGCTCAGTTGACGCGGCTGAACCGGATGGGTGTGCAGCCCCTGCCCTCGGAGTTGGGGCTCGAACTCCTCGACGCGGCCCAGAAGGTGGACGCGGCGCTGGTCGCTCCGGTGCTGCTGGACCTGGCGGCGCTGCGGGAGCAGGCGCGGGCGGGCACAGCGGTGCCGCTGCTGGCCGGACTCGTCCGCACCCCCGGCCGCAAGGACCGTACGAGCGCGGGCGGTTCACTCGCGACACGGCTCGCCGGCGTGGACCGGGAGCAGTGGGAACGCGTCGCCCTGGACCTGGTGACCGCGCAGGTCGCCACCGTGCTCGGGCACGCGTCGGCCGCCGCGGTGGACCCGGGCCGGGCATTCAAGGAGCTCGGCTTCGACTCGCTGTCCGCCGTCGAGCTGCGCAACCGGCTCGCCCAGGCGACCGGTCTCAAGCTGCCGGCCACCCTGATCTTCGACCACCCGAGGCCGATCGCGGTCGCCAGGTTCCTGGTGACGCAGGTCCAGGGCGCGGGCACCGGAAAGGCGCCGGCCACCCGGACACCGGTCAGGCGGCGGGTGGAGGCGGACGAGCCGCTGGCGATCGTCGGCATGAGCTGCCGCTACCCGGGCGGCGCGAACTCGCCCGAGGGCCTGTGGGACCTGGTCGCCGCCGGCCGGGACGTGATCTCCGAGCTGCCGGGCGACCGCGGCTGGGACCTGGAGCGGCTCTACGATCCCGACCCGGAGCAGGCCGGCACCGTGTACACGCGCGGCGGCGGGTTCCTCGACGGCGCGGGTGACTTCGACGCCGGGTTCTTCGGGATCAGCCCCCGCGAAGCCGTCGCGATGGACCCGCAGCAGCGGCTGCTGCTCGAAGGCGCGTGGGAGGCGCTGGAGGACGCCGGGATCGACCCCGGCTCGCTGCGTGGCAGCGACACCGGCGTGTTCTGCGGCGTCGGCCCCTCCGACTACGTCTCCGGGCTCATGGCCGGAGGCGGCGGCCCGGAGCTGGAGGGCTTCCGGATGACCGGCGGCACCACGAGCGTCGTCTCCGGCCGTGTCGCCTACAGCCTCGGCCTGGAGGGCCCCGCGGTCTCCGTGGACACCGCGTGCTCCTCGTCCCTGGTGGCGATGCACCTCGCGGCCCAGGCGCTGCGCTCCGGCGAGTGCTCGCTCGCCCTGGCCGGCGGCGTCACCGTCATGGCGGGCCCCTTCCTGCTGGTGGAGTTCTCCCGGCAGCGCGGGCTGGCCGCCGACGGCCGCTGCAAGTCCTACGCGGAAGGCGCCGACGGCACCGGCTTCTCGGACGGCCTCGGCCTCATCGTCCTGGAACGGCTCTCCGACGCCCGCCGCCTGGGGCACAACGTGCTCGCGGTGCTGCGCGGCTCCGCGATCAACCAGGACGGCGCGTCCAACGGCCTGACCGCGCCCAGCGGCCCGGCTCAGGAGCGGGTGATCCGGTCGGCGCTGGCCTCGGCGGGGCTGCGGCCGGACCAGGTCGACGCGGTCGAGGGCCACGGCACCGGCACCAAGCTCGGCGACCCGATCGAGGCGCACGCCCTGCTCGCCACGTACGGGCAGCGCCGCGCGGACGACCAGCCGCTGTGGCTCGGGTCGATCAAGTCGAACATCGGCCACTCCTCGACGGCGGCCGGTGTCGCGGGCGTCATCAAGATGGTCCAGGCGCTGCGGCACCAGCAGCTCCCGGCCACCCTGCACGTCGACGCCCCGTCCTCGAACATCGACTGGGACGCCGGCTCGGTCAAGCTGCTGACCGACCCGCAGCCCTGGCCGGCGGGCGAACGGGTCCGCCGCGCGGGCGTCTCGTCCTTCGGCGTCAGCGGCACCAACGCCCACGTCATCATCGAGGAGGCCCCGGCCGTCGCCGAGGAGCCCGCGCCGCAGGTCGAGAAGGTCCTGCCCA
>NZ_JBYIRM010000074.1:0-7671 GCF_057708105.1 Actinacidiphila sp. bgisy144 | reverse complement strand
ACTCGCTCTGACCTGGGGTCTTCCTAGATGTCGAAGTACAGCTCGAACTCGTGGGGGTGCGGGCGGAGCTGGAGGGGGGCGATCTCGTTGGTGCGCTTGTAGTCGATCCAGGTCTCGATCAGGTCCTCGGTGAAGACGCCGCCCGCCTGGAGGTACTCGTTGTCGGCCTCGAGGGCCTCGAGGACAGCCGGCAGCGAGGTCGGGACCTGGGGGACGCTCGCGTGCTCCTCCGGGGCCAGCTCGTAGAGGTCCTTGTCGATCGGCTCGGCCGGCTCGATCTTGTTCTTGACGCCGTCCAGGCCCGCCAGCAGCAGCGCGGAGAACGCCAGGTACGGGTTGGAGGACGGGTCCGGGGCGCGGAACTCGACGCGCTTGGCCTTCGGGTTCGACCCGGTGATCGGGATACGCATCGCCGCGGAGCGGTTGCGCTGCGAGTAGACCAGGTTCACCGGGGCCTCGAAGCCGGGCACCAGGCGGTGGTAGGAGTTCACCGTCGGGTTGGTGAAGGCCAGCAGCGACGGGGCGTGCTTGAGGATGCCGCCGATGTAGTAGCGGGCGATGTCCGACAGGCCCGCGTAGCCCTGCTCGTCGTAGAAGAGCGGGGAGCCGCCGGTCCACAGCGACTGGTGGACGTGCATGCCGGAGCCGTTGTCACCGAAGATCGGCTTGGGCATGAAGGTCGCGGTCTTGTTGTTGCGCCAGGCCACGTTCTTGACGATGTACTTGAAGAGCATCAGGTCGTCGGCCGCGGCGAGCAGCGTGTTGAACTTGTAGTTGATCTCGGCCTGGCCCGCGGTGCCGACCTCGTGGTGCTGGCGCTCGACCTGGAGGCCGGCCGCCTCCAGCTCCAGGGAGATCTCGGCGCGCAGGTCGGCGAAGTGGTCGACCGGCGGGGCGGGGAAGTAGCCGCCCTTGTAGCGGACCTTGTAGCCGCGGTTGTCCTCGGTGGCGCCGGTGTTCCAGGCGGCCGCCTCGGAGTCGATGTGGTAGAACGACTCGTTCGCCGAGGTCTCGAAGCGCGCGCTGTCGAAGACGTAGAACTCGGCCTCGGGGCCGAAGTACGCGGTGTCGGCGATACCGGTGGAGGCGAGGTACGCCTCGGCCTTCTTCGCGACGTTCCGCGGGTCGCGGCTGTACTGCTCACCGGTGATCGGGTCGTGGATGAAGAAGTTGATGTTCAGCGTCTTGTCCCGCCGGAACGGGTCGACACGCGCGGTCGACAGGTCCGCCCGGAGCGCCATGTCGGACTCGTGGATCGCCTGGAACCCGCGGATCGAAGAGCCGTCGAAGGCCAGTTCCTCGGTCGGGTCGAACGTCGAGACCGGAACCGTGAAGTGCTGCATCACGCCGGGCAGGTCGCAGAACCGGACGTCGACGAACTTGACGTCCTCGTCCTTGATGAACTTGTTGACGTCGTCGGCGTTCTGGAACATCCAACTCCTCCTAGGCCCGGCCCCGCGGGTCGGGGTCGGCGATCGAGACGTGCGGCCAGTGCGGTGGCGCACACTGCCCTGACCATAGGGATCAGGGATTTCTCCAGCATGACCCATTTGTTTCGCAGAGGTTAACCGCGACGCCGTGGATTTGCCCCCGAACGCCCGTCGCCCAGGAGCCGCAAGGGCGGCCGGCGGGTGCCCGTGGTGCCCGCCCGGTGGGCGCCGGGCGCCCGGGGTTACCGTGGATGCCGTGGACAACAGGGAAGTAGTGGGATCGTGGCTCTCCGGGCCCCGCGCGGCCGCGGAGCAGATGGGCGTCGAGTTCGGCTACCGCGGTGAGCGGCTGGGCCTGCCCGAGGACGGACCGGGTTCCATCGCGTCCGTCGGCCGCCGGATCGCGGCGATCTTCATCGACTGGGTGCTGTGCGTGCTGATCGCATACGGCCTGATCGCGCACCGTGACGTGCACTCCGCGAACAACTGGGCGCTCGCCGTCTTCGGCGCGGTCAGCCTGATCGGGCTGTCGCTGGTCGGCGGCACCCCGGGGAAGATGATCACCCGGCTGCGGGTGGTCGGCCTCGACGGACGCCGGCTCAGCCCGCTGGCGGCGGTGATCCGTACGGTGCTGCTGCTGCTCGTGATCCCCGCGCTGGTCTGGGACCGCGACACCCGCGGGCTGCACGACAAGGCGGCCAAGGCGGTCCAGGTCCGGATCTGAACCGGGCCCGCGGGGCGCGGCGGGTACAGGAAGACATGAGAAGGCGCGGGAAGACATGAGAAGGGGTGCCGGGAGATCTCTCGGCACCCCTTCTCACGTGTCTTGACCCGCAGACGGTTCAGCGGCCCCGCGGCATCCGCATCCCCTTGGGCATCGGCCCCTTCGGAATCGGCATGTTGCTCATCAGGTCCCCGAGCGCCCGCAGCCGGTCGTTCACCTCGGTGGTCTTCGGGCCGCTCAGCGACCGCGGCAGCCGCAGCAGCGTCGTACGGATCTTCTTCAGCGGCAGCTGGCCCTCGTCCTCGCCGACGATGTAGTCGTGCACCGGCACGTCGTAGACGACCCGGGCGACCTTCTTCTTCTCGGCGGCCAGCAGGCCCTTCACCCGGTTCGGGTTGCCCTCGCCGACCAGCACGATGCCGGCCCGGCCGACCGCCCGGTGGACGACGTCCTGGCTCTTGTTCATCGCCACCGCGGGGGTCACGGTCCAGCCCCGTACGTTCTGCAGCACGGCGGCGGCCGCGCCCGGCTTGCCGTCCAGCTGTCCGAAGGCGGCCCGCTCGGCGCGGCGGCCGAAGACCACCGCGGTCGCCAGCAGGGCCACCAGCAAGCCCAGGATGCCCGCGTAGATCGGGTGGTTGATCAAGAAGCCGAGGGCGAGGATGACACCGAAGGTGACGATTCCCACAGCCGCAAGGACAAGACCGATCTTAGAGTCGGCCTGCCTGGTCATCTTGTATGTCTGGACGATCTGTGCGAGCCGTCCAGAACTGCTCTCGGATGTTTCCTTCCTCGCCATGTGGCAAAGGATACGTGGCCTGTCGGTACGCCGTCACCGCGGTCCGAGGGCCTCGCCCCGCTCGCTGCCCGCGAGCGCCGCGATCTCGCGCTCGGCCTCCCGCCGGTCCTTGGCGCGCTGCCGGTCCGCCACGACTGCCGCCCAGGCGTTCCTGCGGGCGGTCTGCTGGCCGCCGCCGAGCAGGAAGCTCTCCACGGC
This sequence comes from Actinacidiphila sp. bgisy144, assembly GCF_057708105.1. NCBI lineage: Bacteria > Bacillati > Actinomycetota > Actinomycetes > Kitasatosporales > Streptomycetaceae > Actinacidiphila > Actinacidiphila sp. bgisy144. The sequence goes on along the minus strand of NZ_JBYIRM010000074.1, from coordinate 4,520 downwards.
ACGCAACGCACCCGCCACCGGACCCGTACCCGGGCCTGTCCCCGGAGCCGCGACCGCCCCCGGGGCGGACCCCCGGCGGTGGCCGGGAACCGCCGGAACCGGCTGGAGCCGGAAGCGCGGCTGGAGCCGCAGACGGGGTGGCAGCCCGGTCAGGAGGCGGCCGGGAACGTGCACCTGCTCGGACGGCGACGACGGCGACGACGGCATTGCGTCCCCTCGGGAGGAAGGCGGAACGAGGAAGGCTGCGGGTGGAGCGGGACGTGCCGTGCGAGGCCCGGAAGCCCCTGCCGGGACCGGCGGAGCCGGGGCCCCGGCGCCCGGAAGGACCCGGCACGGCAACGGTGTGGCAGGACCAAGCCTCGCCACACCGTGTTACCAGCCGGTGACCATCCGGTCAATCTCACATGAAAGCGGCACCGTCGGCGGCCACGGCCGGCTCCAGGCCCGCCCGCCGGTCGATGGCCTGCTGGAAGAGGCGTCCGGCCCGGTACGACGAACGGACGAGCGGCCCGGACATCACACCCGCATAGCCGATCTCCTCGGCCTCCTCCTTCAGCTCCACGAACTCCGCCGGCTTCACCCAGCGCGCCACCGGGTGGTGCCGGGCGGAGGGCCGCAGGTACTGGGTGATGGTGATCAGCTCGCAGCCCGCGTCATGCAGGTCCTGGAGCGCCTGGCTGATCTCCTCGCGCTCCTCGCCCATGCCCAGGATCAGGTTGGACTTGGTGACCAGCCCCGCCTCGCGGGCGCGGGTGATCACCTCGAGGGAGCGCTCGTAGCGGAAGCCGGGGCGGATGCGCTTGAAGATCCGCGGCACCGTCTCCACGTTGTGCGCGAGCACCTCGGGGCGGGCGCCGAAGACCTCGGCGAGCTGGGCGGGCTCGGCGTTGAAGTCGGGGATGAGCAGCTCGACCTTCGTACGGCCGCCGGGGCGCTCGGCGGTCATCGCGTGGATGCGGCGGACCGTTTCCGCGTAGAGCCAGGCGCCGCCGTCCTCGAGGTCGTCGCGCGCGACACCGGTGATCGTGGCGTAGTTCAGGTCCATGGTGAGCACGGACTCGCCGACCCGGCGCGGCTCGTCCCGGTCCAGGGCCAGCGGCTTGCCGGTGTCGATCTGGCAGAAGTCGCAGCGCCGGGTGCACTGGTCGCCGCCGATGAGGAAGGTCGCCTCGCGGTCCTCCCAGCATTCGTAGATGTTGGGACAGCCCGCCTCCTGGCACACGGTGTGCAGGCCCTCGCTCTTCACGAGTTTCTGCATCTGTGTGTACTCGGGACCCATCTTCGCCCGGGTTTTGATCCACTCGGGCTTGCGCTCGATGGGGGTCTGGCTGTTGCGGACCTCAAGGCGCAGCATCTTGCGTCCGTCGGGTGCGACTGCGGACACGACCGGCTCCCTCTAAAGCTTCGATTCTACGGCGAACACCAGCGTACGCCCGTGCTTCCCATGGCCTGTCCTCCGTGCAACCCGCGGCATGGAGAAGGCATTCCCTGCTTCCGCCTACACCGCGCGGGGCAGCAGCACCGCGCTGCCGAGCACCGCGGCCAGGTGCTTCTCGACCACCGGCAGCACCTCCGCCACGGTGACGTCCCGGCCCAGCTCGGCGGAGAGCGAGGTGACGCCCGCGTCGCGGATGCCGCACGGCACGATCCGGTCGAACCAGGTGTTGTCCGGGTCGCAGTTGAGCGCGAAGCCGTGCATGGTCACGCCCTTGGCGACGCGGATGCCGATCGCCGCGAGCTTGCGGTCCTCACGGCGCTGTCCGGCGTTCGACGGGGCGTACTCCGGGCCGCTCAGCCGCGGGTCGAACTCCTCGTCGGCCAGCCGCGGGTCGAAGTCCAGGGTCAGGCCGCCGGGCTGCTGCGGCACCGGGTCGCCCAGCACCCACACGCCGCTGCGCCCCTCCACGCGGGAGGTCGCCACGCCGAAGTCGGCGGCCACCGCGATCAGCGCGTCCTCCAGCCGGCGGACGTGGGCGACCACGTCGACCGGGCGGGGCAGCTTCATGATCGGATAGCCCACGAGCTGGCCCGGGCCGTGCCAGGTGATCTTGCCGCCGCGGTCCACGTCGATCACCGGGGTGCCGTCGAGCGGGCGTTCGCTGTCCGCGGTGCGGCGGCCGGCGGTGTAGACCGGCGGGTGTTCGAGCAGCAGGCAGGTGTCGGGCACCTCGTCGAGGAACCGGGCCGCGTGCACACGGCGCTGCTCCTGCCACGCCGATTCGTACTCGACGGCTTCGGCGCCGAACCCCAGGTGGACGAAGCGCAGTTCGCTCACGGCTACTCCTACTCCTCTGCGGTGCGCGACGGAGGCGCGCTGCGGGCCGCGGCTGGTGGTGCGGCCGTACGCACCTCAGCAACTGTACGGCGGCGCGCGGGGCGGGCGTGCCGCGGGCTCCGCGCGGCTGTGGACAACGCTGCGGGGCGGCGGAATCCAGCCGCGCCGGGTGTGTCCGGAATGCCGCTACTCGTAGCCCGTTCGGGCGAATATCCGGCTCTTACGGTGAGCTTCCCAGCACTGACCGTTACATTCGCGCCGATCCTGTCTCACCGCCCAGAGGAAGTGGACCGTACTGCCGATGACGGACCGCCCCACGCAGCGAACGCCGAACCTTCCGACCAGCGAGGCGCCCCGCCAGGCGCGTACCGAACGTACCGAACGTACTGCGCGTACCGAACGGCACCACCGGGCCAACACCAAACTCGCGGAGATCATCGCGGAGGCAGGCTTCTCGCACGCGGGACTCGCCCGCCGGGTCAACCAGCTCGGCGTCGAGCACGGGCTCGACCTCCGCTACGACAAGACGTCCATCACCCGCTGGCTGCGCGGCCAGCAGCCGCGCGGCACCACCCCCGCGCTGATCGCCGAGGTCTTCACGCAGCGCCTCGGCCGCCGGCTGGCCGCCCCCGACCTCGGGCTGGACGCGTGCGCGCCGGTCTACGCGGGCCTGGAGTACGCGGCCACGCCCGAGGAGGCGGTGGACATCGTCAGCGGGCTGTGGCGCAAGGACACCGGGAACCAGGCCGAGCTGCGGAAGATCGCGTTCACCCCGGCGGGACTGGTGGTGCCCAGCCGGGACTGGCTGATCGGGCGGGCCGACGAGCGGGTGGGGCAGGGGGCGCCGCCGGGGGGCCTGGCGGCGCCCTCGGGTGCGCCGCCGCCCGCCGAACCGGGCGGCGGAGCACCGGCCCCGGGGGCGTGGCCGGGGCGGGGCGCGCGGGTGCCGGTGCAGGGGCGCGGGCCGGGGGACGGCGAGCCGTTCGTCGTGCTCGGCGGTACCGGGCCCGCGTCCGGGGGCGGCGCGGCCGGGCGGGTCGGCGCGGGCGACATCGCGGCCGTACGGGCCGTGGGCGACCTCTTCCGCTCCCTCGACCACGCGTACGGCGGCGGGCACGCCCGGCAGGCCCTGGTCCGCTACCTGGAGCACGAGGCCGAGCCGCTGCTGCGCGGCTCCTACGGCGAGGCGCTCGGCCGCCGGCTGTTCGCCTCCGTCGCCGACCTCACCCGGCTCGCCGGGTGGACCTCCTACGACATCGGGGCACACGGCCTCGCGCAGCGGTACTTCGTGCAGGCGCTGCGGCTGGCGCAGGCGGCGGGGGACCGGGCCTACGGCAGCTACGTCCTGGTGACGATGAGCCGCCAGGCCGTCTACCTCGGGCACGGGCGGGAGGCGGTGCAGCTCGCCCGGGTCGCGCAGCAGGGGGTCGGGTCCGCGGCACCCGCGGTCGTCCACGCGCTGCTGCACGCGGCCGAGGCGCGCGGGCACGGGCTGCTCGGGGAGGCGCGGGCCTGTGCGGCGGCGCTGGCGCGGGCCGAGCGGTCGCTGGCCGCCGCCCGCGGCGGGGACGAGGTGCCCGGGTGGGTGCGCTTCTTCGACGAGGCGCAGCTCGCGGACGAGTTCGCGCACTGCCATCGGGACCTGCGGCAGTACCGGGCGGCGGTGCAGTACGCCGAGCGGTCGCTCCAGCTGAGGGCGGCGGCGTACGCGCGCAGCCGGTTGTTCTGCCGCACGGTGCTGGCGTGTGCGCGGCTCGGGCTCGGCGAGGTGGAGGCGGCGTGTGCGCACGGGGTGGAGGTGGTGCGGGGGGCGAGCGAGATGAGGTCGGTGCGGGCCGCCGAGTATGTGCGGGACTTCCGGCAACGGCTCGAGCCCTTCCGCGACACGGTCGCCGTACGTGCCTTTCACGACCGCATTGCCGCGTTGCCCCGCTGAACGCCTTGCCGGCGGGGCTTGGCGGGTGGGCGGTTCGCCGTTCCCGCGGGACGGGGGCGCGGACGCGGGTCGGGGGCGGGAACGGGGGTGGGGGGCCATGTGGGTGGCCGGGCCGAGGCGCGTCGTGGCTGGTCGCGCAGTTCCCCGCGCCCCTGGGGGAGTGCCCCTTGCGGTGGTGGGTTTGTGTGCGGGTGGGGTGTGGTTGGTCGCGCAGTTCCTCGCGCCCCTGCCCACCTGCGGCCCTTCCCGCCACAGCCGGCAGCCCCGCCGCAAGACGCAACACCCGGGGGTGCCAGGCCCCGTCGGCCA
>NZ_JBYIRM010000073.1:0-8260 GCF_057708105.1 Actinacidiphila sp. bgisy144 | reverse complement strand
AAGACTCAATCCGGTCTCCGCAACCAGCCGGTTGCGGAGCTCCAGCGCGGTCAGCGAGTCGATGCCCATCTCACGGAACGCCCGCTCGGAGTCGATCTCAGCCGAGCTGGCATGACCAAGCACAACAGCGGTGGCCTCCTGAACGGTCTGCAGGACTTCCTGCTCACGCTCCACGGGAGAGAGCGGGGCCAACCGAGCCGCCAAGCCACCTACGTCCGCGGCCACGGCTGCCGTCGGGCGTGCGGAGACACCACCGGCAGCCAAGCCGCGCAGCAGTGCGGGCACCGGCCGACCTCCACGAGACAGCCCCGTCAGCTCCAGGCGGGCCGGGACCGCCAACGGCGCACCCCACGCGGAAGCAGCCTCGAACAACGCCAAACCCTGCTCCGTCGTCAACGGCTGAACACCGCCGCGGCGCAGACGAGACCGACCCGCGCCCTCCAGCTGCTCGGTCATCTCCGAGGTCTGGTCCCACAGCCCCCACGCCAGCGACTGACCAGCCAGATGCCGATCCCGGCGATAGACGGCCAACGCGTCCAGGAACGCGTTCGCCGCCGCGTAGCTGCCTTGCCCCGCGCTGCCCATGACCGCCGCGGCCGAGGAGTACAACACGAACCCGGCCAAGCCCGCGTCCTCGGTCAGCTCGTGCAGGTTCCACGCCGCGTCAGCCTTCGCCGACAGCACCGGCAGCATCCGCTGCGGCGTCAACGACTCCACGGTGGCGTCGTCGATCACCCCGGCGGCATGCACCACCGCCGTCAACGGACGCTCCACCGCAACCTTGGCCAGCACCGAGGCGAGGGCATCCCGGTCGGCGGCATCACCGGCCACCACCCGCACCTCAGCACCCAGCTCAGCCAACTCCGCGACCAGACCAGCCGCGCCCGGCGCCGCCGGACCGCGCCGCGACAACAACACCACATGCCGCATACCACGCACGGTGACCAGGTGCCGAGCCAGTTCCCCACCCAGGGTCCCCGTCCCGCCGGTGACCAGGACGGTGCCGTTTGGGTCCCACTGGGCGGGGACGTTCAGTACGACCTTGCCGATGTGCCGGGCAGCCTGCAGATGACGCAATGCCGCGACCGCCTGCGACAACTCGAAACACGTCACCGGCGGCGGCTTCAGCGCCCCGGCCTCGAACATCACCCCGAGCTCAGCGAACATCTCCCCGATCCGGTCCAGACCAGGGTCCATCAGGTCGAATGCTCGGTAGACCACTCCCGGGTATGCCTGGGCGACCTGCTCGGCATCACGGATATCGGTCTTGCCCATCTCGACGAACCGACCCCCGCGCGGCAGCAACCGCAGCGAGGCATCCGTGAACTCTCCCGCCAAGGCGTTGACGACCACGTCCATGCCTTCGCCACCGGTCACGGCCAAGAACCGCTCGCAGAACGCCAGATCCCGCGTCGACGCAATGTGGCTCTCATCGATGCCCATCGCCCGCAACGCGGCCTGCTTCGCCGGACTCGCGGTGGCGAAAACCTCCAAACCCCATTCCTGAGCCAATTGCACCGCAGCCGTGCCCACCCCGCCGGTCCCGGCATGGATCAACACCCGCTCACCCGGACGGACCTGAGCCAAGTCCCGCAGCGCATAAAACGCCGTCAAGAACCCCACCGGCACCGCAGCAGCCTCCTGGAACGACCACCGCCGCGGCACCGCAGCAAGCAGTCGACTGTCCACCACCCCCACCGGCCCCCACCCCGGCACCAAACCCATCACCGGCTCACCCACAACCAGGCCGGTGACTCCGGGACCGATCTCCAGCACCACGCCCGCGCCTTCCCCGCCCAGCATCCGGCCGTCCGCAACCATTCCCAGACCGGCGACCACATCGCGGAAGTTCACGCCCGCCGCGCGCAGGCCCACCCGGACCTGACCCGGCAACAACGCCACGCCCGCCTCGGGAGCATCGACCACAGCAGCACTGCCCAGATCACCCGGCTCCGCCACCTCCACCCGCCAACCCGAACCAGCGGGAAGCGCCAAATCCCCGGACGCACCCGCCCGGACCAGCCGACGCCCGAACACCACGGTCCCGCCGTCAGCAGTAGCAGGGCGGATGCGGACCTCCGGCTCATCAGCACCCAGCACCGCAGCCAGCACGGTGTCCACGTCAACGTCCCGGGTCGGGTCCAGGTCGGTGGCCGGGTCGACGTCGACCAGCAGCACACGCCCCGGATGCTCCGACTGCGCCGAACGCACCAAACCCACCACCGCCGCGCCCGCCAGATCCTGCCCGGTGGCCACACCCTGGGTCCAGACCACCAACCGCGCATTGTCCGTCTCGGAATCGGCCAGCCACTCCTGCACCCAACCCAACACCGTCACAGCAGCCTGGTGGGCCGCCTGCGGCGCCGAAACCCCCGATGGGGCAGCCGGCACTGGCGCCACCACCACCGGAGCCACCTCGGACCCGACCGACTCACCATGCCGCACCCACTGCACCACGGCGGTGTCAGGGGTCTGCGGGGCAGGCAGCGGAACCCAATCGACGGTGAACAGCGACTGCCGCACCTGCCCACCGGCCCCAGTGAGCAGACCAGCCGGAACCTCACGCAACGCCAGCGACCGTGCTTGCAAGACGGGTTCACCGACAGCATCGAAAGCCGTGACCGAGACCCCGCCCGACCCGGGCGCCAGCACCACCCGCAGGTGGCGGGCACCGCCCGCCAGCAGCCGCACCCCCGACCACACGAACGGCAACCCCGTCCCCCCACCGTTGCCGTTGCTACCACCGGCAGCCAGAAGACCGTGCAGAGCGGCATCAAGCAGAGCGGGATGCAGACCAAACCCCGCAACATCCGCATCCGCGCTCTGGGGCAGCTCCACCTCGGCATAGACCGTGTCCCCGGCCCTCCACACCTGCCGCAGCCCCTGGAACGCCGGACCGTAACCGTAACCCTGCCGAGCCAACCTGTCGTAGGCATCGTCGACCGGAACCGACACCGCACCCGCCGGCGGCCAAACGGACAGCGGAGCCGGAGCCGGCTCAATGCCGGCCGGGGCCAACTCGCCCACCGCGTGCCGCACCCACTCGCCCTCCCCCTCGCGAGAGGAGACCGTGACCGTTCGCGGACCATCGCCGTCACCGACACGGACCTGCAACTGCACGCCGCCAGAGGCGGGAAGGACCAGGGGCTCCTGGAGCGTCAGTTCCTCCAGGACACCGCACCCCGCCAGGTCCCCGGCGTGGACGGCCAGGTCGACGAATGCGGTGCCGGGTAGCAGCACCGTGCCGTGGACCGCGTGGTCGGCCAGCCACGGCATCGCAGCCAGCGACAACCGACCCGTCAACACCAACCCATCACCATCAGCCAGCCACACCGCAGCCGCCAACAACGCATGCCCAGCGGCCTGCACACCCGCCGACGGCAGACTCCCCGCCCCCACAGCGGCCTTCGGCCAGTAGTGCTGCCGCTGAAACGCATACGTCGGCAGCCCAACCTTCACCGCCCGACCCTCATCAGCGGTCACCGCGGCCCAGTCCACCTCCACGCCCGCCGACCAAGCGCCCGCCAGTGCGGTCAACCAACGGTCCCGGCCGCCATCACCACGCTGCAAACTGGCCGCCGCGACCAGGCCCTCACCCGCCTGCGCAACCGCCATACCCAACACCGGATGCGGACTGACCTCCACAAACACCCGATGCCCCTCAGCCACCAACCCGGCAACAACCTCACCAAACCGCACCGGCTCCCGCAAATTCCGATACCAATACCCCCCATCCAGCTGGGCGGTATCCACCACCCGCCCCTCAAGCGTCGAATAAAACGGCACCGCACCACTGACCGGGGACAGTCCCGCCAGATCCTCAGCCAGACTCTCCCTCACCGCCTCGACATGCGCGGTGTGGGAGGCGTAGTCGACCGCGATCCGTCGCGCCCCGCGCTCCGCGAACGCCTCCGCGAACTCCGCACACGCATGGGCGGCGCCGGCCACCACGACCTGGCGGGGAGCGTTGACCGCCGCGATCGACAAGTCCCCTTCCCAGCGGGCAATCCACTCCCCCACCTCGGCCAGACCGGCCGGCACCGACACCATCCCGCCCGTGCCCGCCAGATGCCCGGCCAACGCCCGACTACGCAACGCCACCACCCGCGCGCCGTCCTCCCACGACAACCCACCCGCCACACACGCCGCCGCGATCTCCCCCTGACTATGACCCACCACCGCAGCCGGCTCCACCCCCACCGAACGCCACAACGCGGCCAAACTCACCATCACCGCCCACGACGCCGGCTGCACCACCTCCACCCGCGACAACAACCCCTCATCCCCCAACACCTCACGCAACCGCCAACCAACAAACGGCTCCAACGCCGCCGCGCACCGCTCCATCGCCGCCGCGAACACCGGCTCCTCCTCCCACAACCGCACCCCCATCCCCACCCACTGCGCACCCTGCCCCGCAAACACAAACACCGGCCGCGACACAGAACCAGCAACCCCCGCCACCACCCCGGCCGACTCCCGCCCCGACGCGGCAGCAGCCAGCCCCTCCAGCAACTGGCCACGGTCCCGGCCGACCACCGCAAGCCGGTGCGAGAACCCCGTCGTCCGCGTCACCGCCAACGACAACGCCACATCCCCGACCGAGACCTCAGGGCGAGCGTCGACGAACTCAGCCAACCGACCCGCCTGCGCCACCAACGCCGCATCAGACCGCGCCGATACCACCCACGCCACCGCACCCGCAGACTCCGGCCCATCCTGGGTAGGAGCCTCCACGGCAGGGACGTCCAGGGCAGGGACATCCTCTGCAGGCTGCTCGAGGATGAGGTGGACGTTGGTGCCGCTGATCCCGAACGCCGACACACCCGCCCGCCGCGGACCAGAACCCGCCGGCCACTCACGCGGGGCGGTCAGCAGCTCGACTGCTCCGGCCGACCAGTCGACGTGGGAAGACGGGGCGTCGACGTGCAGGGTCTGCGGCAGTATCCCGTGCCGCATCGCCTGCACCATCTTGATCACACCCGCGACACCGGCAGCCGCCTGCGTGTGACCGATATTCGACTTCACCGACCCCAGCAACAACGGACGCGCCGGATCACGATCCTGCCCGTACGTGGCCAGCAGCGCTTGTGCCTCGATCGGATCACCCAACGCCGTGCCGGTGCCGTGCGCCTCGACCACATCCACATCACCAGCCGCCAGACCCGCGCTTGCCAACGCCTGCTGGATCACCCGCTGCTGGGAGGGACCGTTCGGCGCCGACAGACCGTTACTCGCCCCGTCCTGGTTGATCGCGCTACCGGCTACCACCGCCAGCACCCGGTGCCCGCGCGCGCGAGCGTCCGACAACCGCTCCAGCACCACGACGCCAACGCCCTCACCCCACCCGGTGCCATCAGCCGCCTCCGCGAACGGCTTGCACCGCCCATCGCTGGCCAATCCCCGCTGCCGCGCAAACTCCGTGAACGTCCCAGGCGAAGCCATCACCGTGACACCACCGGCCAACGCGATCCCACACTCCCCCGACCGCAACGCCTGCGCCGCCAGGTGAATCGCCGTCAACGACGACGAACACGCCGTATCAATCGAAACCGCAGGACCCTGCAACCCCAGCGCATACGCCACCCGCCCCGACGCCACACTCGCCGTCGTCCCCGTCAGCCCGTAACCACCCGCACCGTCCTGCCCACCGACCCGATACCCCGACGCGATGATGCCGGCATAAACCCCCGTGTCCGTGCCCCGCAACGTCCCCGGCGCTATGCCCGCGTCCTCCAACGCCTCCCAACACGTCTCCAACAACACCCGCTGCTGCGGATCCATCCCCAACGCCTCACGCGGACTGATCCCAAAGAACTCCGCATCGAACCCACCCGCACCCTCCAAGAACCCACCCACCTGGGCATAACCCGCACCCCCATCACCGGAATCCGGGTCCGGCAGGCCGGCCACGTCCCAGCCACGGTTCGCCGGGAACCCCGACATCGCATCGGAGCCTTCCGCAACCAACCGCCAGAAACCCTCCGGGTCCTCCACCCCACCCGGGAACCGACAACCCATCCCCACAATCGCCACCGGCTCATCCACCCCGACACGGACCGCGGATACAGTGGCCACGCCGTCGGTCCCACATGCCTCTGCGACCAGATACCTAGCAAGTTCCAGCGGGACGGGGTAGTCGAAGATCAGGGTTGCGGGAAGGCTCAGGCCGGTCTCGGCCGCGAGCCGGTTGCGGAGCTCCAGCGCGGTCAGCGAGTCGATGCCCATGTCCTTGAAGGCCCGCTGTGGATCGATGTCCCCGGGCCGGGCGTGGCCCAGGACAACGGCCGCGGCGGCCCGAACGACCTGTAGGACTTCCTGCTCGCGATCGGCCGGACCGAGCGCGGCCAACCGGACCGCCAGGCCACCCGCGTCCGCGGCCACGGATGCGGTCGGGCGGGCGGGAGCGCCCCCAGCCAGACCCCGCAGTAGCGCGGGCACCGGCCGACCTCCACGAGACAGCCCCGTCAGGTCGAGGCGGGTCGGGACCGCCAACGGCGCGCCCCACGCAACCGCGGCCTCGAACAACGCCAGACCCTGCTCCGTCGTCAACGGCTGAACACCGCCGCGGCGCAGACGGGACATACCGGTGCCGTTGAGATGCCCGGTCATCTCCGAGGTCTGTTCCCACAGGCCCCACGCCAACGACTGACCGGCCAGATGCCGATCCCGGCGATAGACCGCCAGGGCGTCCAGGAACGCGTTGGCGGCGGCGTAACTGCCTTGTCCCGCGCTGCCCATGACCGCCGCGGCCGAGGAGTACAGCACGAACCCGGCCAGTCCCATGTCCTCCGTCAGCTCATGCAGGTTCCACGCCGCGTCAACCTTCGCCGACAGCACCGGCACCATCCGCTGCGGCGTCAACGACTCGACCGTCGCGTCATCGATCACACCGGCGGCATGCACCACCGCCGTCAACGGCCGCTCCACCGCAATCTTGGCCAAGACCGAGGCGAGAGCATCACGGTCGGCGGCATCGCCGGCCACCACCCGCACCTCCGCACCCAGCTCAGCCAACTCCGCAACCAGACGCGCCGCGCCCGGTGCGGCCGGGCCGCGCCGCGACACCAACACCAAGTGCCGCATACCACGCACGGTGACCAGGTGCCGGGCCAACTCCCCACCCAACGTCCCCGTCCCACCGGTGACCAGGACGGTGCCCTGCGGGTCCCAGGCGGCGGGGACGTTCAGCACAACCTTGCCCACATGCCGGGCAGCCTGCAGATACCGCAATGCCCCGACCGCCTGCGACAACTCGAAACACGTCACCGGCGGCGGAGTCAGCGTCCCCGCCTCGAACATCACCCCGAGCTCAGCGAGCATCTCCGCGATCCGCGGCACACCGGCATCCATCAGATCGAAGGCCTGGTAGATCACCCCGGGGTATGTCTGGGTGACCTGCTCGGGGTTGCGGATATCGGTCTTGCCCATCTCGACGAACCGACCACCACGCGGCAACAACCGCAGCGAGGCATCCGTGAACTCCCCCGCCAGAGCATTAACGACCACATCCATACCCGCACCACCGGTCACGGCCAAGAACCGCTCACCAAACGCCAGATCGCGTGTCGAGGCGATGTGGCTCTCATCGATGCCCATCGCCCGCAACGCCGCCTGCTTCGCCGGACTCGCGGTCGCGAAGACCTCCAAACCCCATTCCTGAGCCAACTGCACCGCAGCCGTACCCACCCCGCCGGTCCCGGCATGGATCAACACCCGCTCACCCGGACGGACCTGAGCCAGATCCCGCAACGCATAAAACGCCGTCAAGAACCCCACCGGCACCGCAGCAGCCTCCTGGAACGACCACCCCCGCGGCACCGCAGCCACCAGCCGCCTGTCCACCACCCCCACCGGCCCCCACCCCGGCACCAAACCCATCACCGACTCACCCACCACCAGACCATCCACCCCGGGACCGGTCTCCAGCACCACCCCCGCGCCTTCCCCACCGAGCATCCGGCCGTCCGCAACCATTCCCAGACCGGCAACCACATCGCGGAAGTTCACACCCGCCGCCCGCAGACCCACCCGGACCTGACCCGGCAACAACACAGCGCCCGCCTCGGGAACATCGACCACCGCAGCACTGCCCAGATCACCCGGCTCCTCCACCTCCACCCGCCAACCCGAACCACCAGGCAACACCAACTCACCCGACGCACCCACCCGGACCAGCCGACGCCCGAACACCACCACAGTCCCATCCCCGGAACTGATGCGGACCTCGGGTTCATCAGCACCCAAGGCCAAGGCCAGG
>NZ_JBYIRM010000072.1:0-8517 GCF_057708105.1 Actinacidiphila sp. bgisy144 | reverse complement strand
GCGCGTCCCCGGTGCCCGACCCGTGATAACCCGCGGGCGCCGCCGCCCGAAGCTGTGCGACGATCACCCCTTTGACGCGGTGGCGGCACAACTCGCGGGCGGAGGACGGGCGATGACGGCGACAGGACCAGCGGAGGCCGGAACGGCGGCGGACGGCGGCGGCCGGGAACCGGCGGGCGGCGCGCCGCCGGTGGAGGTACGGCACCGGCTGCGGGTGGCGGCGTACGGGGTGTGCGTGCGCGACGGCCTGCTCCTGCTGTCGCACCTGCGGCCGTACGAGGACAAGCCGGCGGCGTGGACGATGCCGGGCGGCGGGCTCGAACCCGGCGAGGACCCCTACGACGCGGTCGTGCGCGAGGTCGAGGAGGAGACGGGCTACCAGGTCGCCGTCGACCGGCTGCTGGGCATCGACTCCTTCCGCGGCAGCCGGGTCCTGGACTCCGGTGTGGTGGACGCCTTCCAGGGGCTGCGGATCGTCTACCGGGTCCATGTGGTCGGCGGTGAGCTGCGCGACGAGGCCGACGGCTCCACCGACCGCGCCGCGTGGGTGCCGATGGCGCGGCTGCCCGCCCTGGACACGGTCGAGCTGGTCGAGGCGGCACTGCGGCTGGACCGCGAGCAGCCCCCGTCCGGGCGGGCGGCCGGCCTGGAGCCGTGACGAGCCGGGGGGTCCGGCAGGAGCTCAGGCCGAGGCGGGCAGCGGCTCGGCGGGCACGGGCTCGCGCAGCGGATGGTGGCAGGCCGCGGTGTGGCCGGGGCCGAAGGAGCGCGGGGCGGGCTCCTGCTCGGCGCATCGGTCGGTGGCCAGCGGGCAGCGGGTGCGGAATCGGCAGCCGGACGGCGGCGCGGCGGGGCTCGGCAGCTCTCCGCTGACGCCGGTGCCGTGCTTGGCCCGCTCGGCCGCCGGGTCCGGCACCGGCACGGCGCTCAGCAGGCCCGCGGTGTAGGGGTGGGCGGCGCGCAGGTGGATGTCGTCGGCGCTGCCGACCTCGACCAGCCGGCCGAGATACATCACCCCGATCCGGTCGGCGAGGTAGCGCACCACCGCGAGGTCGTGCGAGATCACCACGTACGACAGGCCGTGCGACGCCTGGAGCCGCTTCATCAGGTTGAGCACCTGCGCGCGGACGGACACGTCGAGCGCGGAGACCGGCTCGTCGGCGACGACCAGCCGGGGGCTGAGCGCCAGCGCCCGGGCCAGGCCGACGCGTTGGCGCTGGCCGCCGGAGAACTCGTGCGGGAACAGGTCGAGCCCGCGGGCGGGCAGCCCGACCTCGGCGAGGAGTTCCGCGACCCGCGCGCGCTGCTCGCGTGCGGTGCCGATGCCCTGGATGCGCAGCGGCTCGCGCAGGATGCTGCCGACCCGCATCCTCGGGTCGAGCGAGGAGAAGGGGTCCTGGAAGACCATCTGGAGGTCCTGCCGGCGGCGCCGCAGCTCCCGGCCGCGCAACGCCCCGAGGTCGGTGCCCTCCAGGGTGACGGTGCCGGCGTCGGGCCGGTCCAGGCCGACCAGCAGGCGGCCGAGCGTGGTCTTGCCGCAGCCGGACTCGCCGACCAGGCCGAAGGTCTCGCCGTGGCCGAGGGTGAAGGAGACATCGGAGACGGCGTGCACGACCCGCCGGCCGCGCCCGGGCAGGTGCGCCCCGCCCACCGCGAACTGACGTACCAGGCCGCGTGCTTCGAGCAGCGGCCGGGCGGGGGAGTCCGGGGCGTCCACGGCCTCGGGTGCGCTCTTCGGCCCGGCCGCAGCGCTCTTCGGTTCGGCGGCCGCGCTCTTCGGTTCGGCGGGCACGCTCTTCGGACGGGCCGCCGGGCGCGGTACGGCGGGCAGGTCGCCTTGCGGGCGCGGCCCGTCCACCGGGTGCCAGCAGGCGAAGCGGTGCTCGGGCGGCCCGGTGAGCGCGGGCTGCTCGGTGCGGCAGCGGTCGGTGGCATGCGCGCAGCGGTCGGCGAACGCGCAGCCGGTCGACGGGCCGGTCAGGTCCGGCGGCAGGCCCGGGATGGTCGGCAGCTGCCGGGCCGGGTCCTGGTCCAGCCGCGGCACCGAGGCCAGCAGGCTCTGGGTGTAGGGGTGGCGCATGCCGTGGAAGAGCCGGTCCGTGCCGGTGCTCTCGGCGATCCGCCCGGCGTACATCACGTTGACCCGGTCGGCGTGCCCGGCGGTGACCCCCATGTCGTGGGTGATGAGGATCATCGCCATGCCCAGCCGGGCCCGCAGGTCGGCGAGCAGGGTGAGGATCTGCGCCTGGATGGTGACGTCGAGCGCGGTGGTGGGCTCGTCGGCGATGAGCACGCGCGGCTCGTTGGCCAGCGCCATCGCGATCAGCACGCGCTGGCGCAGCCCGCCCGACAGCTGGTGCGGGTAGTCGCCGAGCCGTTCGCGCGGGTGCGGCAGCCCGACCAGGCCGAGGACCTCCGCGGCGCGGTCGGCGGCCTCGGCGCGGGTGCCGCCGCGGTGCAGCAGGACCGGCTCGGCGACTTGGTGGCCGATGGTCTTGGTGGGGTCGAGCGAGGTCATCGGGTCCTGGAAGACCATCGCGATCTCGTTGCCGCGCACCGCGCGCAGCTCCCGGGCCGGCAGCCCGACCAGTTCGCGGCCCGAAAGCCGCACCGAGGAGCCGTCCTCGATGCGGCCGCCGGGCGGCAGCAGCCCCATCAGCGACAGCCCGGTCATGGACTTGCCGCTGCCGGACTCGCCGACCAGGCCCAGCGTCTCGCCTTCCGCGAGGTCGAAGGAGACGTCCTCCACCGCCCGTACGACACCGCGGCTGGTGCGGATGCGGGTGGTCAGGTTCCGGACCTGGAGCAGGGCGGCCATGGTGTTCCTCGATTCGTCGCCGGCGGCGGCGGGGGAGCGGTGCGGTGCGGTCAGGAGCGGTGCTGCCGGACGTCCAGCGCGTCGTGGACCGCGTCGCCGATCAGGTTGAAGGCGACCACGGTGATGATCAGGACCACCGCGGGCGGGTACACCAGCCACCAGTAGCCGTCGTAGAGGTAGTCGAGGCCGCCGGTGAGCATGGTGCCCCAGTCGGCGTGCGGCGGCGGCAGGCCGAGGCCGAGGAAGCTCAGCGTGGACAGGGTGAGGATCGAGTCGGCGACGGTGAAGGTGGCGCTGACGATGATCACCCCGGCCGCGTTCGGCACCAGGTGGCGCACGACGATCCGCCGCCCGGTGCCGCCCATCATCCGCGCCGCCTGCACGAACTCCCGGGTGCGCAGGGTCAGTACCTCGCCGCGCACCAGCCGCGCCGAGCCCAGCCAGGACAGCAGCGACAGCACCACGATGATCAGCCCCAGCGACGGGGTGAACATGCTGACCACGATGAGCAGCAGCACCAGCCCGGGCAGGGCGAGGAAGGTGTCGACCGCCCGCATCATCACCGCGTCCACGAACCCCCCGAAGTACCCGGCGAACGCGCCGTACAGGGTGCCGATGAAGGTGGTGGCCAGCGCGACCGCGAAGCCGAGTTCGAGCGAGGAGCGGCCGCCGGCCATGAGGCGTCCCAGGACGTCGTAGCCGGAGGCGTCGGTGCCGAGCGGGTGCCCGCCGCCGGGCGGCAGTTCGGCGAGGTCGAGGTGGACGGTGACCTGGTCGGTCCGGTAGAGCAGCGGCCCGAGGAAGCAGAAGGCGGCGACCACCGCCACCACGCCGAGCCCGATCAGGGCGCGCGGGTCGCGCAGGAAGGCGGCGGCCGACAGGCGGCCGGAGCCGCGCCGGACGGCGAGGGCGCCGGCTTCCGGCGCGGGCGCCGGGGCGGGCCCGATGCCAGCGGGCCCGGTGTCATGGGTGGTCATAGCGTATCCGCGGGTCGAGGAGGCTGTAGGCGATGTCGGCGAGCAGGCTGGCGACGACGGTGGCGACGCCGACCACGAGCGTCGAGGCGAGCAGCACCGGATAGTCCTTGCCGGTGGCCGCCTGGTAGAACATCAGCCCCATCCCCGGGTAGTTGAAGACCGACTCGGCGATCACCGCACCGGTGACGATGGCCGGGGCCGCCAGCCCGAGCAGGGTGATGATCGGCAGCAGTGAGTTGCGCAGCACGTGCCGGCGCAGCACCAGCCCCTCGGGCAGCCCCTTCGCGCGGGCCACCAGGACGTAGTCCTGCGCGAGGGTGCTGATCGCCGAGGAGCGCATGTAGCGGCTGAAACCCGCCACCGTGACCAGGCAGAGCGTCACCACCGGCAGCACCAGCCCGCGCGGGTCGGACAGGATGCCGCCGACCGACTCCGCCTGCGGCGCCTGGGAGGGCAGCAGGTGCAGCTGCACCGAGAAGAGCGCGACCAGCAGCAGCGCGAAGAAGAAGTCCGGCATCGAGTACAGCACGAACGACACCACCGTCAGCGCGTGGTCCACCGCCCGGTCGCGCCGCAGGGCCTGGTAGATGCCCATCGGCAGCGCGACCGCCAGCGCCAGCACCGTGGACAGCCCGAGCAGCACCGCGTCGCGCGGCAGCCGCTGCGCGATCAGCGTGGACACCGGCTGGTGCATCGAGTAGGACGTGCCGAAGTTGCCCTGCGCCGCCTGCTTGACGAAGGTCAGGAACTGCACGGCCAGCGGCTTGTCGAGGCCGTTGGCGGCGTTGAAGACCGCGATCCGCTCGGAGTTGGCCCGCATGCCGAGGCTGGCGCGGGCCGCGCTGCCCGGCTCGAGGTGGATCAGCGCGAAGGTCACCACCATCACGCCGATCACCACCACGACCGCCTGCCCGGTCCGGCGCAGCAGGTAGGCCGTCACCGTGTGCCCGTCATGAGGTGTAGGCCCAGTCCTCGTAGTCGATCGTCCCGGAGAACGGGTTGAGCGGCACGACACCTTGGAGCTTGCTCCGGTACACCAGCAGGCTGCTGCGCAACGGCACCCACAGCCAGGGGAGTTGGCGGGCGGCGTAGTCCTCGTAGGTGGAGAACGCCGCCTTCGACGAGCCGTACTCCGTGGCCTTGATCAGCTTGTCCATGGTGGGGTCGGAGTAGCCGCCGTAGTTGCCGGAGCCGCCGGTGTCGAAGAAGCCGGTGCCGTTGGGGTAGAGCGAGTAGGGCTCGTAGCCGAAGTCGGCCAGCTGCCAGCCGCACGTCGAGGACGGGTGGGAGGCGGCGGTGCAGGTGCCGATGGTGCCGATCAGCGTGTTGAACGGCTCGGCCTTGAGGTTAAGGGTGATGCCCGCCTGCGCCTCGGAGGACTTGACGGCGGCGTTCTGCTCGTCGGTGGTGGCGCGGCCGGAGGAGTAGAGCAGCTGGAAGGTGAGCGGCTGGCCGGCCTTGATGCCCGCGCCGCACTGGCCGGCGCCGGTGCCGGGGTTCTGGCAGGTGCTGGTGCCGCCGGGCACCACCTTCCAACCGTGCGCCTTGAGCAGGGCCTTGGCCTTGGTGGGCGAGTACGGGTACGGTCCGCCGGACTTCTCCAGCGGTGTCGCCCAGGTGCTGGTGGCCTTCACCGGGACCGGCCCGCTGCCCGGGTCGGCGTAGCCGTTGTAGACCTTCGAGACGATCTGCGGGCCGTTGATCAGGTACTGGAGCGCCTGGCGGACGTACAACTGCCGCAGCACCGTGCCGACTTTGGCGTTGTAGAGGTTGGGCAGGATGCCCGCGACACCGGGGATGGGCACGCTGGCGATCGAGTAGCCGCTGGAGCGCAGCGCCTGGGCCTGCTTGACGTCGTTGAGCGGCAGCCCGGCCACGTCGAGGGAGCCGCCGGAGCGCAGCGCGTTCAGCTCCGGGGTGTCGGTGGTGAAGGGCTGCATGACGAGCTTGTCGACCGAGGGCTTGGAGGTGCCGGAGTAGGCCGGGTTGGGTACGTAGCTGTAGTAGCCGTTGCTGCGGAATTCCTTGAGCTTCCAGGGACCGTCGACCACCTGCCACAGCGGGTTGGTGGCGAAGGTGCCGATCTTCGCCCCTTCCTTCTGGAGGTAGGAGTAGACGGCCTGGGCGCCCGCGGTGGTCGTGTCGTGGTCGCCGACCGCCCCGGTGGCGGAGGTCTTGTCCCACGCGTGCTGGGGCAGCAGCGGGATGGTGCTGAGCACGTCGTCGGTGTAGAAGTCCGGGTTGTAGGACCGGGTGAGATCGAGCACCACGGTGTGGGCGTCGGGCGTGGTCACCTTGGAGACGTCGTCGGGGAAGAGCCCGGGCTGGTGGGCCTGCCAGTTCTTCGCGTCGGCCTTGAGCAGGTTGTACACGAACGTGAAGTCCCGGCTGGTGATCGGCTTGCCGTCCGACCACTTCCAGTCCTTGAGGTGGATCGTCACCCGCTTGTCGCCGTTCGAGTACTCCAGCGCGGAGAACAGGCTCTTGTCCTTGTTCACCTGCGACGCTGCCCCGTCGCCGGCGTACACCAGATACGGCCACAGGGCCTCGGTGAGGTTGGCGTTGTACCCGTTGGAGTTGGTCGCCGGGGCCAGCGGGAAGATGAAGTCGGGCGTGGCCGCCACGGCGGCGACGGTGATGGTGCCGCCCTTCTTCACCGGGCGCTTGCTCGCGGTCGCGTGCTGCCCGTCGGAGATCGTGCCCCCGCCGCCCCCGCCCCCGCCGGTGCACGCCACCGCGGCCATCGCCAGCGCCACCGCGACCGCGGCACCTCTGGTACGTCGGATCACGCGCATGCGTGTCATCGCCCTCCCCACTTGTGCGGCAGCGCCCCAGGACCGGTGAACCCATGTCTCGTATGTCAGGTGCACGACAGTCGATGCGTCAGGGATCTACCCCGCCCCACGCCGACTGAAGCGCCGATCCGACCGGTGTCCGGAACCTCCGCGTACGCGGGAGGGCGCTTGTTGATCACGACCAGCATGGGGGCCGAATGTTGCGGAAGTGATGCGGCGGTGTGTCACTGCCTCCTGGGGTGCGGGGTGTTCGTGCGCTGGGCGGGTGCGGGAGCGGGCCGTGTTCCGGGTGCTGCGCCCGCGTCCCGTGCGGACCCGTGCCCCCGCCCCCCGCTCCCCGTGCCCCCGTGTCCCCGTGCCCCCGTGCCCACGCGTCGCGTCCGTCCGGGTGAACCACGGGCGGCGCGGGCCGACGGTCGCGGCCGGGGGCGGGGCGGGCGCGGAGAGTTGGGGCGTGGGGCCGCGCGGGTGCGGCGATGCGCGCCGCCCGCGGGCCGTTTGACGCACCACCGAAGAGACTGTCGAGCGAGCGGGAGATGTGCGCGTGTCCGTCCGAGTTGCCGTCATCTACTACAGCGCCACCGGGAACGTCCACCAACTCGCCCAGGCCGTGGCCAAGGGCGCCGAGCGCCGGGACGCGGAGGTGCGCCTGCGCCGGGTCCCCGAACTCGCCCCCGACGCGGCCATCGACGCCAACCCGGCCTGGCGCGCCCACGTGGACGCCACCAAGGACACGGTGCCCGAGGCGACCCTCGAAGACCTGGAGTGGGCCACCGCCTACGCCTTCGGCACCCCGACCCGCTTCGGCAACGTCACCTCCCAGCTCAAGCAGTTCATCGACCTGACCGGCGCGCAGTGGCAGGCGGGCGTCTTCCACAACAAGCCCGCCACCAGCTTCACTTCGGCGATGAACCCGCACGGCGGCCTGGAGTCCACGCTGCTGTCCCTGAACAACGTCTTCTACCACTGGGGCTGCGTGATCGTGCCGCCCGGCTACACCGACCCGGTGCTCTTCCCGGCCGGGGGCAACCCGTACGGCACCAGCTGGGCCAGCGGCGGCGGGCAGGGGCCGGACAAGGCGACCCTGGACGCGGCCGAGTACCAGGGGCGCCACCTCGCGGACATCGCGACCCGGCTAGCAGGCTGACACCCCGTCAGATCGTGGCCGCCGGTCGCGGTGCGGCTGCCTCGCGGGGCGGGCGGCCGCGGTTTGTCGGGTCTTGGGCGGGAATCGATCGGCGAGTTGGCCGGTTTTTGATGTGGACATGCTCAGTTGACATGATTAGCGTGCGGCTTGGTCTAGACCTGACCTGGACCGCCCCCCACCTCAGGAGTCCTCCATGCGCAAGAAGATCGCCACCGCGGTCGTCGGCGTCGGCGTCGCGTCCGCCTTCGCGCTGAGCACCGGCAGCGCCAGCAGCCACGGCTACATCAGCACCCCGCCCAGCCGCGCCGCCCTGTGCGCCGCCGGCACCGTCACCAACTGCGGCGACATCCAGTACGAACCGCAGAGCGTCGAGGGCCCCAAGGGCTTCCCCGCCGCCGGCCCCGCCGACGGCAGCATCTGCAGCGGCGGCAACTCCCGCTTCGCCCAGCTCGACGACCCGCGCGGCGGCGGCTGGCCCGCCACCCAGGTCACCGGCGGCCAGAGCTACACCTTCACCTGGAAGCTCACCGCCCAGCACTCCACGACCGACTTCTCGTACTACCTGACCAACAGCAGCTACGACCCCACGAAGCCGCTGACCCGGTCCGAGATCGACACCACCCCGTTCCTGACCGTGCCCTACAACGGCGCCCAGCCGCCCGCCACCGTCGTGCACCAGGGCACGATCCCGACCGGGCACACCGGCAAGCAGCTCATCGTCGGCGTGTGGACCATCGCCGACACCGGCAACGCCTTCTACTCCTGCGCCGACGTGCAGTT
>NZ_JBYIRM010000071.1:0-9021 GCF_057708105.1 Actinacidiphila sp. bgisy144 | reverse complement strand
GCCCGCGTCCTCCAACGCCTCCCAACACGTCTCCAACAACACCCGCTGCTGAGGATCCATCCCCAACGCCTCACGCGGACTGATCCCAAAGAACTCCGCATCGAACCCACCCGCACCCTCCAAGAACCCACCCACCTGGGCATAACCCGCACCCCCGTCACCGGCATCCGGGTCCGGCAGGCCGGCCACGTCCCAGCCACGGTTCGCCGGGAACCCCGACATCGCATCGGAGCCCCCCGCAACCAACCGCCAGAAACCCTCCGGATCCTCCACCCCGCCCGGGAACCGACAACCCATCCCGACAATCGCTACGGGTTCCTGCTCGCGTGCCTCTATCTTCCGCAGGCGTTCCTTGGTCTCGTAGGAGTCGGCCGTTACCTTCTTCAGGTAGCTGAGGAGCTTCTCGTACTCTGTCATCTCAGTCATTGGATCAGGAAACTCCTAGCTCTTTAGCAATGAAGTCGAAGACTTCATCAGCCAAGGCCGACTCAAGTCGCGGGTACCTCAGAGAGGATCGATTCCAGCTGGATGAGCTGGGTGAAGACCGCCGGTTCACCACCACATGCGCAAAGATCTCCGGGCACAGGTGCCTGGCGAGCTCGGCCGGTGTCGGGTGGTCGGACACCAGGGTGGCGGGAAGACTCGGCCCCTTCTCGCCTGCGAGCCTGTTGCGCGACTCCAGCGCGGTCAGTGAGTCGATGCCCATGTCATGGAAGGCCAGCTGGGGATCGATGTCCCCAGGGCCGGCGTGGCCCAGAGCCACGGCGACAGCAACGGCGACGGCCGCGATCGGGCAGGCGAGGGCGCCCACCGCCAGACCCCGTTCCGTCGTCAGTCGCTCAGCATCGCCCCGCCGCAGACGGGGCGGGCCAGCGTCGGCCAACTGCCCCGTTATCCCCGAGGCATGAGCCCACACTCCCCATGCCAGCGACGCGGCCCCGGCCCCGGCCTCGGCCTCGGGCGCGGCCCCGGGCTCGTCCCGGCCACCGTGCAGCACCGGAACCCACGTCCCCGCATTCCCATCCGCCATCGCCGGCAACGCGCCATCCGGACTCGACTCGGAGAAGACACCCACGCCCTGGGCCCGCATCGGATGCCGACCCTCAGGTGTCCGCTGACGGCACGGCGGATCGGCGTGTCAAGGGGCGCTGAAAGTCGCTCCGTCCCACGCCGGGCGACCCGGCAGCAGAGACGCGAAGAGCACCGCAAGCCGGTCGTCCCCGACCGGGCAGCGGCGACTCGCCCCCGAAGACACGCAGCAGGCTCACCGGCCGATCTTCCAGTCCGTCATGGGAGGAAGCTCACCACGTGGGCGGACGGCCCGAAATGACGCCGTTCCACCAGGCGCCCACCGGGGGGGCACCCCGATCATCCCGTCCCGCCCGGGTGCCGAGTCGGACACGCGGCGCACCTCCAGGTGGGCGGACGCCCGGGGACCGCGAGGTTACTGGTCGACGCCATCAAGGGCCACGGCATCCAGCCCGGCGGTCGCGCATGAAGGGCGAGCGACGGGGGCACGTCGCATATGCGTCGCCAATCATCCTGCTGGTACGAGCACTTGGAGTGGCATGTCCGTCCTGCCTGCCGATGATGATCTGTGGTGCCGCCGCTACCACCCGTCCCCCACGGCCACGGCGCGCCTGGTGTGCTTCCCGCACGCAGGCGGCTCGGCACCGTTCTACTTGCCGGTCGCAACGGCTCTCAGCCCTGATGTGGACGTCGTCGCCGTCCAGTACCCCGGGCGTCAGGAGCGCCGCGCGGAGCAGCCGTTGACGGATGTGGACGCGTTCGCCGAGCGGATCCACGACCTCCTGCTGCGGCAACCGCCGCTTCCTGTCACGTTCTTCGGCCACAGTCTCGGCGCCACCATCGCCTTCGAGACCGTCCGTCGGCTGGAGGCGGGCGGTAGCGAGGTCACGCACCTGTTCGCGTCCGGTCGCCGCGCCCCATCCGCTCATCGTGAGACGCGCTGCATCCACCGGCGGGACGATGACGGCATCCTGGCCGAGGTGCGCCGGCTGAACGGGACGGTCACGAGCGTGCTCGGTGACCAGGAGCTGATGCGGGCCGCCCTGCCGTCCTTGCGTGCTGACTACCAGGCGGCTGAGACCTACCGGTGCGCCCCGGATGCGATCGTCGACTGCCCGGTCACGGTCCTGACCGGCGACAACGACACGGAGACCACGGTGCCCGAGGCCCAGGCGTGGGAGCGGCACACCACCAGTACGTGCACTGTCCACACGTTCCCGGGCGGGCATTTCTTCATCACGGCGCACGTGGACGCGATCACCGCCCTGCTCAAGGAGCACTTCGCGCGAACGACCGGCTCCGACCGCGGGACGGCGATTCGTCCTTGACGACTGGGTGACCGGCGCGCGAGCCGGTCACCGCCCCTTACCGCGCCCGGAACACCCGGGCGCACGGGGCCGATGTCGGTCCGGCACCGGCCCGGCACCGGCGTCCGTCCGGCCGGCCAACACCTCTACCGCCTCCGCCATGCAGCGGTAGGCGGTAGGCGGGCGGCGGTGGATGTGCTCCCGGTGCCGCACCGCGCTGCTCAGCGGCGCAGACCTTTCACGTCGTAGGGGCGAGGCGGTCGGACACCACCTTCACGACCCCGGCGATCTCCTTGACCAGGTAGAAGTGCCCGCCGGGGAAGACCCGGAAATCGAAGCCGCCTTCCGGTGCCTGCTCCTTCCAGTCCCTGACCTCCTCAATGCTGGCCTCCCGGTCCCGTTCCCCGACGATCGCGGTCACGGGGCAGTGCAGCGGGTCGCCCGCGACGTAGCGCCACCGCCCCACGGCCGTGTAGTCCCCGCGGAGCGTCGGCAGGACCATGTCCACCACTTCACGGTTCTCCATCGCCCGCGCCAGCGGGCCGCGCCGCGAGAGGATCTCCGCGACGATCTCTTCGTCGTCGAGCAGGTGGTGCGTTTCCTCGCGGTAGCGGGTGGGGGCGCGCCGGCCGGAGACGAAGAGGTGCGCGGGCTGGCCCGGGTGGTTCTGCTGGAGGCGCCGGGCTACCTCGAAGGCGAGCACGGCGCCCATGCTGTGGCCGAACAGCGACAGCGGACGGTCCAGCGACCTGGTCAAGGCGTGGGCTATGTGGTCTGCCAGGGTGGGGATGTCGTCGATGCAGGGCTCGGCCCGCCGGTCCTGGCGTCCTGGGTACTGCACGGCGAGGACGTCCACGGTCGGCGCCAGCGCCTGCGCCATCGGAAGGAAGTAGGGGGCGGAGGCACCCGCGTGCGGGAAGCAGACCAGGCGGTTCTTCGCGTGGTCGGCAGGCGCGAACCGCCTGAGCCACAGGCTCTCTTCTTCCGAACCGTCGTCGATTCCCATGCGGTCCCTCCTGGTGTTCCTGGTCGATGCCCACCTGGTGTTCCTGGTCGATGTCCAGACCTGCAACAGGGTTCACGCGCCCTCCGGGAGTGCCGCCCACGTGTGCGCGGAGTCCGGCGGCAGGACGCTGACGGTGACCTCGACCACCGCGTTCTCCGGTATGCCGCCCCCGCGGCGGCTGATCTTCTCGATCAGCTGTGACGCGTGCTGGCCGGTGATGCCCGCGAGCAACCCGCGCAGCTTCTTGATCTTGTCGGGGCCTCCTATGAGCATCTTCACCCGGTCCGGCCGGTGTGTCTCCGGAAGGAGTTCGACCGCCTCCCATGCGTCGTCGCCGACCCGCTCGTACCGGACGCAGAGCTCGGTGGCGCGCTTGGTCTCCGCACCGACCCAGACCTGTCCCGCGGGGGCGGCGCTGGCCAGTTGGAGGCACCGGCCGACGACGGAGCTGTCGAGGGCGCGCAGGGTGCCGTCGCCGGGACGGTGGCTGTGGATCGAGTCGGTGGAGACGACGGCGACCCGGACCGCCGACGGCGGGACCTCGCCGTCGGCGGCGTCGTGCAGGGGCCGGGCCCGTTCAAGCGCGGCATGGATCGCCAGGGCTGCCTCGACGGCACGATCGGGGGCGTGGCCGGCGTCGTCGAACAGGACCCAGCTCACGGACGCCATTCTGCTGATGACCACACCGCCGTGTCGGCTGACCTCACGGTCCACCGTCGCGGCCACCGCGCCGGCAGCGAGCGCCGTCTCGGCGGCGTCCGCTTCGGGCTTGCGCTCCGCCTCTCCTACGACGGCCATCACGGCGACCAGGTGTTCTTGGGGCAATGGCCCCTCGTCGCCTCCCGTGGAGACGAGCTCCGGGCGGTAGGGCTCGGCGGGCCCGTTCTCGGGTGGCTCGACGGCCGGCACGGCCGCGTCGTCCAGGGCGGCGGTCGGCCGGGGAACCGCCACGATGGCGCTGTCGCCGAGTTCGGACATGTCACCGCCGTTCCAGTCCAGCCGGGCATCCTGATTGAGGATCAGGTATTCGAGTTCCTGGAGCTCCCGGCTCGGCTCCAGTCCATGGGCTTCGATCAACGACACGCGGGCGCGGCGGTAGATGTCGAGCGCGTCCGACTGCCGTCCGCACCGGTACATCGCGAGCATCAGCTGTGCCACGAGGCGTTCGTGGGACAGCTCTCCAGCGGCGAACAGTTCGATTTCCGCAATCACCTCACGGTGCCGTCCGCAGGCGAGTTCGGCATCGAACAGTTCCTCGACGGCGACGAAGTACGCGTTCTGGACCGCGGCGGCCTCGGGCCACGCGGTGCATGTCTCGGCCAGGTCGGCGAGGACCGGGCCGCGCCAGACGTCGAGGGCTTCGCGGAGCGCTCGGCGCGCGGATTTCCAGTCCGCGTCGGCGGCGTACGCACGGCCCCGTTCGGTGCGTTGCGTGAACAGGTTGAGGTCGATGCTGCTGGGTTCGACGCGTAGCAGGTACCCGGGTGCGTGGGTGAGCAGCAGGGGCGGGTCGGCGCTTGCGTCGTCGTAGGCCAGCATTCCGCGCAGCGCGGAAGCCGCATTCTGCAGCATCTTCCGCGCCGTCGGCGGAGTGCGGCCGTCCCAGAGCGAATCGAGCAGCTTGCGCGACGGGACGATCCGATTCGCCCTGAGAAGCAGCATGCCCAGCATTGCGCGCTGCTTGATCCCGCCGAGTGGCACGACCCTGTCCTGGGAAACCACTTCCAGTGGACCTAGGATATTGAACTGCAATTTATCCTCCTCCGATGCGCGACACAGTTCGCCCACAGTTGCACAGGTCTGCAAAATTCTCCGAATTGGCTGAAGGAATTCACGGACGATCGAGGTTGCTGCCGACGCCATTGGCGGCACAAAGGAACGCATCCGCACTGCGCCATAGGAAAAGAGCGGCGCGAGTGACGAATTGCGATGGATTCACATATTTCATGGGCCAGTCGCGATCGGAAATCTGGATGCGGTTCCCGGATTCCTCGGCCCCAATGAATTTTCTTGTCGGCGGTTCGCCTTTTCGGGAGGCGCGACGCTCACCTGCCGCCCGGCTACCGCACGAGGACGTCGCGGTCGTACCGGACTCTCGCGTGGGCCTCGACCTGCGCGGAGAGCGTCATCCGCAACCGCTGCACCAATCCCGCCATCATCCCTGCGGTCCTCCGATCGCCGCCCCCGAGCTACATGGGAGCAGTGTGAAAAAATGTGGTTATGCGTACACACCGGTCCCTTGCGCCTCCTACGGCACACTTCCTTAAACTCTCCCCCTGCACACGCCGCGAAACCCAGGTAACAGTTGAAATACGATTCGCACCGGCAGAGGTTCGCAAAATCGCCTTGAAAACCCGGTTCGTCCAGGTTCTTCCCGCACCAATGTTCGTAAAATTTTGGCATGGTGACCCAAAGTCAGGAGAATCCGCCCCAGCGTCATGCTCGCGCTACCCGCCGCGGACCTCAAGGACGTGATCGCTGTGTCCCCGTCGGCTGGGCGGGCTCACGGTTGAGCCGGGTGGTCGGTACGGTGCCGATCGACGTGGCGGGCGACATGCGGCGCGGCCCGCGGGCATGCGGTGGCCGCGCAGGGGTCGGTGAGCGGACGCACCGTCAGAGGACGCCGTCCTCGTACCCGGCAGGCCGGCCTTCGAGGATCACGGTCTTGGTCTCGAGGTAGGGCAGCAGCCCCTCGCGTCCACCTTCACGGCCGATGCCGGACTGCTTGAACCCGCCGAACGCGATACCGAGGTCGCTGCGCAGCGCGTTGTGGCCGACGGTGCCGGAGCGCAACTGCCCGGCGACTTCGCGGGCCCGGTTGACGTCGTTGGTGAACACCGCCGCGTTGAGACCGTAGATGGTGTCGTTGGCGATCCGGACCGCGTCCTGCTCGTCGGCCGCGGGGATGACGGACAGCACGGGGCCGAAGATCTCCTCCTGGGCGATCACGGACCGGTTGTCGACGTTTCCGAACACGGTGGGCTCGACGTACCAGCCACGGGTCAGGCCCTTCGGACGACCACCGCCCGTGGCCAGCGTGGCCCCTTCCGCGACGCCCTTGGCGATGTATCCCTCGACCCGGTCCCGCTGCCGGTCGGCCACCAGCGGCCCCATCTGCGAGCGCGGGTCGAACGGGTCCCCCACGCGCACCCGGGAGAACACGCCGGCGAGGGCATCGACCAGTTCGTCGTGCCGCGAGCGGCTGACCACGATCCGGGTCAGCGACGCGCAGACCTGGCCGGTGAGGAGGCACTCGGCCTGGGCGAGGCTGCGCGCGGCCGTCTCGAGGTCCATGTCGTCGAGGATCACCGCGGCGGACTTGCCGCCGAGCTCCAGCGTGCAGCGGGCCACGCGCTCGCCGCAGATCGAGGCGATGTGCCGTCCCACGGCCGTCGACCCGGTGAAGGTGATCTTGTCCACCCGCGGGTCGCGCACCAGCAGTTCGGACACCTCACGGTCCGCGGTGACGACGTTGAGCACGCCGGGAGGCAGTCCGGCCGCCGCGGCGGCCTCGGCGACAAGGTAGCCCTCCCCCGGCGCCTCGGGCGCCGACTTCAGGACCACCGTGCACCCGGCGAGCAGCGCGGCGCCGACCTTGTTGCTGATCATCCCCATCGGGGCGTTCCACGGGATGATCGCACCGACCACACCGGCCGGCTCACGGACGATCATGCCGAACTGTCCGCCGGCGGTCGGCTTGACCTGCTCCTCGAACGGGAACGTGCCGGCCAGTGCGGCGTACCGCTTGAAGGTGGACTCAGCTCCTGTGCCGGCGTGCGCGGCGAAGGTGTACAGGACCCCGGACTCGCGTGGCCAGATCTCGGCGATGTCCTCGCCGCGGAGCCTGAGTTCCGCACCGATCGCCCGAAGGTACCCGGCCCGCTCGGCGGGCGTCAGCCGCGGCCAAGGGCCTTCGTCGAACGCCTCCCGCGCCGCCGCGACAGCCCTGGACATGTCGGCGGCCTGCGCCTGCGCGACCCTGAAGTAGAGCTCCTCGGTCGCGGAGTCGACCACGTCGATCGTGGCGCCGGACGACGGCACCACCCACTGACCGCCGATGAAGAAGCGGTCCGTCCGACCGATCGGCGCCTCCGCGAGTCCAGCCAGGCTCATCCGGTCACCCTCCCGATCGCCGCCTCCGTGGCGCTCATGCTCGCCTGCGCCGGAGCGACGCGTAAATGACGCTCCTCCTACGATCCGCCACTGCGGGGTAACTGGGGACTTTCCTTCCGGGGCTCTGCCCGTTCGGATTCCCGACGGGCCGTCAGTGCTCGGCCAAGCCGACCATGGGGCTCTGCTAGGCTGCGATCGGCCCCTTTTCAAGGCTTCGACGTCTCTCCTCGAGTTTCGTCAACACCCGTGGCAATTCAACAGAATGGAACAGCGTGGACATCGGCTTCCGGGAAGCAACCGGTCCGACGCCGGGATCCGGCAATGTCCAGCCCAGGAAGCTGCTCCTGCGCGCACTCGCGGGAGAGCGGACCGAACGCCCGCCGATCTGGCTGATGCGGCAGGCCGGACGCTACCTCCCCGAATACCACGAGGTCCGTGAGGCTGCCGGCGGCATGGTCGGGCTGTGCACCACCCCCGAACACGCCGTCGAGGTCACCCTCCAACCGCTGCGCCGCTTCCCCCTCGACGCCGCCATCGTCTTCTCCGACCTCCCGCAGGTCGCCGCCGCACTCGGCCAGACCCTGGACTACAAGGTCGGCGAGGGACCGGTACTGGCACCACCCGTCCGCTCGACCGCGGACATCACCGAATTCCTCAGCGCCTCCCGCCTCCACGAGGAACTCGCCCCGATCTACGAGACCGTCCGGCAGCTCACCCACGCCCTCCCCGCCGACACGGCCCTGATCGGCTACGCCGGCGCACCCTGGACCATCGCCACCTACATGGTCGAAGGACGCGGCGGCGCCGCGTCCGAGCACTCCGTCGTCAAACAGTGGGCCATGCGCGACCCCGACGGATTCCAGCCCCTGATGGACCTGCTCACCGACGCCATCATCCAATTCCTCAGCCGCCAGATCGAAGCCGGCGCGGAGGCGGTCCAGTTGTTCGACAGCTGGGCCGGCATCCTTCCCGACATCCTTTTCGACCGCTGGTGCGTCAAACCCGTCGCCACCATCATCAGCGCGCTCAAAGCGCAGTACCCCGGCGTTCCCGTCATCGCCTTCCCCCGAGGCGCCGGCCTCAACTACAACGGCTTCGCCGAGGCGACCGGCGCCGACTGCATCGGTCTGGACTCCACCGTCCCCCTCACATGGGCCGCGCAGAACATCCAACACGAGCTGGGCCGCTGCGTGCAGGGCAACCTCGACCCCCAACTCCTGATCGCCGGCGGCCCCGCACTCCACACCCAAACGGAACGCATCCTGCGCGGCCTCAGCGGCGGCCCCTTCGTCTTCAATCTCGGACACGGCATCGCCAAGACCACACCCATCGACCACGTCACCGCCGTCGTCGAGCAGGTGCGCGCCTGGAACACCCCCACGGCGTAGGACCGACCGGAAACCCCCGCCGCCCACCCCGCACCGCGCGGGTTCCGCACGCGGTGGCGGGAGCGGCGTCCGCTGCGACCGTCACCCGACCCGGAGCGGAAGACACAGCGGACCTCGGGCGTTGCGCCCGCCCCAGACCACCGTGGAGGGGTCCTGGAGGGTGAACTCGGGAATCCTC
>NZ_JBYIRM010000070.1:0-9138 GCF_057708105.1 Actinacidiphila sp. bgisy144 | reverse complement strand
ATGGCTGCTGCGACGGTGTTGGGTTGGGTGCAGGAGTGGCTGGCCGATCCCGAGACGGACAACGCGCGGTTGGTGATCTGGACCCAGGGCGCAGCCACCGGGCAGGACCTGGCCGGTGCCGCGGTCGTGGGCCTGGTGCGCTCGGCGCAGTCCGAGCACCCGGGGCGTGTGCTGCTGGTCGACGTAGACCCGACGGCTGACCTGGACCCTGCCAACGACGGCGACGTGGACACGGTCCTGGCCCTGGCCCTGGATGCCGGCGAACCCGACATCCGCATCCGCCCTGCTACTGCTGACGGCGGGACCGTGGTGGCGTTTGGGCGTCGGCTGGTCCGGGCGGGTGCGTCGGGTGAGCTGGTGTTGCCTGGTGGTTCGGGTTGGCGGGTGGAGGTGGAGGAGCCGGGTGACTTGGGCAGTGCGGCGGTGGTCGATGCTCCTGAGGCGGGGGCGGTGTTGTTGCCGGGGCAGGTCAGGGTGGGTCTGCGGGCGGCGGGCGTGAACTTCCGCGATGTGGTGGCCGGCCTGGGAATGGTTGCCGACGGCCGGGTCATGGGCGGGGAAGGCGCTGGGGTGATCCTGGAGACCGGCCCCGGAGTCATGGACCTGGCGGTGGGTGAGCCGGTGATGGGTTTGGTGCCGGGGTGGGGGCCGGTGGGGGTGGTGGACAGCCGGCTGGTGGCTGCGGTGCCGCGGGGGTGGTCGTTCCAGCAGGCCGCATCCGTGCCGGTGGGGTTCTTGACGGCGTTTTATGCGTTGCGGGATCTGGCCCAGGCCCGCCCGGGTCAGCGGGTGCTGATCCATGCCGGTACCGGCGGGGTCGGCACGGCTGCCGTGCAGTTGGCCCAGGAATGGGGGCTTGAGGTCTTCGCGACCGCGAGTCCGGCGAAGCAGGCGGCGTTGCGAGCGATGGGCGTGGCGGACACCCACATCGCCTCGACGCGGGATCTGGCGTTCTGTGAGCGGTTCCTGGGCGTGACCGGTGGCGCCGGCATGGATGTGGTCGTCAACGCCTTGGCGGGGGAGTTCACGGATGCCTCGTTGCGGTTGTTGCCGCGTGGTGGGCGGTTCGTCGAGATGGGCAAGACCGATATCCGCAACCCCGAGCAGGTCGCCCAGGCATACCCCGGGGTGGTCTACCGAGCGTTCGACCTGATGGATGCCGGTGTGCCGCGGGTCGGGGAGATGCTCGCGGAGCTCGGGGTGATGTTCGAGGCCGGGATATTGAAGCCGCCGCCGGTCACGTGTTTCGACTTGACGCAGGCGGTCGCGGCATTGCGGCATCTGCAGGCCGCCCGGCACATCGGCAAGGTCGTACTGAACGTCCCCGCCGCCTGGGACCCGCACGGCACCGTCCTGGTCACCGGCGGGACCGGAACCCTGGGCGGGGAACTGGCCCGGCACCTGGTCACCGTCCGCGGCGTGCGGCATCTGGTGTTGTTGTCGCGGCGCGGTCCGGCAGCGCCCGGGGTGGCTGGTCTGGTCGCGGAGCTGGCCGAGCTGGGCGCGGACGTCCGGGTGGTGGCCGGAGATGCCGCCGACCGTGACGCCCTCGCCACGGTCCTGGCCAAGATCGCAGTCGACCGGCCGCTGACGGCGGTGGTGCACGCCGCCGGTGTGATCGACGACGCCACGGTGGAGTCGTTGACGCCGCAGCGGATGGCACCGGTGCTGTCGGCGAAGGTCGACGCGGCGTGGAACCTGCACGAGCTGACCGAGGACGCCGGCTTGGCCGGGTTCGTGCTGTACTCCTCAGCCGCAGCGGTCATGGGCAGCGCGGGACAAGGCAGCTACGCGGCCGCCAACGCGTTCCTGGACGCCCTGGCCGTCTATCGCCGGGATCGGCAGCTTGCCGGCCAGTCGCTGGCCTGGGGCCTGTGGGAACAGACCTCGGAGATGACCGAACAGCTGGAGGGCGCGGGCCTGTCCCGTCTGCGCCGCGGCGGCATCGAGCCGATGACGACGGAGCAGGGCCTGGCGCTGTTCGACGCCGCTACCGCGTGGGGCGTGCCGTTGGCGGTCCCGACCCGCCTCGACCTGACAGCACTGTCACGCCCGGGACGACCGATACTCCCGCTACTGCGCGGCCTGGCCACTGCCGTTCCCGCCCGCCCGACCGCAGCCGTGTCCGCAGACGCGGGTGCCGTTGGCTTGGCGGCCCGGTTGGCCGCTCTCTCTCCCGCAGAGCGGGAGCAGGAACTCCTGGAGGTCATCCGGGCTGCCGCCGCCGTTGTCCTGGGCCACATCCGCCCCGGGGACATCGACTCCCAGCGGCCCTTCCGCGAGATGGGCATCGACTCTCTGACCGCGCTGGAGCTCCGCAACCGGCTCGCGAGCGAAACCGGCCTCACCCTCCCCGCCACCCTGGTTTTCGACTACCGGGCACCGGACGAGCTCGCCCGGTTCCTGCTCGGTGAGCTCGGTGAGCTCGGTGACACCTGGGCACCCGCTGACGAGGACATCGCCGAGCAGTTCGCCAGGTTGGAGACGGCCCTCGCCAAGGACAGGGACCTCGATGAAAAGCTGCGCGGGTTCGCCCGCTCCCGTCTGCAGGCACTGCTGAACATGGTGGGCTGACCGGATCGATCGATTCCACCGGATCGATCGATCCGAACGAGAGGAGAGAGCCGGCCCGCGAGAGCGGAGTTGGAGGAGGAGCCGGAGCGGTTGTGCCGCTCGATGAGCTCTACGAGGCCCCTCTCGCGGGAAGAAGGTGGTCGCCCATCCGTCCGGCCGAGCCGTAGCCGCACCTGCCGCGCGGGTGCCCTCACCGCGCTCATGCGTCGACGAATCCCCACAGTGGGCAGTGGGAGTTCGAGGCGCTTATCTCCCCGATCGGGCGACCGTGTCTGCCCTTCGGCCGACGGTTCAAGGTTCTCGCCGCGCTGGTCCGACGCACCGCACCGTCCGGGCGGACGAACGCAGTGTTCGCCCCTTCAACGACATTCACGTCTTTAAACGACGGCGAACTCGCCTGCCCCCGCACCCGCATTGCACAGTTCGCCGCGGCCGACCTGAAGGCACTCGTTCAGCGCGGCGGGCCCACCGCCGGCGTCGAACCAGCGGCGCAGACCCCGCCCGACGGGCCGCTGGCTCCCCTCGTGGTCGAGGTCGACCGGTTGGTTGGCTGGGATGGTGACGTCGGCGTGGGCGGCCGGCGCGGCCGGCTCACGGCCCAGCTCGCCGGGCAGCATGCCATCTGCTGTTCGACGGCCATCCCCCGTGCCCGACACCGTCAGACTCGACGCCCTCTGGCACACCGGCCCCTTCGACCGCGCCCGCCGCGGACGACCTTGGCCACAGCCCCCTTCCGCGCCGCACATCGACCTCTACTCCTCCAGGGAGGTCTTTGCGTAACCTTCCAGGATTTCGTGATTCCGCCATTCCTCAAGAATCTTGGCGTACTTGATGATTCCTCCGCCATAGAAGTTGTTCAATACCGCCTTCGCATCATCCGGATTGCCCTCGTTGTTGACATAGCTGGGAGTGCACTCGCCGATGTTCATCCGGGCCGCCGCGATCCGCCTCGTGCTCCATGATTCGCGCATGGCGATGAGCCATGCCTCCTCAGCTTCAACGGTCGCCTCGACGGAGGCGACCTCGCCTTCCAAGCAGTGGTTCACTATCCATGCGATATGCATGGCTTGCTTTCCGTTCCCGTACAGGTAGTTGGCGCCGAGGCCATTTCCTACCAACGTCATCTGGAAGTAGTTGGGGAGCCCGCTGACCAACATCCCGTGGAGGTTCCGGAATTCATCTCTCCAGCGCTCCTGCAACGTCACGCCGTTCCTGCCGGTGATGGGGAACTGCGCGACCTGGAAAAGTTCGGGATTCGTTGCCGCCAGTCCCGATGCGTAAACGATCAGATCCGCCCCGTACTCGACACCATCGACGACGAGACCGTGTTCGGTGATCTCATCGACACCTGCAGGGCAACTCACCAGGGTCACGTTCGACCTGTTGAAGGTCGGGTAGTAGTCGTCGCTGAAGGTAGGTCGCTTGCACCACGATGCGAAGTACGGCTTGAGCGACTCCGCAACGTTCGGGTCGTCTACCGTGTCGTCGATCCGTGCGCGCAACTTCTCCATGAACGTCATGTTGGCGAGCGCAAGTCGCTGCTTGAGGGTGAGTTCGACGCCGGCCTTGCCGGCCATCTCGGCCACCTCCGCGCCCAAGTTGCGAAGCGTGATCGAAAGTGAGGCGGAGTCGCTGACCACACCGTTGGTGTAAAGCGGCTCGGCGCTGGGGTTTCCTTCGACGTTCGCCATCATGTTCCAGGCGCGGCGCTCCTGCCATCCCGGCTCGAGGCCGGCGGCCCACTCCGGATCGGTCGGGAAGCTCTGGCGCGACGCGACCAGGGCCGGCGTGCGCTGGAAGACGTAGAGATGCTTCGCGTATCTCGCCACAACCGGGATGATCTGGACGGCGCTGGCCCCTGTTCCGATGACGGCAACACGCTTTTCGCGCAGCTTGTACAGGTCCCCGTGGGTGTTACCGCCCGTGACCTGGTAGTCCCAGCGTGCGCTGTGGAAGCTGTCGCCCTTGAAGCGGTTGATCCCTGGGATGCCGGGCAGCTTGCCCGAAGTGAAGGATTCTCCAGCCGCCAGTACCACGAATCGTGCGCGGAGGGTATCGCCTCGATCCGTTTCGATGGTCCACCGCCGACCGTCTTCGTTCCACGTAGCGCTGTTGACACTCGTCTGGAAAAGCGTCTGCGCATGGAGGTTGAAGCGATGGCCGATGCGCTGCGCATGCTGCTGAATCTCTTCAGCGTCCGTGTAGCGCTGACTCGGAATGTAGCCGGTGTCCTCGAGCAGCGGAAGGTAGCAGTACGCCTCGCTGTCACATGCGGCACCGGGGTACTGGTTGTAGAGCCAGGTCCCGCCGTAGTCGTGAGCACGTTCGATGATCCGGAAGTTGTCCACGCCCACCTTGCGCAGCTGTGCGGCAGTCTGCAGACCTGCGAATCCGCCACCGATGATCACGACGTCGACATCGGCGACGACAGGGTCGCGGTCATGGCGGTCCTGATGGAAGGTGTCGTCCAGGTACTTCTGGTACTCCCCCTCCATCTTGATGTATTGCTTGGCGCCTTCGGCGCGGAGACGCTTGTCGCGCTCAAGGTCATAGCGATCCTTGAGCGCCTGAGGGTCGAAGTCGAGTTGCAGTAGCTCTTGCAGACCGGTGAACTCGCTAGCGGCCACTGATATCACTCCTCTCTCGGACGCACTACCGAAGCCGGAGCGACATCGCCCCGGCTGACGATTGCGCACCGAGTACACACAGCTCGGCCGAAGCCTCCGGCTGTCCGACGATTCGTTGGGTGGGACCGATCGCTCCGACGGGACCTGGTGTTGCCACGAAAGGAGGGGCCACTTCAGCGCGACGTGGTCAGCCAGAGGTGCTCAAGACCGCGCAAGGCGGTGTGGGGTTTCCAGTCCGGGCGCTGGGTCATCCGGCACTCCGGGAGGAGGGGCAGCAGGTGGCGGAGGGCGATGGCGGCCTCGGCGCGTCCCAGCGAGGCGCCCAGACAGAAGTGGATCCCGTGGCCGAACGACAGATGCCGGCGGGTGTCGCGGGTGATGTCGAAGACTTCCGGGTCATCGCCCAGTGCCTCGTCGCGATTGGCCGCGCCGACGAGTACGAGGGCACGCGCGCCTGCCGGGACCGTGGTGCCGCCGACCGCCGCGTCCTTCAGCGCGATACGGGCCAGGAGTTGGACCGGAGGGTCGTAGCGGAGGGACTCCTCGATGCACTTGTCGATGAGGTCGGGGGCGGACTGCAGGGCGGCGAGCTGGGCGGGGTGGTTGAGCAGGGCGAGGACACACCCGCCGATGAGGCCGCGGGTGGTCTCGTAGCCGGCGATGAGCAGCAGCCGGCAGGTGATGATGATCTCGTGCTCGGTCAGGGTGCTGTTCTCGTCATGGACGTGAACGAGGGCGGAAACGAGGTCGTCGCCCGGCTCGATGCGCCGCTTGTGCAGCAGCGCCAGCAGGTATTCATGGAAGCCGTCCCGGGCCGCGCGCATCATGGGGCGGACCTCGGACGGTATGAGGAAGCGGAAGTCGGTACTGCGGGACAGTTGCTCGGCCCATGTCGCCAGCTTCGGCCGGTCGGCCTCCGGGATACCGAGCAGCTCACTGACCACCCGGACCGGCAGCGGACGCGCGAGCTGGTCGATGACGTCGAAGCGAGGGCCGAACTCGCCCACCAACTCGCTGGTGGTCGCCTCGATGCGCGGCATAAGTGCCCGGACACTCGCCGGGGTGAAAGCACGGGACACCAGGCGGCGGAGCCTCGTGTGGTCGGGCGGCTCCAGCCGGAACATGTTGCTGGCGTTGTCCTCATCGGTGGCGACGTCATTCGGCACGTGGCTGAAGGCCGGGTCGCTGAGGACCGCTGCGCAGTCCTGGTAACGGCTGAAGACGAACAGGTTCTCGCGCGGCCGGGCGACCGGCCGTTCGGAACGCCATTTCGCATAGGCCGGATAGGGATTTTCGACATGGTCGGGGCTGAAGAGGGCGGCGAGAGCCGGGCGCTCCTCCGGCCGCACGGCGAGCTCAGACATCCGCGTGTCCCCATCGCCTGTGTGGGCTCAAGGTCAGCCGGACGGGCAGGAGGCCATCGATCGGCGTGCTGGCCGGGGGCCGGGTGCGCCGTTGCCTGACACAGGGAGGTGATGTCACGGATGCCTCCGGAATCGGTAGGGGAAGACCTCTACTGGTGGGGCCGCTCGAACGTGACCGGAAGCGGCGGTCGCCGCAAGAGGATGCCGTGGACCTGGTCGACCAGTGCGTCCACGTCCGTCAGCGGCTCCTCCGGGCGGCGGTCCTGTCGCTCGGGGTACTGATGAGCGACAGGGAAGTCGGGCATGCCGCTCCACGTGCTGGCTTCGGCAGAATGACGCGCGATGTATGTGCGCCACCGGCACCCATCGCCAGGCAAGCCAGGCTTGAGCCTACAGGCGGCCCTCCCGGCCACGGCCTGTCGGACAGTTCCTCTGTTCCACTGCGTAGGCACAATCCGCCCACTGCCGGTGTACGGATTCCGGCCGGCACCCAGTCGCGCTGGATGAGCTGACGGTCGGCCGGCCAGGTGAGAGCGGTGACACATGGGAGGCCATTGCCTCCCAATGGGCGCGTGGTGGAACCGTGTTATTTCGGGTGGTGAGGCGCGGTGGCTACCTTCCGGTCATGAGGGACCGTAAGGCGTATGCGTTCAACAGGGCGCACGGTGACCCAGGCCCTGCCCCGGGCCCTCGCCCGTGTCCCGGACCGGTGACAGCTGGAAGTCGTCAGTTGGGGCTCACCGGCCGCAGGGCCCGTTCCCCGCAGTTGTCGGTGAAGTGCACGAGGAAGCGGGTCGTCGGCGAACCGGAGGATGGCATGGGCCTGATCGCGCAGGCGTTCCAAGGGGTCGCGGACGGTGGTGCACCGGGACTGTGGTCAGCGTCTCTGCCGACACCGGTTCGGGAATTCGGGTAGCGCAGTGGCGATGCTGCGAGCGGGAACCGGCTCACTTCTCTCTGAAACGCTGAATTTCTTTTCGCACGGGACGGACGGACATGCCAAGCGCTGAAGGATTTCCTGTGCGGGATGACATGATCGCAGTCATTGGCATGTCGTGCCGCCTGCCCAAGGCACCGGACATCGACGCCTTCTGGCAGCTTCTCCGCAGCGGTGGCGATGCGATCACGCGGGTGCCGGCGGACCGGGAGGAGATCGGTCGGTCGCGGGCGGGCGACGCCCTGCCCGGCATTTCCTTCGGCGGCTATCTGGAGAGCGTCGACCGGTTCGACGCCGAATTCTTCGGCATCTCCCCACGCGAAGCCACCGCCATGGATCCCCAGCAGCGGCTGGTGCTCGAACTGAGCTGGGAGGCGTTCGAGGACGCCGGCATCGTGCCGGGCAACGTCCGCGGTGACCGGATCGGCGTCTTCATCGGGGCGAACCGCGACGACTACGCCGCGCTGCTGCGTGGGCGTGGCACGGACGCGATAACGGCACACAGCAACACCGGCCTGCAGCGCGGCATGATTGCGAACCGGGTCTCCTACGTGCTCGGGCTGAGCGGTCCGAGCTTGACGGTGGACACGGCCCAGTCGTCCTCGCTGGTCGCCGTTCATCTGGCGTGCGAGAGCCTGCGCCGCGGGGAGTGCACCAGCGCGCTGGTCGGCGGGGTCAAGCTCAGCATCAGCCAGGAGACGGCGGCTGAGGAAGCGAAGTTCGGCGGCCTCTCGCCGGACGGGCGCTGCTTCACGTTCGACTCGCGCGCCAACGGTTACGCGCGCGGCGAGGGCGGCGGCGTGCTCGTCCTCAAGCCCCTGTCGAGCGCGTTGGCCGCCGGTGATCCCGTGTACTGCGTGATCCGCGGCAGCGCAGTCAACAGCGACGGCGCAAGCGACGGTCTGACCGTTCCGAGCGGCGCGGCACAGGAAGCGGTCATCAGGCGTGCCCACCAGCTCGCCGGCCTGCAGGCGGCGGACGTGCAGTACGTCGAACTGCACGGCACCGGGACCCGGGTCGGCGACCCGGTCGAGGCGGCGGCGCTCGGCGCCGCGCTGGGCCGGGACCGCGCTGAGCACGGCCCGCTGGTCGTCGGCTCGGTCAAGACGAACATCGGCCACCTCGAGTCAGCGGCGGGAATCGCCGGTTTCCTCAAGGTCGCGTTGGCCATCCGCGAGCGCGAGATCCCGGCCAGTCTGAACTTCCGTGAGCCGAACCCGCAGATTCCGGTCGACGAGCTGAACCTGCGGGTCCAGACCCGGACCACGCCCTGGCCGCAGGCCGACCGGCCGCTCATCGCCGGGGTCAGTTCCTTCGGGATGGGCGGCACCAACTGTCACGTGGTGGTCGGCGAGGCACCCGTCCTCGAACGGTCGGCGGCACCTGAGGCCGGGGTGGAGTCCGCCCCGGAGGTGGGGTCGGAGTCTGCGGGTGCGGTGGTGTGGGTGGTGTCGGCGCGGTCTGATGCGGCGTTGGTGGCGCAGGCGGGTCGGTTGGCTGAGTTCGTTGACGCTCGCCCTGAGGTCTCGGTCGGGGATGTGGCGTTGTCGTTGGCGGTGACGCGGACGACGGGGTTCGCGCACCGGCTGGCGGTGGTGGGCCGGGACCGTGATCAGTTGCTGACGGGGATGTCTGT
>NZ_JBYIRM010000069.1:0-9100 GCF_057708105.1 Actinacidiphila sp. bgisy144 | reverse complement strand
CCCCCCCCCCCCCCCCCCCCCCCCCCCCCCCCCCCCCCCCCCCCCCCCCCCCCCCAAGGCCGCCTCACGCCTCACAACCTCATGGAATGACCACCACCGGCCGCTGCGCCCGCCGCGCCAGCCGCCCGGCCACCGACCCGAAGATCCGCCCGACCATCCCGTGGGTCCCGCCGACCACGATGGCGTCGGCTTCGTACTCCTTGCCGACCTCCTCCAGCTCGTGGCAGATGTCGCCGCCGCGCTCCACCAACACCCAGGAGATCTCGGCGAGATGGTCGGCACAGGCCAGCTCCAGGCCCAGCACCTCGGTGCGGTGGTCGGGCACGTCCACGAAGACCGGCGGCTCGCAGCCGGCCCACACGGTGGCCGGCAGCCGGTTGGCGACATGCACGATGATCAGCGCGGAGTGCGTTCTGCGGGCCATCCCGATCGCGTAGGACAGCGCGCGCTCGCTGGAGACGGAGCCGTCGAAACCGACGACCACGCCGTGCCGGAAGGCCGGATCACAGGCGTGGTGCCGCGCGGTGGCCAGCTCGGGGAGCGCTGCCTCGTCGGCAAGCGGCCTGCCCTCGGCAGGCTCGGGAATGTCATGACCGGCCATGATGGGGATTCTCGGCGAGGGCGGCGCTGACGCGCCGAGCAGCGGACAAGACGTTTCTCGCGGGGCGGGCCGCCGCAGCGGCCGGTTTCGGCCAGTTCACCACTTCCCGTCCCACTCCCTCCAGAGTACGGCCGGTGCAAGCGCCTGCACAGGGCCGACGGGCCCTTCACAGGCTCTTCCGTATGTCTTGCGTACCCGGAGTTCCCAGGAGAATGCCGGAGGGAGCCCAAGAGCGCAACGGCACCGCGCCTGTGAGTGCAACGTCATCACGCCAACCGGCGACACGCTTCGGCGCACGGGCGCATCGCGGGGGCGCACCGCCGACACCTCCCCGGCACCTCCCGTCACCGCCCGCCGCCCCGACCCGACCAGCACCGCCCGCACCAGCCCGACGGCGGCCGCGCATGTGCAAGTTCACTCCGGAATATCCGGTACCGCTCTACGCCCATTCAGCGCCGGAACAGCGATTTTCGGCCAACTTGGCACCGTTGCGCATTCGTTGGCGGCCGCGCGCACTAACACCTGCGCCACCAGCGGTTCTACGATGCGGCAGGACGCGGACAGTGCGGTCCGCAGTCGCAACGGCACGAGGCGTACTTCCCAGCAAGCCGCCAGGGTGAAACGCTTCGTGATCGAATGCTTCACGCCACGTTGCCTTGTCGACTTAGCGTCAGATGGTGAACTTGTCACTAACGCCCCACCTGACACAGTAGATTTGATCATGGGTGACTGCGCTGGACAGCGGGGGATTACGTGCAGGACCGAGGGGACGACGCGTCGATACGAGGGGGGCTTGAGCTCCATGAGCCAGGAGTCCAGTTCCGGTACG
The DNA here is from genome assembly GCF_057708105.1 of Actinacidiphila sp. bgisy144. Classification (NCBI taxonomy): domain Bacteria; kingdom Bacillati; phylum Actinomycetota; class Actinomycetes; order Kitasatosporales; family Streptomycetaceae; genus Actinacidiphila; species Actinacidiphila sp. bgisy144. Next base: position 7,670 of record NZ_JBYIRM010000069.1, on the reverse strand, counting down.
GCGGCGGACACTCCGTCGCAAGCACCATCGGCATCGCCTCGCGCCATCCGCAAGCTCTCCGCGCGCCGCCGTCCGGAGGTCGTCGCGGTGCTGCTCTTCAGCGGTGGTCCGATCTTCGAGAGTTCCATACCCCTGTCCGTCTTCGGCATCGACCGGCAGGACGCGGGGGTCCCCCGCTACCGGCTGCTGGTCTGCGCCGGCGAGGAGGGCGCGCTGCGCACCACCGGCGGGCTCGAACTCACCGCGCCCTACGGCCTTGAGGCGCTCGCCCGGGCCGGCACCGTGGTGGTGCCCACCTGGCGCTCGATATCCCAAGCACCGCCGCCGGAGGCCCTGGAGGCGATCCGCCGCGCACACGAGGAGGGCGCGCGCATCATCGGGCTGTGCACCGGCGCGTTCGTACTCGCCGCCGCCGGTCTGCTGGACGGCCGGCCAGCCACCACGCACTGGATGTACGCCCCGACGCTCGCCAAGCGGTACCCGTCGGTGCACGTCGACCCCCGCGAGCTCTTCGTGGACGACGGCGACGTGCTCACCTCCGCCGGAACAGCGGCCGGTATTGACCTGTGCCTGCACGTGGTGCGCACCGACCACGGTACGGACGCGGCCGCCGCGCTCGCCCGCCGGCTGGTCGTCCCGCCGCGCCGGGCGGACTGGCAGACCGGGCAGCGGCACATGGACCGCTCTTTACCGGAGGAGATCGGCGCGGACCCGCTGGCCGAGGTCGTCGCGTGGGCGCTGGAGCACCTCCACGAGCAGTTCGACGTCGAGGCGCTGGCCGCGCGCGCGTACATGAGCCGGCGCACCTTCGACCGCCGGTTCCGCTCGCTGACCGGCAGCGCGCCGCTTCAGTGGCTGATCACCCAGCGGGTGCTCCAGGCGCAGCGGCTGCTGGAGACGTCGGACTACTCCGTCGACGAGGTGGCCGGGCGCTGCGGCTTCCGCTCGCCGGTGGCGCTGCGCGGGCACTTCCGCCGGCAGCTCGGCTCCTCGCCCGCGTCGTACCGGGCCGCGTACCGGGCCCGCAGGCCGCAGGACGACGGTGACCGGGCCGGCTCGGCGCCCGAGGTGCCGGCCGCGCGCCGGGGCGGGGCGAGTGGTCCGGGCGGGCCGGGTGGGCCCGGGAACGGTGCCGGTCACGGCTCTGTGCACGCGCACGGAAACGGTCACGGCGGCGCGGGCGGCCCCGGGGGCGGGGCCGGGCCGGGCAGCGGTACGGGCATCGCTCAGGGCGGCGGCCCGGGCGGCGGTCCCAGCGGCGGCCCGCAGGTGCTGGCCGCACCGCTCAAGGGCGACCCGGACGCGTACACCGCCTCCGCACGCGTCCCGGAGCAGTCCGGGCGGTCCGATCCGGCCGAGGCGGCCACCCGCGGGCGGCTGCGGGCCGGGCGCGGTCTGGGAGCCGCCCTCCCGGGACCACGTGATCGCCCGTAGGGTGAGACACATGAACGACCGGATGGTGTGGATCGACTGTGAGATGACCGGCCTCTCGCTGGCGCACGACGCGCTGATCGAGGTGGCCGCGCTCGTCACCGACTCCGAGCTGAACATCCTCGGCGAGGGGGTGGACATCGTGATCCGCCCGCCCGCCGAGGCGCTGGAGACGATGCCGGAGATCGTCCGGCAGATGCACACCGCCTCCGGTCTGCTGGAGGAGCTGCCCGGCGGGGTCGACATGGCCGAGGCGGAGCAGACGGTGCTGGACTACATCCGCACCCATGTCGCCGAGCCGCGCAAGGCACCGCTGTGCGGCAACTCCGTCTCCACCGACCGCGGCTTCCTCGCCCGGGACATGCCGGCGCTGGAGCAGCACCTGCACTACCGCATCGTGGACGTCTCCTCGATCAAGGAGCTGTCGCGCCGCTGGTACCCGCGGGCGTACTACAACAGCCCGGAGAAGAACGGCAACCACCGCGCGCTCGCCGACATCCGCGAGTCCATCGCCGAGCTGCGCTACTACCGCGAGGCCGTCTTCGTACCGGCCCCCGGCCCGGACACGGACACCGCCCGCGCGATCGCGGCCAAGCACGTCCTGCCGCCGGCCCCGCACGCCGCCCACTGACGGGCGCGCACCCGGCCGCATAAGCGGGCGCGACCACCCCCCGCCACCCTGTACACTTTTCCAAGCGGCGCCGCCCCGACAGGGAAAAGCGCCGCTCATGGTGGGTGTAGCTCAGATGGTAGAGCACCTGGTTGTGGTCCAGGATGTCGCGGGTTCGAGTCCCGTCACTCACCCCAGCTTCACAGGGCGCCCGGCCGCGGAAACGCGGCCGGGCGCCTTTTTGCGCAGCGGCCGGCCGGGGCGGAGCGGCGGTCGGGAGCGGCCGGAACGGTCGAAGCGGTCAGGCGCCGCGGAGCGCCTGCCGGGCGGCCCCGATCACGCGCTGGGCGGCAGCGCCGTACACGGCGGACTCCCGCAGGGTGCGCCACACCTTCATGTGCGTGGCGACGCTGTCGGCATCCGAGGACGAACTCGACCTCGCCGGGCTGCCGGCTGTCTACCAGCGCACCCGGGACGGTGAACACGTCACGCGGTACCAGACCACCGGGCACTACTTCTACCTGCTCAACGGCGGCAACGCCGTCAACTTCCTGCACGGCGCCAGTGTGGGGCCGTTCATCCACCTCGTGCAGGCGGAGATACTGGCCGCCGTCCGCATGCTCACCCGCGGCGGGCTCGCCCACGGCATCCACGACGTCACCGCCGCCGACCGGGCCGTGATCGCCGACACCTGGCTGACCTACTTCAACCGCTGAGGACCCGCCCCCATGCCCATCACCCCCCAGCACCTCCACGCCACCCTCACCACCTACCTGAGCCGGCACCCCGAGGACAAGGACGGCCTCGCGGCCCTCACCACCGCACTGGAGGCCCACCCCGACACCATCGCCTCGCGCAAGGAGTTCCGCGGGCACGTCACCGCCGGAGCCCTGCTCCTGCGCCCGGACGGACGTGTCCTGCTCGTGGAGCACAAGGCACTGGGGAAGTGGCTCTTTCCCGGCGGGCACCTGGAGGACACCGACACGACCCTCATGGGCGCCGCCCTGCGGGAGCTGGCCGAGGAGACCGGCATCGACCCCGAACAGGTCACCCCCGACAGCCCGTTGCCCCTGCACATCGACATCCATCCCATCCCGGCCAACCCCGCCAAGGACGAACCCGACCACCAGCACTTCGACATCCGGTACCTGTTCCGGACGGCAGCCGACGTGGCCGAGCTCCAGACCGAAGAAGTCCTCGACTACTCCTGGCAGTTCGCCGACCAGATCACCGCCGAGCCCCTCCGCACCCGCCTCCTCGCCGTCCCCTTGAGCTGAGCCCCCTCACACCGCCGGGGTCGCCGGGAGGGTGATGGAGAGCTGGAAGCCCTCGGGGAGCCGGCACGCGTCGACGTGCCCGCCGTGCGCCTCGATGATGCCGCGGACGATCGCCAGGCCGAGCCCGGCGCCCGGTCCGGTGTGGGCATGCTCGTCGCTGGTACGGGCGCTATTGGCGCGCCAGCCGACGTCGAAGATGTGGCCCAGGTCCTCGCTGGCGACGCCGGGGCCGTGGTCGAGGACGCTGATGATGAAGTGGTCGTCGTCGCGGTGGTGGGCGGTGACGAGGATGTCGCTGTGCTCCGGGGCGTGCCGGACGCCGTTGGCCAGCAGGTTGCCGATGGCGCGGGTGAGTTCGCGCGGGTCGGCCCACAGCATGTGGCCCGCCACGTCGCGGTGGACGACGCGGATGCCGCGCGCGCTCGCCGCGGCCCGCACGTCGACGACGGCGTCGGAGACGATGTCGAGCAGCGGCACGAGTTCGCGTTGCAGGTGCAGGGTGCCGCTCTGGAGGGTGGAGAGCGCGAAGAGGTCGTCGACCATGCCGGTCACGGTGTCCACCCGCGCGCGGATGGTGCGGACGTAGTCGGCCGGGTCGGGCGCGAACCCGTCGTCGATCGCCTCGGTCATCGCGCGGATGCCGGCCAGCGGGGTGCGCAGGTCGTGCGAGATCCACGCGAAGAACTGCCGCCTGGCCGCGTCGAGCTTCTCCACCTCCGCACGGGCCTGTGCGAGCTGCACCGAGGTGTCGGCGAGCCGGCGTGCAGGTCGTTGAACTCCCGCCAGCCGGGCTCGGCCGGTTCCAGCACCGCCCCGGCGGCCAGGTGCCGCGCCGACGCGGACAGCCGTCCGACCGACCGCCGCACCGCTCGGGAGATGGTCAGCCAGGTCGTGGCGAGGCTGATGACCGTGGAGATCGCGATCACCCACACCAGCACCGTCAGGTCGTGCGTGGAGATGAACATCTCGACCATGACCGCGAGGATCGACGACACGATCGAGGTGACCGCCCCGGCCACCACGATCGCGAACTGCGAGGCGACCGGCCCCCTGCGGTTCGCGTGCAACGCCAGGCCGGCGAGCAGGGTGACGGCCGCGGTGCAGATCACCGTGGTCATGACGATGAGGCCGATGTCGGGCAGGGCGAGCATGCGCGGCTACTCCGTTCCGTGCGGGGTGAACCGGTATCCGGCGCCCCATTGGGTGCGCAGGTAGACCGGATAGCGCGGTTCGGGTTCGATCTTCTCGCGCAGCCTGCGCACATGGACGGTCACGGTCGCGGCGTCCCCGAAGTTCCATCCCCACACCTCGCCGAGAATGTCGTCCCGGGTGAGTACCTGTCCGGGGTGCTGGACGCAGTACAGCAGCAGTTCGTATTCGCGGGTGGTCAGGGCGATCTCGTTCGTGCCGAGCCACGCGCGCCGGCGGGCGGGGTCGATCCGGAACGCGCCCGCGGTGAAGGGCGCGGCGGGGCTCGAGGGCGCGTGGCGGCGTAGTTGGGCCTGCATCCGCAGGTGGAGTTCCTTCATCGCGAACGGCTTGACCACGTAGTCGTCGGCGCCGTGCTCCAGCCCGCTGATGCGCTGGTCGACGGCGCCCAGCGCGGTGAGCATGATGATCGGGATGTCCGAGGTCGCCCGGGCCTGGCGGCACAGTTCGTCGCCGCTGGCCCCGGGCAGCATCCGGTCCACGACCAGGATGTCGGGCAGTCCGTCCGCGAGTGCCTGGCGGGCGGCGTGCCCGTCGCCGTACTGGGACATCGACCACCCGCTGGCCCGCAGATAGTCGCCGAGGACCGTCCGCACCGTCGCGTCGTCCTCGACGATCATCACCCGCGGTGTGTTCTCCATGCCCCGCACGCTACCTATCGGCCGCAGGGTGCCCGCGGTTCTTACAGAGCTGAAAGAACTTCGCGGGCGGCGCCGCGCGAATGCTTTCCTCGTTTCCCGGCGGCCGGGTCGGAAAGATCCGATCCCCGCTGCCACCACCCCCGCCACGAGAATCACCAGAAAAGAAGGACGCACTCCCATGCGCCTCAAAGCCGCCGCCGGAATCAGAATCGCAGCCGTCGCGCTGGCCTTCTTTTCCCGTCCGCGGCGACGGCGTACTCGACCACCCGGCTGCTGGCGCGCCACCGCCGGCGGCTCGGCGCGGGCGGCCCGGAACCGGCGATCCCTCCGCCCCGCTGGCTGTGACGGCCCGGCTCCGGCCCGTCGGCCGCAAGGCACTCCAACCCCGGCCGTGACCGCCGGGCCCCGGCCGGGCCCCCTTCGGAACTCGAAAAGACGGCGGGCCGAGCGGGCGATTATGGAACAACTCATTGACGCCGAAGGACCGGCCTTGTAGACATCACCTCACCGGAGAGCGCTCTCACCCCGCGCTCCCGCGTCCCTCGCGGACCCCCACCCGGATGAGGAGACACCAGATGCCAACCAGCGCGCCACCGTCGGTGCGGCCACGGCGTACCCCACGCGACAGGTCCCGGCCCTGTCTCGTGCTCGCCCTCCTGCTCTCGCTGACCGCGGGCCTCGCGCTCGCCGTCACCACGCAGTCGCCGGCCCGCGCGGCCGGTTCGCTGCTGTCCCAGGGGCGGCCCGCCACCGCCTCCTCCACCGAGAACGCCGGCACCCCCGCGTCCGCCGCGGTCGACGGGAACACCGGCACCCGGTGGTCCAGCGCCGCCGCCGACCCGCAGTGGCTCCAGGTCGACCTGGGCAGCGACCAGTCGATCAGCCAGGTGACCCTCGACTGGGAGACGGCGTACGCGAAGGCGTTCAAGATCCAGACGTCCGCGGACGGCACGAACTGGACCGACGTCTACTCCACCACCACCGGTACCGGTGGCGACCAGACGGTCACCGTAAACGGTTCCGGGCGGTACGTCCGGATGTACGGCAGCCAGCGCGCCACGCAGTACGGCTACTCGCTCTGGGAGTTCCAGGTCTACGGCGCCGGCACCGGCAGCCCGTCCGCGTGCGCCGCCGGCAACGCCGCGCAGGGGCGGCCGGCCGCGGCGTCCTCGACCGAGAACGCGGGCACCCCCGCCTCCGCCGCCGTCGACGGGGACACCGGCACCCGGTGGTCCAGCGCCGCGTCCGACCCGCAGTGGCTGCGGGTGGACCTGGGCAGTTCGCAGCCGCTGTGCAGCGTCGGCCTCAACTGGGAGACGGCGTACGCCAGCGCGTACCAGATCCAGGTCTCCGACGACGCGACGAACTGGACCACGGTCTACTCCACGACCACCGCGACCGGCGGCATCCAGAACCTCGACGTCACCGGCACCGGCCGCTACGTGCGCGTCTACACCACCGCGCGCGCCACCGGGTACGGCGTGTCGCTGTGGGAGTTCTCGGTGCACCTGACCTCGGACGCCACCACGCCCCCGCCGACCGGCGGTGACGACTCCTTCTGGGGCGACACCAGCCAGATCCCGGCCGCGAACAACGTGATGGAGGTGGCGATCCTCAACCGGACGAACGGCGCCTACCCCGACAGCCAGGTCTACTGGAGCTTCGACGGGCAGGAGCACTCCATCGCCGAGCAGCCGTACTTCGACATGCCGGCCAACTCCTCGGGCCGGATGTACTTCTACGTCGGCTCGCCGAACAGCCAGTACAACGACTTCATCGAGTTCACCATCGGCCCGGACGTCTTCAACGGCAACACCACCCGGGTCGACGCGTGGGCGCTGCCGCTGGCGATCCGGCTGCACTCGCACAGCGGCCAGGACGTCCAACTCGGCGACGCCCAGGACCTGTTCACCACCAGCCGGGACCAGGTGTTCCAGGAGTTCCAGGACGCGGTGCCGCAGCAGTTCAAGGTGCTGGCGCAGACCCAGGCGCCGTACCGGATCATCGCCCCGGGCAGCGACCCGAGCTTCCGGGCCGGCGGCGCGAACGCCGACTACTTCACCTCCTACGCCCAGTCGGTCGGCGTGAACGCGGCGACCTCGGACATCTTCGGCTGCGCGGGCACGCTGGCCGGCGACCCCACCACGTGCGCGGCGCTGAACCGGCACACCGCCACCCTCCCGGCCGACGAGCAGCAGGACCCGGCGCGCTTCTACTCCGGGGACCCGGCCAACTGGTACGCCAAGTTCTGGCACGACCACGCGATCAACGGGCTTGCGTACGGCTTCCCGTACGACGACGTGGGCGGCCAGGCGGCCTACACCTCGATGCAGGACCCGCAGTGGATGGAGGTCGCCGTCGGCTTCTGAACGCCCGACGGCGCCCGACGGCCACTGACGGCCACCGAGAACCGTTTCCCGCGATCCCCCCACAGGAGCCGGCGGGGGCGGGTGCGGCACACGACGCCACGTGTGCCGTGCACCGCCCCCGCCGGCGCGTCCC
>NZ_JBYIRM010000068.1:0-9337 GCF_057708105.1 Actinacidiphila sp. bgisy144 | reverse complement strand
ATCACCCGCACCATCAAGGAACCCACCCACCCGGGCATAGGCAGCGCCCTCATCACCAGACGCGAACAGGCCCGACGTATCCCAGCCGCGGTTCGCCGGGAAGCCCGACATCGCATCGGAGCCTTCCGCAACCAGCCGCCAGAAACCCTCCGGATCCTCCACCCCACCCGGGAACCGACAACCCATCCCCACAATCGCCACCGGCTCATCCACCCCGACACGGACGGCAGATACAGCAGATACGGCAGCCACGCCGTCAGTCCCGCACGCCTCTGTGACCAGATACCGGGCCACCTCCAGCGGCGTCGGCTGGTCGAAGACCAAGGTCGCGGGAAGACTCAGGCCGGTCTCGGCCGCGAGCCGGTTACGCAACTCCAGCCCCGTCAGCGAATCGATACCCATGTCACGGAACGCCCGCTCGGAATCGATGTCAGCCGAGCCGGCATGACCCAGGACAACGGCCGCAGCAGCTCGGACGATCTCCAAAACCTCCTGCTCACGCTCAACGGAACCGAGCCCGACCAACCGGGCCGCCAAACCGGCCTCGTCCACGGCAACGGCCGCGGTCGGGCGGGCCAGAGCACCCCCAGCCAGACCCCGCAGTAGCGCGGGCACCGGCCGACCTCCACGAGACAGCCGCGTCAGGTCCAAGCGGGCCGGGACCGCCAACGGCACACCCCACGCGACCGCGGCCTCGAACAACGCCAGACCCTGCTCCGTCGACATCGGCTCGAGGCCACCACGACGCAGACGAGACATACCAGCGCCATCCAGATGCCCGGTCATCTCCGAAGTCTGTTCCCACAGGCCCCACGCCAACGACTGACCGACCAGGTGACGATCCCGGCGATAGACAGCCAGGGCGTCCAGGAACGCGTTCGCCGCCGCGTAACTGCCCTGCCCCGCACTGCCCATGACCGCCGCAGCCGAGGAGTACAACACGAACCCGGCCAGTCTCATGTCCTCGGTCAGCTCATGCAGGTTCCAGGCCGCGTCAGCCTTCGCCGACAGCACCGGCGCCATCCGCTGCGGCGTCAACGACTCCACCGTGGCGTCATCGATCACCCCCGCGGCGTGCACCACCGCCGTCAACGGCCGCTCCACCGCAACCTTGGCCAAGACCGAGGCGAGGGCATCCCGGTCGGCGGCATCGCCGGCCACCACCCGCACCTCCGCGCCCAGCTCAGCCAACTCCGCGACCAGACCAGCCACCCCCGGCGCCGCCGGGCCACGCCGCGACACCAACACCAGATGCCGCATGCCACGCACGGTGACCAGGTGCCGGGCCAGTTCCCCGCCCAGGGTCCCGGTCCCGCCGGTCATCAAGACGGTGCCCTGCGGGTCCCACTCGACGGGCGCAACTCCGGGCTCCTTCGTCACGCCCCGGGCCAGCCGACGCCCGAACACCGCCACACCGCTGCCGCCGTCGGCTGCGGGACTGATGCGGATCTCCGGCTCATCGGCACCCAGCACCGCAGCCAAGACGGTGTCCACGTCAGTGTCCCGGGCAGGGTCCAGCCCTGCCGTCGGGTCGACGTCGACCAGCAGCACACGCCCCGGGTGCTCCGACTGCGCCGAACGCACCAAACCCACCACCGCGGCACCGGCCAGGTCCTGCCCGGTGGCCGCGCCCTTGGTCCAGATCACCAACCGCGCGTTGTCCGTCTCGGGATCGGCCAGCCACTCCTGCACCCAACCCAACACCGTCGCAGCAGCCTGGTGAGCCGCCTCCGGCGCCGAAACCCCCGACGGGGCAGCCGGCACCACCGCCACCACCACCGGAGCCACCTCGGACCCACCGTGCCGCACCCACTGCACCGCATCCGCCGAAGCCTGCGCCGGCAGCGGAACCCAGTCCACCGTGAACAGCGACTGCCGCACCTGCCGACCGGCCCCACCCAACTGCCCCGGCGCAACCTCTCGCAAAGCCAGTGACCGGGCCGCCAGCACCGGCTGACCAACACCGTCGAACGCCGTCACCGAGACCCCGCCCGACCCGGGCGCCAGCACCACCCGCAGGTGGCGGGCACCGGCGGCCAGCAGTTGGACGCCCGACCACGCGAACGGCAACCCCGTCCGCACGGCATCACTGCCACTACTGCTGGTGGCGAGGAGACCATGCAAAGCCGCGTCGAGCAAAGCAGGATGCAGCCCGAACCCCGCCGGATCAGCCTCCGCACTCTCAGGCAGCTCAACCTCGGCGTAGACGGTGTCCCCGGCCTGCCACACCTGACGCAGGCCCTGGAACGCCGGCCCGTACTGATAGCCCCGCCCGGCGAACTTCTCGTAGGCATCGTCGACCGGAACCGACACCGCACCCGCCGGAGGCCAGACACCCAGCGGGGCAGGGACCGGCTCGCTGCCGACCGGAGCCAACTCGCCCACCGCGTTCCGCACCCACTCGCCCTCCCCCTCACGGGAAGAGACCACGACCGTGCGTCGACCACTGCCGCCATCACTGTCGCCGACGTGGACCTGCAACTGCACGCCACCGGAGGTGGGAAGGACCAGGGGCTCCTGGAGCGTCAACTCCTCCAGGACACCGCACCCCGCCAGATCGCCGGCGTGGACGGCCAGGTCCACGAACGCCGTCCCCGGCAACAGCACCGTGCCGTGGACCGCGTGGTCGGCCAACCACGGCATCGCAGCCAGCGACAACCGACCCGTCAACACCAACCCGTCGCCCTCGGCCAGCCACACCGCAGCCGCCAACAACGCATGCCCGGAACGCTGCTGACCAGCCGACGAAGCATCCCCACGACCAGCCACCGGCTTCGGCCAGTAGTGCTGCCGCTGGAACGCATACGTCGGCAGCCCAACCTTCACCGCCCGACCCTCACCGCCGGTCACCGTAGCCCAGTCCACGTCGACGCCTGCGGTCCAGGCGCTCGCCAGTGCGGTCAGCCACCGGTCCCGGCCACCGTCACCACGCTGCAAACTGGCCGCCGCGACCAGGCCCTCACCCGCCTGCGCGACCGCCATACCCAACACCGGATGCGGACTCACCTCCACAAACACCCGATGCCCCTCAGCCGCCAGCGCGGCCAGGACCTCACCGAACCGCACCGGCTCCCGCAGGTTCCGATACCAATACCCGCCATCCAGCTGGGCGGTATCCACCACCCGCGCCTCAAGCGTCGAATAGAACGGCACCGCACCACTGACCGGGGACAGTCCCGCCAGATCCTCAGCCAGACTCTCCCTCACCGCCTCGACATGTGCAGTGTGGGAGGCGTAGTCGACCGCGATCCGTCGCGCCCCGCGCTCCGCAAACGCCTCCGCGAACTCCGCACACGCCTGGGCGGCACCGGCCACCACCACCTGCCGGGGAGCATTGACCGCCGCCACCGACAAGTCCCCACCCCAGCGGGCAATCCACTCCCCCACCTCGGCCAGACCGGCCGGCACCGACACCATCCCGCCCGTGCCCGCCAGATGCCCGGCCAACGCCCGACTACGCAACGCCACGACCCGCGCGCCGTCCTCCCACGACAACCCACCTGCCACACACGCCGCCGCAATCTCCCCCTGACTGTGACCCACCACCGCCACCGGCTCCACCCCCACCGCCCGCCACAACGCGGCCAAACTCACCATCACCGCCCACGACGCCGGCTGCACCACCTCCACCCGCGACAACAACCCCTCATCCCCCAACACCTCACGCAACCGCCAACCCGTCAACGGCTCCAACACCCGCTCACACCGCTCCATCGCCGCCGCAAACACCGGCTCCTCCTCCCACAACCGCACCCCCATCCCCACCCACTGCGCACCCTGCCCCGCAAACACAAACACCGGCCGCGACACAGAACCAGCAACCCCCGCCACCACACCGGCCGACTCCCGCCCCGACACAGCAGCAGCCAACCCCTCCACCAACTCACCACGGTCCCGGCCGACCACCGCAAGCCGGTGCGAGAACCCAGTCGTCCGCGTCACCGCCAACGACAACGCCACATCCCCGACCGAGACCTCAGGGCGAGCATCGACGAACTCAGCCAACCGACCCGCCTGCGCCACCAACGCCGCATCAGACCGCGCCGACACCACCCACACCACCGAACCCGCGGCCAACTCCAACTCGGAGGTGGACACCAACCCGTCGTCGGCAGGGACGTCCAGGGCAGGGACATCCTCTGCAGGCTGCTCCAGAATGACGTGGACGTTCGTGCCACTGATCCCGAACGCCGACACACCCGCACGTCGCGGACCAGAACCCGCCGGCCACTCACGCGGCGCGGTCAGCAACTCCACCGCCCCCGCCGACCAATCCACATGCGACGACGGAGCATCCACATGCAGGGTCTGCGGAAGCATCCCGTGCCGCATCGCCTGCACCATCTTGATCACACCCGCCACACCCGCAGCCGCCTGCGTGTGACCGATATTCGACTTCACCGACCCCAGCAACAACGGCCGGCCCTCCGGCCGACCCTGCCCATACGTCGCCAGCAGCGCCTGCGCCTCGATCGGATCACCCAACGCCGTCCCAGTGCCATGCGCCTCCACCACATCCACATCACCCGGCTGCAACCCCGCACTCGCCAACGCCGCCCGAATCACCCGCTGCTGCGAGGGACCGTTCGGCGCCGACAGACCATTACTGGCCCCGTCCTGGTTGACCGCACTACCCGCCACCACTGCCAACACCCGATGCCCACGCGCGCGAGCAACCGACAACCGCTCCAACACCACCACGCCAACGCCCTCACCCCACCCGGTGCCGTCAGCCGCCTCCGCGAACGGCTTGCACCTCCCATCAGCAGCCAACCCCCGCTGCCGCGCAAACTCAGCGAACACTCCCAAAGCAGCCATCACCGTAACCCCGCCAGCCAACGCCAGCGAGCACTCACCCGACCGCAACGCCTGCGCCGCCAGGTGAATCGCCGTCAACGACGACGAACACGCCGTATCAATCGAAACCGCAGGACCCTGCAACCCCAACGCATACGCCACCCGACCCGACGCCACACTCGCCGTCGTCCCCGTCATCCCGAAGCCGCCGGCACCGTCCTGTTCGCTGATCCGGTAGGCGGACGTAATAACGCCGGCGTACACCCCGGCATCAGTACCCCGCAGCGACCCCGGGGTGATACCCGCGTCCTCCAACGCCTCCCAGCACGTCTCCAAGAGCAGCCGCTGCTGGGGATCCATCCCCAACGCCTCACGCGGACTGATCCCGAAAAACTCCGCATCGAACCCACCAGCGCCACCCACAAAACCGCCCACCCGGGCGTAATCCTGGCCCCCACCATCGGGATCGAAAACACCCGAACCCTCCAGATCCCAGCCACGGTCACCAGGGAACCCCGACATCGCATCGGTCCCCCCGGCAACCAACCGCCAGAAACCCTCCGGGTCCTCCGCCCCACCCGGGAACCGACAACCCATCCCGACAATCGCCACCGGCTCATCCGCCCCCGCACGGACCGCCGGCACAGTAGCGCCCCCGGCGGTCCCTTCGGCTCCTTCGGTTCCACACGTCTCCGCCACCAGATACCGGGCGAGCTCAACCGGTGTCGGCTGATCAAAAACAAGGGTCGCGGGAAGAGTGAGGCCGGTCTCGGTAGCGAGCCGGTTGCGCAACTCCAGCGCGGTCAGCGAATCGATCCCCATCTCACGAAACGCCCGCTGGGGGTCCAATTCCCCCGGACTGGCATGACCCAGCACCACCGCCGCAGCGGTCCGGACGACCCGCAGGACCTCCTCCTCACGATCGGCCGGGCTGAGCCCGGCCAGCCGCGCGGCCAACCCGCCTCCACCCGCGGCTGCCGCGGCAGCGACAGGACGACCCGGAGCACCCGCCGTCAGACCACTCAACAACGGTGAAGGCGAAACACCCGGACGAGACAGCGCGGCCAAGTCCAAACGGGCCGGAACCATCAACGGCACACCAGACGCGGAAGCAGCCTCGAACAGCGCCAGACCCTGCGCAGTCGACATCGGCTGAACACCGCCGCGACGCAGACGGGACAGGCCCGCGCCCTCCAGCTGCTCGGTCATCTCAGAGGTCTGTTCCCACAGGCCCCACGCCAGCGACTGACCGGTAAGGTGACGTTCCCGGCGATAGACAGCCAACGCGTCCAGGAACGCGTTCGCCGCCGCGTAACTGCCCTGCCCCGCGCTGCCCATGACCGCCGCGGCCGAGGAGTACAGCACGAACCCGGCCAGGCCCGCGTCCTCGGTCAACTCGTGCAGGTTCCAGGCCGCGTCAACCTTCGCCGACAGCACCGGCAGCATCCGCTGCGGCGTCAGGGACTCGACCGTCGCGTCATCGATCACCCCGGCGGCGTGCACCACCGCCGTCAACGGACGCTCGACCGCAATCTTGGCCAGGACCGAGGCGAGAGCGTCCCGGTCGGCGGCATCGCCGGCCACCACCCGCACCTCCGCGCCCAGCTCAGCCAACTCCGCAACCAGACCAGCCACCCCCGGCGCCGCCGGACCCCGCCGCGACAACAACACCACATGCCGCATACCGCGGACGGTGACCAGGTGCCGGGCCAACTCCCCGCCCAGGGTCCCCGTCCCGCCGGTGACCAGGACGGTGCCCTGCGGGTCCCAGGCGGCGGGGACGTTCAGCACGACCTTGCCCACATGCCGGGCGCCCTGCACATACCGCAGCGCCGCCACCGCCTGCGACAACTCGAAACACGTCACCGGCGGCGGAGTCAGTACCCCGGCCTCGAACATGCCGCCGAGCTCAGCGAACATCTCTGCGATCCGGTCGACACCCGCGTCCATCAGATCGAACGCCCGATAGATCACCCCAGGCCGGTCCTGGGCAACCTGCTCGGCATCACGGATGTCGGTCTTGCCCATCTCGACGAACCGCCCACCACGCGGCAGCAACCGCAGCGACGCGTCCGTGAACTCCCCCGCCAGAGCGTTGACGACCACGTCCATGCCCGCACCACCGGTCACGGCCAAGAACCGCTCACAGAACGCCAGATCGCGCGTCGAGGCAATGTGGGTGTCCGCCACGCCCATCGCCCGCAAGGCGGCCTGCTTCGCCGGACTCGCAGTCGCGAAGACCTCCAAACCCCACGCCCTCGCCAGCTGCACCGCAGCCGTGCCCACGCCGCCGGTCCCGGCATGGATAAGGACTCGCTGCCCCGGGCGGACCTGGGCCAGATCCCGCAGCGCATAGAGCGCGGTCAGGAACGTTGCCGGCACCGATGCGGCCTGCTGGAACGACCACCCCCGCGGCACCGCAGCCACCAGCCGGCTGTCCACCACCCCCACCGGCCCCCACCCCGGCACCAGACCCATCACCGACTGCCCCACCACCAGACCATCCACCCCCGGCCCGGCCTCCAGCACCACCCCAGCGCCTTCCCCGCCCAGCACTCGACCGTCCGCAACCATCCCCAGCCCATGCAGCACGTCATGGAAGTTCAGCCCGACCGCACGCAGGCCCACCCGAACCTGCCCCGCCGACAGCGCCGCGCCTGCCTCGGGCGCATCAACCACCGCCGTACTGCCCAGATCACCCGGCTCGGTCACCTCCACCCGCCACCCTGGGTTCCCGGGCAGAATAAGCTCCCCCGCCGCGACCCCGGCCCTCGCCAACCGCCTACCGAACGCCGCCACACCACTGCCGCCGTCAGCAGCCGGACGGATGCGGATGTCGGGTTCGCCGGCATCCAGGGCCAGGGACAGGACGGCGTCCACGTCCACTTCGTTGGCAGGGTCCAGGCCGGCCGCCGGGTCGACATCGACCAGCAGCACACGCCCCGGGTGCTCGGACTGCGCCGAGCGGATCAGACCCGCCACTGCCGCACCGGCCAGGTCCTGCCCGGCGGACGCACCTTGGGTCCAGACCACCAACCGCGAACCAGCGGTCTCGGGATCGGCCAGCCACTCCTGCACCCAACCCAACACCGTCACAGCAGCCGACTGAGCCGCTACTGGTACCGAATCGCCCAACGGGGCAGCCGGCACCACCGCCACCACCACCGGAGGAACCTCTTGCCCGATAGCGGGGGCCGTCTGGCCGTGCCGCGTCCACTGCACCACGGCGGTGTCAGAGCCCTGCGGGGCAGGCAGCGGGACCCAGTCCACCGTGAACAGCGACTGCCGCACGTGACGAGCAGCCCCACCCAACTGCCCCGCCGCAACTTCCCGCAACGACAGCGACCGCGCCTGCAAGACGGGTTCACCAACAGCGTCGAACGCGGTGACCGAGATCCCTCCCGACCCGGGTGTCAGCACCACCCGCAGGTGGCGGGCACCGCCCGCCAGCAAACGCACCCCCGACCACGCGAACGGCAGCTCCGTCCTCCCAGCATCACTGCTACTACTGCTACTACTGCTGGCGACGAGGAGACCGTGCAGAGCGGCGTCGAGCAAAGCGGGGTGCAGGCCGAACCCGGCAACATCACCGTCCGCGGCCTGGGGCAGCTCGACCTCGGCGTAGACGGTGTCCCCGGCACGCCATGCCTGGCGCAGGCCCTGGAACGCCGGACCGTAGGCGTAACCGCGCTGGGCGAGCCTCTCATAGGCGCCATCCACCGGAACCGGCTCCGCACCGACCGGCGGCCAAACACCCAACGGAACAGGAGCGCTCTCGGCCCCGACCGGCGTCAGCACACCGACCGCGTTCCGCACCCATTCGCCCTCCCCCTCACGGGAAGAGACCACGACCGTGCGTCGACCACTGTCGCCATCGCTGTCGCCGAGGTGGATCTGGACCTGCACGCCGCCAGAGGCGGGAAGGACCAGGGGCTCCTGGAGGGTCAGTTCCTCCAGGACACCGCACCCGGCCAGGTCCCCGGCGTGGACGGCCAGGTCCACGAACGCCGTCCCCGGTAGCAGCACGGTGCCGTGGACCGCGTGGTCGGCCAGCCACGGCATCGCGGCCAGCGACAACCGACCCGTCAACACCAACCCATCACCATCAGCCAGCCACACCGCAGCCGCCAACAACGCATGCCCGGAACGCTGCTGACCAGCCGACGAAGCATCCCCACGACCGGCCACCGGCTTCGGCCAATAGTGCTGCCGCTGGAACGCATACGTCGGCAGCCCAACCTTCACCGGCCGACCCTCATCAGCAGTCACCGCGGCCCAGTCCACGTCGACGCCTGCGGTCCAGGCGCTCGCCAGTGCGGTCAGCCACCGGTCCCGGCCACCGTCACCACGCTGCAAACTGGCCGCCGCGACCAGGCCCTCACCCGCCTGCGCAACCGCCATACCCAACACCGGATGCGGACTGACCTCCACAAACACCCGATGCCCCTCAGCCACCAACCCGGCAACAACCTCACCAAACCGCACCGGCTCCCGCAAATTCCGATACCAATACCCCCCATCCAGCTGGGCGGTATCCACC
>NZ_JBYIRM010000067.1:0-10101 GCF_057708105.1 Actinacidiphila sp. bgisy144 | reverse complement strand
CCCGCCCTTCCCCCCCCCCCCCCCCCCGCCGCGCCCCGGGACGTCTCCGCCCGCGGGCACCCGCGCCTCCCGTCAGGCGGACGCCGGGCCCCGGCCGTCGAGCACCCCGGCGAGGAAGCCGTCCCCGTCCGGTCCGGTCGGCTCCGTACCCGCCGGCGCGGCCCGCCCGCCCCAGGAGGCGAACGGGCCGGGTGACCTGAGTCAGTCCGCGGCCGGCCATGGCCGCCACCGATCCCGCCGAGGCCGACACCCTGTACGAGCGCGCCGCGACCCACCCGGCCGCCTTTCCCTTCGAACGCGCCCGCCGCCGACCCGCCCACGGCATCCGGCTGCGCCACACCCGGGGGCCGCAAAGCAGCGCAGCCGCCCGCGGTGAGGCACCGCCGCGCCCGCGTCCACCGCCCGAGGCGGCCCCGGAGCGCGAGCCGGGGCGGCGGCATCTCCTTCCCCGGCGCGGCGCCGTCTCCAGCCGCGAACTGCCCGTTGTCGCCTTCGCCTTCGCGTTCGCGTTCGCCTTCGCCGTCGGCGGACCGGACCGGGCGCCGCACCTGCGGGCCGGCCCGGCGAAGGCCGTCGACGCACTCCCGCGGGGGGACCGGCGGCGGGAGTCCCAGCCGACTCCCGCCGCCGGGGACATCTCAGAGGTGGTCGGCGTCCACGACCGCCTGGGCGAAGACCGCGGGCGCCTCCTGCGGGAGGTTGTGGCCGATGTTCTGGATGGTGCGGTGGTCGTAGGGGCCGGTGAAGTACTGGCGGTAGTTCGCGCCGTCGCCCGCCGGGGTGAAGGGGTCCAGCGCCGGGTCGAGGGTGATGGTCGGCACGCCGATCTTCGGCGCGGTGGCGAGCTGCTTCTCGTAGGGGGCGTAGCGGGCGCCGGTCTCCAGCAGCCCGATCCGCCAGCGGTAGTTGAACAGGACGATGGCGGCGTAGTCGGGGTTGGTGAACGCCTGCGCGGTCCGCTCGAAGGTGGCGTCGTCGAACGCCCAGTTCGGGGAGACGATCTGCCAGACCAGGCGGCACAGCGCCTTGCACTGCTCCGGGTCCTCCATGGCCTGCTTGCCCCGGTCGGTCGAGAAGTACCACTGGTACCACCAGTTGTGCTCGACGGCGGCCGCGGCCGGGGTCTTCTGCGCCTCGACGTCGGTGATGACGTAGCCGCTGGTGGACACCAGCGCCTTGACGCGCTCGGGCCACAGGGCGGCGATGATGTCGGCGGTGCGTGAGCCCCAGTCGAACCCGGCGAGGACGGCTTGGTCGATGCGCAGGGCGTCCATGAACGCCAGGACGTCCAGCGCCACCGCGGACTGCTCGGCGGTGCGGGGGGTGCGGCCGGACAGGAACGTGGTGGTGCCGTGGCCGCGCAGGTAGGGCACGAGGACCCGGTAGCCGAGAGCGGCCAGGGCCGGTGCGACGTCGACGTAGCTGTGGATGTCGTACGGCCAGCCGTGCAGCAGCACCACCACCGGGCCGTGGGAGGGGCCGAGTTCGGCGTAGCCGACGTCCAGCAGGCCCGCCTTGACCTGATGGAGCGCGGGGAAGGTGGTGTGGGTGCCGGGGGTGATCGGGGGCACGGTGGGGGCGGCGGTGTGCCCCGCGCCGTGGCCGGTACCGCCCGCGGCGTGTGCGGTGCCCGGCAGACCCGCCAGGGTCACGGCCGCCGCGCCCGTGCCGAGCCCGAACGCCTTGCCGAAAGTACGCCTGTCGATCATGTGCGACCTCTGTGTCCCGTGAGTGCGGTGGCCGTCCGTGCGGCCGGTGTGTGGCGGGCGGCGCCGCGTGCCGCGTCAGTCAGTTGACGGTGCGTGCGGCGGCCGTGCCGGAACACCTACTCTATACGTCACCGGCTTGACTGGTAACGCATGCGAATGACAGGATCGTCACCTGTCAGAGCAGTTACTTCTTGGGTGAAGGAAATCCCGCCATGGCCGTCGTCCGGTTCCACCTCGTCTCCACGCTCAGCCCGTCCGCCGTCCTCGGCGTCCTGACGGACTTCGGCCCCGACCGCCCCGCCGCGTGGCCCACCATCGACGCCGAGCACTTCGTCGTCCACGACCGCGGCGAGAACTGGGCCGAGGTCACCGAAGGCACCTCCGCGGCGTGGGAGCGGGCCCGCTACGACTGGCAGCCCGGCGGCGACACCGTCACCGTCACCACGCTCGACTCCAAGCTCTTCGGCGCCGGCGGCGGCTGGACCTTCACCCTGACCCCCGAGGGCGCCGGCACCCGCGTGGACGTCGAACTCGTCCGGCGGCCGGCCACCGTCAAGGGCAGGATGCTGGCCGCGATGCTGCCGCTGGCCGCGCCCGGCAGCCTGCGCAAGTCCTTTGGGCGGCCGCTGCAAGCCGCCTGAGCGTTGCGCCGCCCGATCGCGGGGCGGCCTGGTGGTACCCGCTCCCGGCCGCCCGCCCCGGCTGCCGATCCGGTGCTCGACGGGCCCGCCGAGGCCGCCTACCGCGGCCGAATCGCGTTTCCGGGCGGGCGGCTTGACGTCGCGGACCGCGCGGGCGGCATCGAGTCCGCCGTCGTCGTCCATGCTGAACGTGCTGCGTTGGTGGCGGAGTTGCGGCACGCCGTCCGCCGCCTAGAACCTCGGGCTCCCCTCACCGCCGCCTGCCTGCGCGCCTGTCTGCGTAGCGGTCTCGTGCGCTACCAGCCTGCCACGGGCGGACCCGGCCGCTGGAAGGTGTGAGCCGCGGCCCCCGCCCAGGTGTTCAGCACCCGGGTGTGTCCTGGAGAACACGTGTGAGTGCGGCGCGGCCCGCGGGGGCCCAGTGGGGTTTGCCGCCGGGGAGGCCGCGGTCTCCGTTCTGGCCCATGAGGAGGAGGAAGAGGCCCTTCATGGCGGCGAGCCCGCGCGCGCGTCGCATGGTGGCCTCATCGATGGGCGGGTAGGCGGCGAAGAAGTGCGGGGAGCCGCCTGGGGGCAGCAGGACCCATGCGGCCGCGAGGTCCCACGCCGGGTCGCCGGCGTGCAGGGCTCCGAAGTCGATGACGCCGGTCAGGGTGCCCTCGGCGGTCACGACGTTGGCGGGGTGGAGGTCGCCGTGCACCCACACGGGTGGTCCCTGCCACGGGGGAGCGGTGACCGCGTCGTCCCACACGGCCCGGATGCGGTCCTCGGCGTCGGCGAGGTGGCCGAGGTCCACGGCGTGCAGGAAGTTGTCGAAGCCGGCGGCGCAGTCCCTGGGGTGCGCGCCGAAGTCCGAGGCACCGGGAGCGTCGGCGGGCGCTTCGTCGTGCAGCGCGGCGAGGAAGGCGGCGAGTGCGCCGGCCGCGTGCTCGGTGCGGGTGAGGGCGCCGTGGTCGAGTGGCGTGCCCGCGACCCAGGTCATGACGGTCCAGACCTTGGCGAAGTGCTCGGTCGGCGCGCCGTCGCGTACCGGTACGGGGACCGGAAGCGGCAGGCGCGGGGCGAGGGCGGGCAGCCAGCGGCGTTCCTTGAGCTGGAGGTCGGGACCGGCGTCCATCCGCTGCACCCGGATCGCCAACTCCTCCCCGAGGCGCCACATCTGGTTGCCCCAGCCGCCGGCCACCTCCCGCAGGGGCAGCCCGGCGAGGTCCGGATGCTGCTCGCGCAGCAGCCGGCGCAGGAGGAGTTCGTCGACCTCGGTCGCGCTGTCGTTCACAGGCCCACACGTTACTGCCGCGGACAGCGGAGATGCGCCGGCCCCCGCCGACTCGCGGCGGTTTGAGCCCTGCCCCCATCGCCTTCCGCCACCGCGCCCCGGAGCCGTTGTCCGTGTCGGCCGGTGCGGTGGCGGCGTTTAGGGTGGTGTGCGGTGTGTGCCGCGCGTGTGCGTGGTGCGGGTGGGGGCCCACGGGAGGGGACATGGCACTACGTGACCGGGTGCGCGGCATTGGCAGCGCGGTGACGAGTCGGGTGAACGGCGCTGCGGCGGGGCCCGTGCCGGGCGAGGTTCCCGGAACCGGCACCGGTTCCGGCACCGGTTCCGACGCTGGGTCGGGCGCTGGGTCCGACCGTGCCGCCGGCGTGGAGGGTGCGGCGGGGCCTGCCGCCGGGGACGAGGCCGCTCCGCCTGCTCCCGCCCCGGTCCCGGTTTCGGCACCGGCCCCTGCTCCCGCCCCGGCCTCCGCTTCCGCCCCGGCGCCCGTTGCCTCCGCGCGCAGCGCCGCTACCCGTGTGCTTGCCGCGGGCCGGGGGGCCGCGGGCCGTTCGCTCGCTGCCGGGCGTGCCGCGGCCGGAACCGGCAGGACGCAGGCGGTGGCGGCGGCTGCCACGGTCAGGACGCAGGCCGCCTCGACCGCGGACGCGGCTCGCGCGCAGGCCGCGGCGGGCGGTGACTGGGTGATGGACGCGGTGGCCCGGCTCGGAACGCCGCAGGCGCCGGTCACGCAGCCGTGGGAGATCTCGCTGAGCCGGCTGCTGGGGGCGCACCCGCGGGTCCCGTCGGCGGTGGCCCGGCCGCTGCGGTTGCTGGACCGGCTGGGCGCGATCCATCTCGCTCCGCAGAGCGTGGGTTTCGACGGTGAGAGCGTGCCGTGGGAGAAGGTCACCGAGATCCGGATGGTGGGCGGATACCGCCTGCTGACACGGGAGTTCATCGACACGGCGCTGGACGGCATCCGCGGCGCGTTGTGGGGTGTGCCGGGCCGCGAGTGGGTGCTCGGCCGCGCCGCGGAGGCACTGACCGGCCTGGTGATGTCCCAGGTGCAGCGCGGCGGCGGGGCCTTCGCGGAGGTGCTGGTGCCGGGCGAGATCGTCCACCGGGGCCGTTTCGGTCGGAGCCGCTCCCTGTCGGCGAGTCTCTACCCGACCGCTTTCCTGCTGGCGAGTCCCGGGGTGGTGGAGAGCTTCACCGCCACGGCCCGGGCCCGGGGCGTCACCGTCTCCGCTCCGCCCGTCGGCGAGGCGCCCCCGTTCGACCCGTCCACGCTCCCCGTCCTGACGGCGGCTGCGGTGGAAGGGGCCGCCCCTGCTGCGCGGCATCCGGCCCCGGGCCCGGCCGCGGGTGACACCTCCCCGGACCGTCCTGCGGGGGCGGACGCCGGATAGCGGGCGGGAGGTGCCCGGCGGCGAGGGCGGGTGTGCCGTTCAGCCCTTGCAGGTGGGGTCGGCCATGATGACCGGTGCGGCGTCGCGGGTGGTGACGAACGCGCGGAACCCGGGTGCGCCGGCAACGCACTTGGTGGCGATGTTGGCGAACTGGTCGGGGAAGTTGGTGACGTTCGCGGGGCTGTCCTCACCGCGGTGGTTGGCCACGGGTGAGTCTCCCGTACCACGCTTTTCGCTGGCGCACCCCGCGGCGGCCGGCAGCGCGATGAGCACCAACGCGGCGGCGGCCAGGTATCTCGTCACACGTCCTTGCCTCATCTGTCCCTCGCTTCGATCGGCACGGTGGATGCAGTGAACGACATCCACCGGCCGCGTCCGGTTCCCGCCGCCGGTTGCCGGTTGCCGGTTGCCGGCTGCCAGTTGCTGGTACGGCTGTGGCCTGGCGCCCTGTGCCGCGTGCGAAGCGGTTGGGCAGGCGGCGCCGCGAGCCGTCGACGGGAACCTGAAAACTCGACCGCCGGTGCGTGGTTGAAGAGCGATTGGATGTGTGACGTGGAGTAGGGTGCGGGTGGAGGTGAGCTTGTGCCCACGGAAAACGAGCTGTTCGGAGCGGTCGACGCGCTGCTGGAGCAGGTGCCTGCCGATGAGTTGCCGTCTCCGGTGGAGCGCAGGCGGCTACGCGAAGCCGCGGGCCTGAGCCAGGCCCAGGTCGCTCACGCGCTGGGCACCCGTCGTGAGGCGGTCGGTAGCTGGGAGGCGGGGCAGCGTGAGCCGCGGCCGCCGCAGCGCGCCGCCTACGCCCGGCTCCTGGAAGGTCTCGCGCAGCGTTTCCCCGCGCCGGCCCCGGGTGATCGGCCGGTGCCTGCGGCGGCGCCGGTGACACCCGCCGGACCGCCCGTCACTCCGGAGACCCCGAAGCCCCCGGAGCTCCAGGAGCCCCCCGCCCCGACCCCGGTGGCGTCGGCTGTGGGCGGCGTGTCGGAGCCCGTTGCCGCTCCTGCTCCCGCTCCCGCCCCTGCCCCTGCTTCTCTTCCGCCGGGCCCGGGGGATGCGCGGTTCGCGCATGGTCCGCTCGGTGTGTTGGACGGTGACGGCTCCCTGTACTGCGCGGGCGGCCTGGTGCTGGAGTGTCCGGCGGCCACGGTGCCGGAGCTGGTGGCCTGGACCCTCGCCGACGCCCGACTCGGGGCAGGGCGGCTGCACCGGTCGGGAAAGGACTTCGACCCACTGATCGTGCTCACCGCGGCGGCCGCCGAACGGTTGGGGTTGCCGGACCACCTGGCGGACCGGCGGGCGATGCGGCTGCCGGAGGACCACAAGGTCGTCCGGCAGATCGCCCGGGCGAAGTGGCAGCTGACCAGACGGGGCTTCGGGCCGTGGGCTCGGGTCTACCGCCCGGCGCTGGGGCAGCAGCGGCAGTGCGTGCAACTCGCCGTGCTGCCGTGGGGCGCGCTGGATACGCGTGCCTGGGGGAGCGCGGGCGATCTGCCGCCGGCGGAACTCGCGCGGGTGCTGTCCGTCTACGCCGCCCGCGTGCTGACTCCGCGCGGCTCCACTGCGGTGGCGGGGCTGGAGCTGATGACGGCGTTGCGGCCGCCGACGCGGGCGGTGGAGGACGGCAGTACCGGTACGTGGGTGTCCGGGCCGGTGCCCGGTTCGCTCACTGCGGCGGTCGACCCGGCGCCGCCGGAGGCGCCCGACGAACACCCCGTCGTCAGCGCGTTGTTCGCCCGTCACCATGAGCGGACCCCTGACGAGGTGCTCGACGAGGAGGCGTTCGACTGGGTCCGCGACACGGGGTTGCTCACCGACGCGGAGTGCGCGAGGCAGCACGTCGTCGGTGTCGATGTGAACACCGCGTTCCTCGCGGCCGCGAACCGTCTGGTGGTCGGGCTGAGCGGGCCGGAGCATGTGAGGGCGCCGCGGTTCGACAAGCAGGTGCCCGGGTCGTGGCTGGTGGACCTGTCCGGGATCGAGATCGACCCCCGCCTGCCCAGCCCGTTCACGCCGCACGGCCGTCGGCCGGAGGGCCCGGCCTGGTATGCGACGCCGACGGTGGCGTACGCGGCCGAGCTGATCAGCCAGTTCGGGCTGCCGGTGGAGGTGCGTCCGGTCGAGGCGTACCTACGGCGGGAGGCGGGCCCGTATCTGGACCCCTGGTACAAGCGTCTGGCCGAGGCGTACAAGGCGACGATGGCCGACCTCGGGGTGACCTCCGACTTGTCGCCGCAGCAGTTCCTGGACGCGATGGCCGGCCACAAGGCGGGTGATCCGGGCCTGGTGGCGGTGTTGTCCGCGATCAAGTCGACAGTGAAGGGCGGCATCGGGAAGCTGCGTGAACGCCCGCAGGGTGCGAGGTACCGCCCTGGTGAGCGGTGGCCGGCGCTGGAGCGTGCGACGTGGCGCCCGGACATCCGTGCCGCGGTGATCTCGGCGGCGCGGGTGAACATGCACCGCAAGCTGGTCAGGACCGCGCTCGCCACGCAGTCCGGCCCCGCCCCGAGCGGCTGCGTGGTGTTCGGTGGGGATGCGCTGCTGCCGGTGGCGGTGCTGTCGGACTGCGTCGTCTACCCCTCGTCGGGTCCTTCGCCGCTGGATGTCCTGCCCTACGACGCGGCGGGCAAACCCGCTGCGGGCACGTTCCGGCTCGGGGTCTCGCCGGGCATGGTCAAACACGAGGGGACGCAGCCGCTGTTCTGGGCGGTGGAGTTGATGGAGGCCCAGCACAACCCCGCCCGCCACATCAAGGACGGCGACGTGTAGGTACTCAGAATCCGCGTCATGTTCTCGCGAACGACGACCTCTGAATAGCACTTATGACCCGAGGCTGAGATGCCCAGGCGGTCCGCTGCGTGCAGGTCTCCCTCTCTCCGATTTCCCCGTTCCACTACCTGTGGGCACGAAACTCGGCTTTGCTAGGAGTGGAGTAACGCCTCGTCGTTTGTAGTGGCTGGTGCGGGCTTGGTGTTGTCGTCTCCGGCGCCAGATCGACCAGTGCAAGACGTGCTCGACGAATGTGGGCCGGCGGTTGGTGACGCGGTGGATCAGGCGTCTGATCTCGGCGAGGCTGAGGTGGATGAGCTCGGAGGATCCGATCTCGACTGGCTCCGCGACCAACGCGCTGCCGGACGCACCTGCCGCGAACTCGCAGAGGAGACCGGCTTCTCCCTCGGAATGATCAGCTACCTGGGCCGACGGCACGACCTGCCCGGCCGCCGCCCGGGGAAGAACGGGTTGGTCCCTGAATCTCAAGCCAGCAATACCCCGTTATAACGGGGATGGCTGGTCTATCCTGAGCAGGCTGCCTCGGCATCTCCAACCCACCCCGAGGCGGCCTCGCAGGGAGGCGCGATGATTCAGATCACCCTCGGCAGGCAGAAGAACGTGGACCCGAACAGCGACCCCCTCCAGCGCTCGCAGATCGGCTGGAGCGACGGGCTGACCGACCAGCAACTCCACGACATCGCCCGCGGCGTCTGGGTCATCCCCGGATCACGCGTCGAACGAGAGCGGTTCGCGGTCGTCAACGGCGGCGGGACCATCCGCCAGGCCATGGAGATCGACCAGATCGTCGACGTCCCTGGCGGGCGGCGGGCCTTCGAAGGCCGCATCCTCGGCCCCGGGCACCCCGTCCATGACCACTACGTCGGCAAGCCGGCCCCCAATGGCGCTCAGCAGAACCCCATCACCTACTTCGACTCCCCCCTGGGCAACCGCGAGTGCAACTGCGGATGCGGCAAACCCATCAGCCGCGGCGACTTCCTCCCCGGCCACGACCAGCGCGCCATCCACGAGAGAATCGCCCGCATCGGGACCGTGAAGAACTTCATCACCTGGTTCGACCAGACCTGGAAGCCCGACGAAGCCCAGCAAGGCGAAGCCGCGTGAGGAAATGCCACCGAACTGAGACGGAAGCCGCGGGACATCTGATGAGACAGCATCACAAGCAGCAGGTCACCGCGGTCCGTCATGACACTGGCGGGGCGAACCTACAGGATGCCGTGGACGGGGGCGAGTAGGCGTGGGCGACCAGCGCCGCAGCATCCGGTATCGCGAGCACCTGCGCATGCGCCTGACCGGCCCCGGCCCCGGTGTCGGCCCCGGCCCCGCCGGTTGTGGTGTCGGGGCGTACGGCGGCGCCGCTCGGGCTGCCTGTACCCTCCGGCGAGGAGCGTGACCGTGGGGGAGATCGACGACGCACTCCAGCGCGCGGCGGCGAACACCGCGACCCGCCCCATCCCGAAGACCGCGCAGGCCCGGATGCGTTTCCTGGTCAAGGTGGAGAAGGGTTCCACGGCGGCCGTCGCGGCCCGCCTGGGGACCACCCAGCGCACGGTGGAGCGCTATGTCAAGGGCACCTTGCGCCGTCCCCGCAAGGACCTGGCGGCCCGTCTGGAGCGCGAGGTGCGGCGCGAGTGGCAGCCCCGTGTCCGGCGGCGCGCGAAGAAACATGCCGCCTCCCGTGGGGGGATCGTGATCGAGACCCGCGCCCGCTTCGGCTACACCGCCGCGCCCGGCAGCACCGACGACTCCCGGATGCGCCGTATCACCCAGCACCTGCCTCCCGCCTACGCCGCCCGCCTGTTCGACGCGCAGGCCGCCGGCGCGACCGAGGAGCAGTTCCGGCGCATCGCCGCCGAAGGCCTTCAGGAGATCTACTTCAAGGACCGCGGCCGCCGCGCCGAGGGCTTGGAGGTGGAGTTCACCGACATCGACTACATCGAGCTGGACTTCTGACCTGCCCCGACCTCGATGGCGAAGTCACGGGTGTGTCTGAGCGCTTCATTTGGCCAGTGAGCGTGTGAGCTGGCCGTTTGAGTTCTCCATGTCGATGCCCCGGCTGAGCTGCTCGGCGTAGGCGTCGAGCAGCGGCCTCATCTGCTGGTAGAGAGGCACTTTGTTCTGCCGGAGCCACTGCCCGATGCTGAACCGGTCCTGACTCCATGCCATGTTGAGTTCGGGTTTGCTGCTGGATGTCCGGCGCAGCGGCCTAGCCGATCCGCAGGGGGAGGGTCTTCGGGCCGCGGGCCTGGGTCCCGCCCCAGGCCACCGTGGAGGGGTCCTGGAGGGTGAACTCGGGGATCCGT
>NZ_JBYIRM010000066.1:0-10758 GCF_057708105.1 Actinacidiphila sp. bgisy144 | reverse complement strand
GCTCATGAACCGGAACGCCTCCGGCGCCTGCCGTACGTCCCACTCGGTGACGGGCAGCGGTGTGAGGCGGCCGTCGCGGAAGAGGCCGGCCAGTTCGCGCAGCATCTGCTGGAGGCGGTCCGGGCTCGCCTCGACCAGGTCGAACGAGCGGTAGCGGACGCCGTCATGGCGTGCGGCGACCTCGTCGCTCCGCCGCAGGTCGGCCTTGCCCATCTCGACGAACCGGCCGCCGCCCGGCATCAGCCGCATCGAGGCGTCGATGAACTCACCGGTCAGCGAGTTCAGTACGACGTCCACGCCCCGGCCGCCGGTGGCCCGCCGGAAGGCGTCCTCGAAGTCCAGGGTGCGCGAGGACGCCACGTGCGCGGCGTCGACGCCGTGTTCCCGCAGCAGTTCGCGTTTGCCGTCGCTGGCGGTGCTGTACACCTCGGCGCCCAGGTGGCGGGCCAGTTGCAGCGCGGCCATGCCGACGCCGCCCGCACCCGCGTGCACGAGGACCCGTTCGCCCGACCGCAGTCCGGCCAGGTCCACCAGCGCGTAGAAGGCGGTGAGGAACGCGGTCGGCACCGACGCGGCCGTGGCATAGGACCAGCCCGCCGGGATCGGCGCGACCAGCCGCCGGTCGACGACCACGGCGGAGCCGATCCCGCCGTTGGTGATGCCCATGACGCGGTCGCCGGCCCGCAGGTCCGCCACGTCGGCGCCCACCTCGGTGACGACGCCCGCGACATCGCTGCCGAGCGGCTCGTCCGGGTCGGGGTACATGCCCAGCGCGTTGAGTACGTCGCGGAAGTTCAACCCCGCCGCCCGCACCGCGATCCTGATCTCGCCCCCGGCCAGCGGCCGTTCGGCCGCCGGGAAGGGTACGAGCCGCAGGTTCTCCAGGGTGCCCTTGGCGGTGGAGTCCAGGTGCCAGGCACCGCCGCCGTCCGGTACGGCGAGGCCGGGCTCGACCCGCGCGAGCCGGGCGCCGTGCACCGCGCCGCCCCGCACCGCCAGTTGGGTCTCGCCGCTCGACAGGGCCGCGGCGAGCGGGCCCGCGGTGACGTCCGCGGCCGGGTCGGCGTCCACCAGGGTGATCCGGCCGGGGTGTTCCGCCTGCGCCGAGCGCACCAGGCCCCAGGCCGTGGCGGCGGCCAGGTCGGCGACCGTCTCGCGCGGTCCGGCGGCGACGGCGCCGCGGGTCAGCACCAGCAGCCGTGAACCGGCGAACTCCGGTTCGGCCAGCCAGGTCTGGAGCTGTGCCAGCAGCCACTGGACGCAACCGTGGGCGGTCTCGACCACGGGCCCGTCCTGCGCCGCCACGGCCAGCACGAGGGGGCGGCCGGGCGTCGGGCGCACCTGTGCCAGGCCGGAGTGGACGGGCACGCCCGGCAGCCACGGCACCTCGGCGCCGGGTCCGGCGGCCACGGGGCCGAGCACCGTGTCGAGGCCGTCGGCCGGTTCGTTCTCCCCTGCCGCGGGCGGCAGTTCGGTCCACTCCACGGCGAGGACCGTCTCGTCCCGGTGCTCCGCGGCGGTCAGCGTCTGCGGGGTCAGGGGGCGCATCACCAGTGAGCCCACCGACAACACCGGGCCCCCGGCGGGGTCCGCGACCTGGACCGCCAGCGTGTCCGGCCCGGTCGGCGTCAGGCAGGCTCGTACGGCGGTGGCGCCCGAGGCGTGCAGCGCCACGTCTGCGAAGCTGAACGGCAGCCGCCCGAATTCGGCGGGCGCCAGGTCCGCGAAGAGGCAGGCGTGCAGCACCGCGTCCAGCAGCGCCGGGTGGATGCCGAACGCCTCGGCCCGGCCCCACTGCTGCTCGGGCAGGGCCACCTCCGCGTACACCCGGCCCTCCAGCCGCCAGGCGCGGGACAGGCCCTGGAACGCCGGGCCGTAGGCGAAGCCGCCGTCGGCGGTCCGCTCGTACACGTCGGCGGTCGCCAGCGGCTCGGCGCCGGGCGGCGGCCACGCCCCGGCCAGGACGTCGAACCCGTCCGGGTCCGTGGCCGCGCCGTCCACGGCGCCGGCGGCGTGCCGCACCCACGGACGGTCGCCGCCGCCGTCGGGGCGCGCGTACACGGTGACCGGGCGCTGCCCGTCCTCGGGCGCGCCCAGCACCACCTGGACCTGGACGCCGCCGCGCGCGGGCAGCACCAGCGGCGCTTCCACGACGAGTTCGCGCACCCGGCCGCACCCGACGACGTCGGCGGCGTGGACGACCAGCTCCACGAAGCCGGTGCCGGGGAAGACCACCAGGCCGCGTACGGCGTGGTCGGCCAGCCACGGCTGCGCGGTGGCCGACAGCCGCGAGGTGAAGACGACGCCGCCGCCCTCGGGCGAGGACAGCACCGCGCCCAGCAGCGGGTGCCGCACCTCCTCCAGGCCCGCGGCCGTGACGTCGGCCGCCGCCGTGCCGCCCTCGGGCCAGTAGCGGCGGCGCTGGAACGCGTACGTCGGCAGGTCCACCCAGCCCGGCCCGCGCCCGCCCAGCAGGTTGTCCCACGCGACCGGCACGCCGTGGGCGTACAGGTGGGCGGCGGACAGCAGCAGCCGGGCCGGGCCGCCTTCGCCGCGGCGCAGCGTGCCGGTGACCACGGCGCCCTCGCCGAGGGTGTCCTGCACCGGCACGGTGAGCACCGGGTGCGGGCTGATCTCCACGAAGACGGAGTAACCGGCCGCGGCCAGTGCCCGGTTGGCGTCCTCGAAGCGGACGGTCTGCCGCAGGTTGCGGTACCAGTAGGCGGCGTCGAGGCCGGTGGTGTCGACCGGTTCGGCGGTGACGGTGGAGTACATCGGCACCGCGGAAGGCCGGGGGGCGACGGGGGCGAGGTCGGCGGCCAGGCGCCGCTCGATCCGCTCGACGGCGGCGGAGTGCGAGGCGTAGTCCACCGGGACGCGCTTGGCGCGGACACCGGCGGCCTCGCAGTGGTCGAGGAGTGCGGCGAGCGCGTCGGGCACGCCGGAGACGACGACGGAGCCGGGGCCGTTGACCGCCGCGACCGACAGCTGCTCGCCCCAGCGGCCGAGCAGTTCCCGGGCCTGCGCCACGGGCAGCGGTACGGCCACCATGCCGCCGTCGCCGGCCAGTTCCTCGGCGATGGCGCGGCTGCGCAGGGCGACGACGCGGGCACCGTCGGCGAGTGACAGCGCGCCGGCGACGACCGCGGCGGCGATCTCGCCCTGCGAGTGGCCGACGACGGCGGACGGGCGCACCCCGAGTTCCTGCCACACCCGGGCCAGCGACACCATGACCGCCCACAGCGCGGGCTGCACCACGTCCACGCGGGCGAGCAGCTTCTCGTCGTCCAGGGCGTCGAGCAGCGACCAGTCGGTGAACTCGGCGAGCGCGTCGGCGCATTCGCCGAGGGCATGGGCGAACACCGGCGAGGCGGCCCGCAGTTCGGCGGCCATGCCGACCCATTGGGCGCCCTGCCCGGGGAAGACGAACACCGGCTTGTGGCGGCCGGGCTCGGCGACGCCCTCGGCGACGGCGGCGGACGGCTCGCCCGCGGCCAACGCCCGTAGCGCGGAAGTCAGTTCGCCGCGGTCGGCACCGACGGCCACCGCGCGGTGGTCGAACTGCGAGCGGTGGTGCAGCAGCGCGTGCGCCACGTCGGCCGGGTCGGCGGCCTCGTCCTGTTCGACGTACGCCAGCAGCCGGCCGGCCTGTGCGGCCAGGGCCGCTTCGGTGCGGCCGGACAGCACCCATGGCAGGGCGCCGGTGACGGCGGGCGCGGCGGCGTCGGGGGCCTCCGGGGAGTGCGGGGAGTCCGGGACGTCCGGGGCGCTGTCCTCTTCGGTGGCGGCCGGGGCGGGGGCGGCTTCGAGGATGAGGTGGGCGTTGGTGCCGGACACGCCGAAGGAGGAGACACCGGCGCGGCGCGGGCGCCCGGTCTCCGGCCACGGCTGCTGCTCGGTGAGCAGCCGCACCTCACCCGTGCTCCAGTCCACGCGCTTGCTCGGCTCGTCCACGTGCAGGGTGCGCGGCAGCGCGCCGTGCCGGATGGCCTGCACCATCTTGATCACGCCCGCGACGCCGGCGGCGGCCTGCGCGTGGCCTATGTTGGACTTGATGGTGCCCAGCCACAGCGGCCGGTCGCCGGGGCGGCCCTGCCCGTAGGTGGCCAGCAGCGCCTGCGCCTCGATCGGGTCGCCGAGGACGGTGCCGGTGCCGTGCGCCTCGACGGCGTCCACCTCGGACGGGGCGAGCGAGGCGGCCGACAGCGCCTGCCGGATCACCCGCCGCTGCGAGGGGCCGTTGGGCGCGGTCAGGCCGTTGGACGCGCCGTCTTGGTTGACCGCGCTGGAGCGGACGACCGCCAGTACGCGGTGCCCGTTGCGGCGGGCCTCCGACAGCCGCTCCAGCACGACGACGCCCGCGCCCTCCGACCAGCCGGTGCCGTCGGCCGCCTCGGCGAACGCCTTGCAGCGGCCGTCGGGCGCGAGGCCGCCCTGCCGGGTGAACTCCACGAACCCGGCCGGGCTGACCGCGACATTGACGCCGCCGGCCAGCGCGAGCGAGCACTCCCCCGAGCGCAGCGCCTGCCCGGCCCAGTGCATCGCCACCAGCGAGGAGGAGCACGCGGTGTCCACGGTGACCGCCGGACCCTCCAGCCCGAGCACGTACGACAGCCGGCCGGAGATCACCGACAGCAGCCCGCTGGTCATCCGGTGGCTCTCGGTCTCCGGCAGGCCGCCGATCGCCTCCATGTACCCCGAGGAGGACGCGCCGACGAAGACACCGGTGGCGCTCCCGGCCAGGGCCGCCGGGTCGATCCCGGCGTGCTCCAGCGACTCCCAGGCCACCTCCAGCAGCAGCCGCTGCTGCGGGTCCATCGCCAGCGCCTCGCGCGGCGAGATCCCGAAGAAGCCCGCGTCGAACTCCGCCACCGCGTCCACGAACCCGCCCTCGCGGGTGGAGGTGGTGCCGGGCGCGCCCGCCGGGTCGTACAGCGCGTCGACGTCCCAGCCGCGGTCGCCGGGGAAGCCATCCACCGCGTCCGTGCCCGAGGCGACCAGCTCCCACAGGCTGTCCGGGCCGGTCACCCCGCCCGGGTAGCGGCAGGCCATGCCCACGATCGCGAGCGGCTCGTCGCGCCGGCTCTTCATCTCGTTCAGCTGCCGCTGCGCCTCACGCGAGTTCGCCACGGCCGTCTTGAGGTAGGAACGCAGCTGTTCTTCAGTGGCCATTGAAGGAGAGTCCTCGAATTCCCGTTGTCACTCGTGGTCGGCGGTGGACGAAACGTCGGACATCCAGCTGCTTTCCTGGTCGACCATGGAGAACAGCTCCTCGTCGGAGGCGGCGTCGATGTCGTCGCGCCGCTCGACGGCTGCCTCCTCGAAGGCGCCCAGCACCTGGCGCAGCATCGCCTCCAGGTCGTCGCGGACCCCCGGATCGGCGGCGAACTCCCGCAGCCGCGCCCCCAATTCGCCCAGCCCGACCGGCGCGCCCCCGCCATCGCCGCTGCCTCCGCCCAGCTCACCGGCGAGGTGGTCGACGAGCTTGTACGGGTTCGGGTGGTCGAAGACGAGCGTCGCGGGCAGCGCGAGGCCGGTGCGCCGGCTGAGCCGGTTGCGCAGCTCGACCGCGGTCAGCGAGTCGAACCCGGCGTCGCGGAACGCCTGCGCGGGGTCGACGTCCCGGGCGCTGTCGTGGCCGAGCACGGCCGCGGTGTGCTCCCGGACCAGGGCGAGCAGTTCCTCCCGCCGCTCCTCCGCCGGCAGCGCGGCCAGCCGCCGGGCGAACCCGGCGTCCGCGGCGGCCGCCTCGGTGCCGTCCAAGGCGGCCGGGTCGGCCGGGGCCGCCTCCGGGAGCAGGGCGAACAGGTGGCTCGGGCGGGCCAGGGTGAAGGCCGGGACGAAGGTGGACCAGTCCATGTCGGCGACCGTGACCAGGGCTTCGTCGTCCTCGACGGCCCGTTGCAGCGCGGCCACGGCCAGGCCGGGCGCCATCGCGGAGACCCCCAGCCGCGCCAGGTGGTCGTGGGCGCCGGAGCTGCCCGCGGCCATCCCGACCTCCGCCCAGGTGCCCCAGGCGACGGACGTAGCCGTACGGCCCCGGGCGCGCCGGTAGGCGGCGAGGCCGTCCAGGCAGGCGTTGCCCGCCGCGTAACCGCCCTGGCCGCTGCCGCCCCACGAGGCGGCGCCGGAGGAGAACAGCACGAACGCGTCCAACTCCATGTCGGCGGTCAACTCGTCCAGCAGCAGCGCCCCTTCGGCCTTGACCCGCAGCTCGGCCGCGAGCCGTTCGGGCGTCATGTCCGCCAGCGGCGTGAACGCGTTGCCGACGCCTGCGGCGTGCACCACGGTCCGCAGCGGCAGGTCCGCGGGGACCGCGGCGAGCACCCCGGCCATGGTGGCCCGGTCGGCGGCATCGCCCGCGACCACGCTCACCCGCGCACCCGCGGCCTCCAACTCCGCCCGCAACTCCCCGGCGCCCGGCGCCTCAGGGCCGCGCCGGGACACCAACACCAGGTGCTGCGCACCCCGTTCGACCAGCCACCGCGCCACATAACCGCCCAGCCCCCCGGTACCACCGGTGACCAGGGCCGTACCGCCGGTCGTCCACGGCTCGACCGAGCCGTCCCGGGCCGCGGCGTGTACGAGGCGGCGGGCGAGCACCCCCGAGGCGCGTACGGCGAGTTGGTCCTCGCCGTGGCCACCGGACAGCACCGCGGACAGCCGGGCCGCCACGGTCGCGTCGACCTCCTCGGGAAGGTCGACCAACCCGCCCCACACCTGCGGCAGTTCGAGGGCCGCGACCCGGCCCAGGCCCCAGATGCCGCCCTGCCACATCCCGTCGACCGCCTCGCCCGGCCGGGCCGCGACGGCCGCCCGGGTGACCACCCACAGCGGGACGTCCAGCTGCGAACGCCGCAGCTCCTGCACCAGGCCCAGCGTCGCCGCCGGACCGTCGGCGCCGGTGGGCGGCAGCCACACCACGGCGCTGTGGCCGGCGCTCTCGGCGGCCAGCCGCCCGGCGTCGGCCGCGTCGGCGGCCAGCACCGTGACGCCCTCACCCAGCGCCTCCACCACGCCGAGAGCCCAGGCGTCCGCCCCGGCGGGCAGCACCGCCAGCCACCGACCCGCCGCGCCGTCCGCGTCGTCCGCGCCCTCCACCGCGGCGGCGTCGACCGGGACCCACTGCTCGCGGTAGTGCCAGTCGTCGGCCGTCATCTCGCGGCGGCGCCGCTCCCGCCAGTCCAGCAGCGCCGGGGCGACCTCGGCCGCGACCTCGTCGGCCACACCGAGCGCACCCGCCAGCCCGCCGCCCTCGACGGACTCCCAGAACAGCGCGTCCAACGGGTCGCGGCCCGCTTCCGGCGCGGCGGCGGGCGCCTGCGGCCAGTAGCGGCGCCGCTGGAAGGCGTACGTCGGCAGGTCCACCCAGGCGGCGGGCCTGCGCTCGCCGAACAGCGCGTCCCACGTCACCGGAACGCCCTGCACGAACAGGTCCCCGGCCGCCAGCAGCGCGGTCCGCAGGCCCTCCCGGTCCTTGCGCATCAGGGCCACCGCAACAGCGTCCTCGGCGTTCGCCTGCGCCAGACCGGCCACGACACCGTCAGGACCCGCATCCACGAACGTGTCCACACCCTGCGCCCTCAACCACGCCAAGCCATCCGCGAACCGCACCGCCGAACGCACCTGCTGCGCCCAATACTTCGGCGACGTCATGTCCGCAGGCTCACCCGTCAGATTCGACACCACGGGGATGCGCGGCTCCGAAAACTCCACGTCGGCGATCGCCGCCATGAAGTCCTCCACCATCGGGTCCATCAACGCCGAATGGAACGCATGAGACACCCGCAGCCGCGTCGTCTTCACACCCCGCGCCTTGAACTGCCCACCCACCGCGAGAACAGCGGCTTCATCGCCCGAAATGACCACGGAGCCGGGCGCGTTCACCGCCGCCACCGAGACGCCCTCGGGCAACTGGGGCAGCACCTCAGCCTCCGGGGCTGCAATCGCCACCATCGCCCCACCCGCCGGAAGCCCCTGCATCAAACGCGCCCGCGCCGCCACCAAACGGCACGCATCCGACAGCGAGAACACCCCCGCCACATGAGCCGCCGCCACCTCACCAATGGAGTGCCCCAGCAGATAATCCGGCTCCACCCCGAACGACTCCAGCAACCGGAACAACGCCACCTCGACCGCGAACAACGCCGGCTGCGCCCACCCCGTGGAGTTCAGCTCGTCCGCATCCTCACCCCACACCACGTTCCGCAACGGGACCTCGAGGTGCTGGTCCAGTTCAGCCACCACCTCATCGAAAGCCGCAGCGAACACCTCGGACTCCCCGTACAACACCCGCCCCATCCCCAGCCGTTGCGCACCCTGACCCGCGAACAACACCGCCACCCGACGGCCACCGGCCGCCGCACCGTCCACCACGTTCGCCACCGACTCCCCTGCCGCCAACGCCCGCAACCCGGAGGCCAGTTCACCCGCGTCGGCGCCCACCACCACCGCGCGGTGGTCGAACCGCGACCGCGACAACAACGCCGCACCCACCGCCACCGGGTCCCGGCCCTCCACCGCCGACACCAACCGCCCGGCCTGCGCCCGCAGCGCCTCCTCCGTACGACCCGACACCACCCACACCGTCTCCGCGCCGCCGTCCCCCACCACGGACTCCGGCTCCTCCTCGGGCCCCGCACCGACCTCAGGCGCCGCCTCCAGAATCACGTGCGCGTTCGTCCCCGAGATACCGAACGACGACACCCCCGCCCGCCGAACCCTCCCCGTCTCCGGCCACGGCACCGACTCCGTCAACAGCCGCACCTCACCAGCGGCCCAGTCCACGTGCGAGCTCGGCTCGTCCACGTGGAGCGTGCGCGGAAGCACCCCGTGCCGCAGGGCCTGGATCATCTTGATGGCGCCCACGACGCCTGCGGCGGCCTGGGTGTGTCCGAGGTTGGACTTGACCGAGCCGAGCCAGAGCGGCCGGTCCTCGGGGCGGTCCTGGCCGTAGGTGGCGAGCACCGCCTGCGCCTCGATCGGGTCGCCCAGGGACGTACCGGTGCCGTGCGCCTCGACGGCGTCCACGTCGGCCGGCGCGAGGCCCGCGGCGGCCAGCGCCTGCCGGATCACGCGCTGCTGCGAGGGGCCGTTCGGGGCGGTCAGGCCGTTCGAAGCGCCGTCCTGGTTGACGGCGCTGGAGCGCATGACGGCCAGGACGCGGTGCCCGTTGCGGCGGGCGTCGGAGAGCCGCTCCAGGACGACGATGCCCGCGCCCTCCGACCAGCCGGTGCCGTCGGCGGACTCGGCGAACGCCTTGCAGCGCCCGTCGGCGGCGAGCCCGCCCTGCCGGGTGAACTCCACGAACGTGCCGGGCGTGGCCATCACCGTCACCCCGCCGGCCAGCGCAAGCGAGCTCTCGCCCGAGCGCAGCGACTGGCTCGCCAGGTGCATCGCCACCAGCGACGACGAGCACGCCGTATCCACCGTGACCGCCGGGCCCTCCAGCCCGAGGACGTAGGAGACCCGGCCGGACAGCACGCTCTGCGCGGCGCCGGTGAGGAGTTGGCCCTGCGCGTCGCCGCCGGCCTCGGCGACGAGGTCGCTGTAGCCGGAGTGGTAGCTGCCGACGAACACCCCGGCGGGGGTGCCGCCGAGGCCGGTGGGGTCGATGCCCGCGTGTTCCAGGGCCTCCCACGCCACTTCGAGGACCAGGCGCTGCTGCGGGTCCATCGCCAGCGCCTCGCGCGGGGAGATCCTGAAGAACCCGGCGTCGAACTCGGCGGCAGAGGCGAGGAACCCGCCTTCGCCCGCGACGGAGGTGTTCGGGCGGGTGCCGGTCGGGTCGTACAGCCCGGCCACGTCCCAGCCGCGGTCCTGCGGGAAGGGCGACATCGCGTCCGTACCGGAGGCGACCAGCCGCCACAGGTCGTCCGGGCCGGTCACCCCGCCCGGGTAGCGGCAGGCCATGCCCACGACCGCGATCGGGTCGTCGGCCGCCGACACCAGCGCGGGCAGCTCGGGCCGCGCGGCCGAGGCGGAGTCCGCGTCGCCGAACTGCTCAGCCAGGTGCGCGGCGAGGCGGTGCGCGGTGGGGTAGTCGAAGACGAGCGTCGCCGACAGGGTGAGACCGGTCGCGCTCTGGAGCCGGTTGCGCAGTTCCACGGCCGTCAGCGAGTCGAAGCCCGCCTCGCGGAAGGCCTGGCCCGGGTCGACGTCCTGGCCGCCGCCGTGGCCGAGGACGACCGCGACATGGTCGCGGACCAGCGCCAGCAGGTGCTGGTCGCGCTGCTGCGCGGTCATCCCGGCCAGCTGCTGCGCGAGGCCGCCGGACTGCCGGCGGGTGCCGGCCGCGGCCCGCCGCTGCCGGGCGCCGACCAGCGCGCGCAGCATGGCCGGCAGGTCCGCCTGGCCGCGCAGCACGGGTGCGTCCAGCCGGGTCAGTGCCACGACGGGGAGGTCCGCGCGGACGGCCCGGTCGAACAGCGCCATGCCCTGCGGCACGGACAGCGGCGGCATCCCGGAGCCGTGCATCCGGCGCTGGTCCGCTGCGGACAGCGCCCCGGTGAGGCCGACTTCGGGCGTCCACGGCCCCCAGATCATCGACACGCCGGGCAGCCCGTCGTGCCGCCGCTGCTCCACCAGCGCGTCGAGGAAGACGTTCGCGGCGGCGTAGTTGCCCTGGCCGGGCGCGCCCAGCAGACCGGACATGGAGGAGAAGACCGCGAACAGCGACAGGTCCAGGTCCCGGGTCAGCTCGTGCAGATGCCAGGCCGCGTCCACCTTCGGCGCCAGCACCGGCCCGAATCGGTCCCG
>NZ_JBYIRM010000065.1:0-11763 GCF_057708105.1 Actinacidiphila sp. bgisy144 | reverse complement strand
GTTCCCCAGAGCTTCGCCTGGGAGGGACCCCCACCCTCCGCCTTGCGATCAGGGGGCACCGCCCATGCCGTAGGCCATGGGGGAGCACCAGGCCCCGTCGGCCCCCGCCCTTTGGGCGGGACGACGCTATTTGTCAGACACGGCCTAGCACCTCGGTGCCGGGCCACCGGTCAGCCCGCCCGCACCGGCGGCTCCGTGCAGCGCAGCCGGAAGCCGCCGAAGTCGGCGGTGAACGAGGCGTCGACCAGGTCCTGGGCGTGGAGGGCGGCGACGGCCCCGGTGAAGCGGGGGCCGCCGCCCTCGTCGGAGAGCCTGCCGAAGTCCAGGGCCGGACCGATCCACTGCCGCGGGCCCTGCTGGCGGAACCAGAAGCGGGCCGCGCCGTCCCGGACCCGGGCGCCGAGGGTGACCGGCGCCCCGGCCGCCACCTGCACCGGCGGGTGCTGCCGCACCTCGTCGGCGTCGCGTGTCACCAAGCTCAGTACTACCCGCCCCGATCCCCGCCACTGCTGGCCGCGTTGGGGTTCGCCGGGCGGTTCGGCCCAGGTCAGGTCGAGGGCGAAGTACGCGCCGGTGTGGTAGCGGAGCAGCAGCCCCGCGGCCTCGCCGAAGGTCCGCGGCAGGGCGTCGACGGTCACTTCGACGTCGCAGTCGTGCTCGGTGATCCGCTGTGCGAGCAGGCTCTGGTCCCACAGCGACTCCGGCCCCTGGCGCCCGCGCAGCCTGATCCATCCCGGCCGCGCGCCGGTGTCCGCCCAGGACGGGTCCACTGGTGCGCGCAGCGTGAGCCACGGCCATCCGAGCGGGGCGATTCCGGCGCGAGCGGCGGCGTGCTCCTTGTACGGGGCCGGCACCGGCAGGGGCGCGGGGCCGCCGACCTCCGTGGCGGGGTGCCATCCGCCGTGGCGCAGCCGCGGCCAGCCGTCGGCGCTCCACACCACCGCCTGGATCGCCGTCTCGCGCCCCAGCGGCGACCGCGGCCCGTCGGGGGTGCGCAGCGGGCGGGAGGCGAGGTGGCCGAGGAACCACTGCCCGTCCGGGCTCTCGACGAGTTCCCCGTGCCCGGCCCGCTGCAAGGGCAGCGCCGGGTCGTCGCGGGAGGTCAGCAGCGGCCGGTCGTCGAGCTCGTACGGGCCGAGGAGGGAGCGGCTGCGCGCGGTGAGCACGCCGTGGTCCGGGCCGGTGCCGCCGTCGGCCACCAGCAGGTAGAACCACCCGCCGTGGTGGAGGAGTTTGGGCCCCTCGACGAGGCGGTCGTGCTGGAGCAGCAGGTGCGTGCCGCCGACCGGGCGCAGGGTGGCGCGGTCCAGTTCGGTCGCCACGATGCCCGCGAACCGCGCGCCGCCGGGCCGGTGGTCGCTTTGCAGGTTGACCAGCCACGTCCGGCCGCCGTGGTGGAAGAGCGACGGGTCGAAGCCGTAGCCCGGAAGGCGCCGGGGCGTGCTCCAGGGCCCTGCCGCGTCGGGGGCGGCGGACGTCCACGTCTCCAGGTCGAAGTAGCGGCCGCCGACTGCCCGGACGACGGAGTAGACGACGCGGAAGCGCTCTCCGTCCCAGCTCAGCCCCGGAGCGTAGATGCCGCCGGAGTCGGGCACCCCGGCCAGGCTGCCGCCCGGCACGGCCCCCTCGACGTGCCCGGCGAACTCCCAGTCGGCCAGGTCGCGGGAGCGGAAGACCGGGATCGTGGGGAACCACTCGAAGGAGCTGACGGCCGCGTAGTACCAGGGACCCACCCGGATCACGGACGGGTCGGGGGCGAAGCCGCGGATGACGGGGTTGCGGATCACGGACGGGGCCACGGGGCCTCCTCGGGAGCGGGGGAAAGCGGGCCGTCGGCGGTGTCGGGCGCGCCGTACCCGGTCAGGGCGGCGGTCACGGGGGCGCCCTGACGGACGAACACCGGCAGGTGCTCCAGCGGCGCCGCGGCGGTCGGCGCGGTGCCGCCGTCGTGGACGGCGCCAGTGGCCGCCTCGACCCACCGCGCGCCGGCGGGGAGGTGGACCGTGCGCTGCCGCCGGCCGGCTGCCAGCACCGGCGCCACCAGCAGGTCCGGTCCCAGCAGGAACTGGTCGTCGACCTCCCACGCCCGCTCGTCGGCGGGGAAGTCGAAGAACAGCGGCCGCATCGGCGGGGCGCCGGTGCGGTGCGCGGCCGCCGACAGCTCCATGAGGTAGGGGCGCAGCCGCTCGCGCAGCCGCAGGTGGGCCACGAGGACCGGGTACGCCTGCGCGCCGTACGACCAGACCTCGTTCGGGCCGCCGGTCATCGATGCCTCGAAGGGCTGCCGGGGCTGCCGGTCGCCGTGCAGGCGCATGATCGGGCAGAACGTCCCGTACTGGAACCAGCGCACGAGCAGTTCGCGGTACTCCGGGTCTTCCGGGTCGCCGCCGGCGAAGCCCCCGATGTCGGTGTTCCACCAGGGGATGCCGCTCATCGCGACATTGAGGCCGGCCCGCACCTGGGTGCGCAGCGAGGCGAACGTAGGGGCGATGTCGCCGGACCACAGCGCGGCGCCGTGCCGCTGGCTGCCCGCCCACGCGCTGCGGACGAGGCTGAGCGGGCGGTCCTCGCCGAGGCCGCGCAGCCCTTCGGCGACGCCCTGGGCGTGCAGGGTCGCGTAGAGGTTGCCGACCTCGGTGCCGGACCCGGCGGCGTAGACGGCGCGCACCGCCTCTTCCGGGGAGAGGTCCGGCTCGCAGGCGTCGAGCCAGAAGGCGGTGATCCCGTGGGCGGCGTAGTGCGCGCGCAGGCGCCCCCACAGGAACCGGCGGGCCGCGGGGTCCGTCGCGTCGTAGTAGGCGGTCGGCCGCCGGTCGGTGCCGTGGCCGCGGACCGGCCAGGGGTGGGTGAGCAGCCCGCCCCGGGAGTCGCGGACCAGCAGCCCGGCGTCGCGCAACTGCGGGTAGGCGGTGGCGTCCGGCTCCACCGTGGGCCACACCGACACGGCGAGCCTGACGCCGAGGGAGTCCAACTCCTCGACCATGGCGGCCGGGTCGGGCCAGTCGTCCGGGTCGAAGCTCCAGTCGCCCATCCGGGTCCAGTGGAAGAAGTCGCAGACGATCACGGACAGCGGCAGCCCGCGGCGCGCGTACGCCCGGGCGGTGTCGAGCAGTTCGCGCTGGGTGCGGTAGCGCAGCCGGGACTGCCAGAAGCCGGCCGCCCACTCGGGGAGCAGCGGCGGGTGCCCGGTGGCGTCGGCGTAGGCGGACATGATCTCGGCCGGGGTGTCGCCCGCGGTGATCCAGTAGTCGATCTGGCGGCCCGCCTCGGCCACCCACCGGGTGGTGTCCGCGCCCAGCTCCACCCGTCCCATGGCCGGGTTGTTCCACAGCAGGCCGTAGCCGCGGGAGGAGTGCAGGAAGGGGATCGCCGTGACCGCGTTGCCCTGGACCAGGTCCACCACCAGGCCCTTCTGGTCCAGCCGGCCGTGCAGGTGCTGGCCCAGGCCGTGCAGCCGCTCGCCGTCGTACGCCGTGAAGTGCTGCTCGAAACGGTGGCCGCCGCCGGGGCGCGGTGCGTGCACGCGGGGGCCGGCGTGCAGGGCGTAGGGCCGCTTCTCGGCGAGCAGTTCGCGCCCGGTCGCGGTGTGGGTGAAGCGCAGACGGCCGCCCGCGTCGGCCTCCACGGTCAGCCGGCCGTTCACCAGGCGCGCCCGGCCGCCGACCATCGCGGGTTTCCCGATGTCCGTGCCCGCGGGCGGGGGCGTCGACAAGGCACCGGGGGCGGTGTCGTCGAGGACACCGGTGGTGGCACGCACCCGCACCGCGCTGGGCCCCCAGGGTTCGACGCGCAGGATCTCGTGCGGCGTGCGGAACTCCAGGCCGTCGGCGTAGAGGTGGAAAGCTGGCACGGGGACACTCGTTTCGGCTGCGGGTCGGGGCGTTCGGGCGGGGCGTGCGGGGCGCGGTGGTGCGGTGGCCGGGTGAGTGGAGAGCGGCGAACCGGCTCGACTCGCGAAAACCTTTTCGGTACGTCGGCGGCGCCCGGTGAACGTCCACAACTGCCGTCGGCCGCCTCATCTCCAGGGGCCTCCCGAATCGGCGCGGCCGCGGCGCCTCCTCGTCGCCGGGTGCTCGGTGTGCGGTAGTTAAAACGTTTCCAGACCCGGCGTCAACGGGTCTGACACACACCGTGGGACGGCGTCCGCCGTGCGGTACGCGATATGCCCTGCCTCGCCCGCGTATCGGGCCTGAATCGGTTCATCCCGCCCGGCGCCAGGGTGGGTCCGGGTGGGTCCGGCTGCACCCGGGCGGCCGGTGGGAAGCGGTACGGTGCGGAGTGGCGGTGCGTGGACAAGGGTGGGCGGGTACGACGTGAACGGTGCGGGCGGGGTCGACACGGCGCGGTTCTGGTCGCTGCTGCGGGAGTTGCCCGCGCCCGAGGACGCGGAGTTCCTGTACGGCGCGGACCCGGCGGGGCGGCTGCGGACGGCGAACCTGCGCCGCTACCTGGAGTTGATCGCCCGCGGCCGCCCCCGGGTCATGCTGGTCGGCGAGGCGCCCGGCTACCGCGGCCACACCGTCAGCGGCATCTCGTTCACGAGCGTGCGCCAACTCACCGCCCGGCCGGGCCTGATCACCGGCGACCCGGCGGGCGACGGCTTCCGGGTGCCGGAGCACCCCGCGTTCGGGTGGGAGGCGTCCTCGGCGGTGGTGTGGGGCGCGATGGCCGCCTGGCGCGGGGCGCTGCCGCTGTTCTGGCCGATCTACCCGCACCATCCGCACGCCCCGGGCCGCCCCGCCTCCAACCGCACCCCGCGCGCTTCGGAGGTGGCCGCGGGCGCGCCTGTCGCGCTCGCCCTGGCCGAGGCGTTCGGGATCACCACATACGTGGCGGTCGGCCGCAAGGCCGAAGCGGCGCTGGCCCGGGGCGGTGTGCCCGCACGGCCCGTCCGCCACCCCGCCCAGGGCGGCGCCCGTATCTTCACCCGCCAACTGGCCGAACTGAACGAGGAGTTGGCCGGGCCGGCGGAGTAGGGCCGACTCGGCACCGGGGGCGGCCGCCGGCGGGTCAGCTCCGTGCGCGCTGCGTGGCCGCGATGCACAGCAGGACGGCCAGGGCGGCGAACGGCGTGACAGGGGAGAGGTGCTCACCCATCAGCAGCACCGCCCACGCCAACGTCAGGAGCGGCTGGGCGAGTTGGAGTTGGCTGGCGCGGGCGACCCCGATGGCGCCCATACCGCGGTACCAGACCACGAAGCCGCCGAACTGCGAGACCAGCGCGACGTAGAGCATGCCGGTGAGCGCGTGCCCGGTCAGGTGCACCGGTTCGGTCGGCAGCGCGAGCGCGGTGACGACCGCGGTGGCGGGCAGCGCGGCGACCACGGCCCAGGCGATGACCTGCCAGCCGGGCATGTGCCGGGCCAGCCGGCCGCCTTCGGCGTACCCGGCCGAGCAGACGAGCAGCGCCCCGAACAGGTAGAGGTCGGCGACGGTCGGCCGGCCGTGGCTCTGCTGGAGGGTGAAGCCGATGACGACGGCGGCGCCGGCGACCGCGCCGTACCAGAAGAGCCGCGGCGGGCGCTCGCCGGTGCGCGCGACCGACACCGCCGCCGTGGCCAGCGGCAGCAGGCCGATGACGACCGCGGAGTGGGCGGTCGAGGAGGTCCGCAGGGCGAGGGTGGTCAGCAGCGGGAAGCCGAGGACGCACCCGGCCGCGACCACCAGCAGGCCCGGCCAGTCGCGGCGCCGCGGGACCGGTACCCGGCCGGCGAGCAGGCAGGCGCCGGCGGCGAACGCGGCGAGCACCCCGCGCAGCCCGGTCGACGTCCAGGGCCCGAAGCCCCGAAGTGCCCACGCGGTGGCGGGAAAGCTGAAGGAGAAGCTGAGCACGCCGGTGGCGGCGAGCAGGGCGCCGTGGTTCGCTGCTACCCACCGCTGTGCAGTAGCGCTATCTTGTGCTGACATGAATGAGGGTAGCAGTGTGGACCACCTGGTCGCCGCGCTCCGGGCCGAGCTGGCCCAGTGCCCTGAAGGTGCCCGACTGCCCTCCAGCCGGGCCCTGATGGAGCGCCACCGGGTCAGCCCGGTGACGGTCTCGCGCGCGATCGCCGTCCTCGTCGCGGAGGGCGAGGTGGCCTCCCGCCCGGGCGCCGGGGTCTTCCGCACTCGGCCGCACGCCCCTCACCGGGCCCGTGGCGACCTGTCCTGGCAGGAGGTCGCCCTCTGCGCCGACCCGGTCCCCGGCGACGGGCCGGCGCCCCCACCCGGGCCCGCGGTGCCGCCCCCGGCCCCCGGCCCGCACACGCCGCTCCCGGCACCTGTCCCGCCCCCGGCACCCGGCCCGCGGACCGCCGACGCCTCCGGCGTCCTCGCCACGCTCGCCGTGCCCCCGCCCGGCGTGATCGACCTCGTCGGCGGCTACCTGCACGCGTCGCTGCAACCCGAACGCGCCCTGGCCGGCGCGCTGGCCAGGGCCGGGCGCAGACCCGGGACCTGGGAGCGGCCCCCGGTGGAGGGGATCGCGGAACTGCGGGCGTGGTTCGCGCGGGACATCGCCGGGCCCGGCGCCGCGCTCGGCGGCGCCGACGTGCTGATCGCCGCCGGAGGCCAGAGCGCGCTGGGCACCGCGCTGCGCGCGCTGGCCGCCCCGGGGGCGCCGGTCCTCGTCGAGTCGCCCACCTACCCGGGCACGCTCGCCGCCGCCCGCGCGGCCGGACTGCGCCCGGTGCCGGTCCCGGTGGACGAGGACGGGGTGCGCACCGATCTGCTCGC
This sequence comes from Actinacidiphila sp. bgisy144, assembly GCF_057708105.1. Lineage (NCBI taxonomy): Bacteria > Bacillati > Actinomycetota > Actinomycetes > Kitasatosporales > Streptomycetaceae > Actinacidiphila > Actinacidiphila sp. bgisy144. Next base: position 5,049 of record NZ_JBYIRM010000065.1, on the reverse strand, counting down.
CCAGGCGTTCCGGGCCACCGGTGCGCGGGTGTTCGTCTGCCAGCCGCTCTTCCACAACCCGACCGGCGCCACCCTGTCCGCGGAGCGCCGCCCGGAAGTGGTGCGCGTCGCACGGGCCGCGGGGGCGTTCGTGGTCGAGGACGACTTCGCCCGGCGGCTCGCCCACGCCGACGCCCCGCCGGCGCCCGCGCCGCTCGCCGCGGACGACCCCGACGGTGTGGTGGTGCACGTGCGGTCGCTGACCAAGGCCACCTCGCCCTCGCTGCGGGTCGGGGCGCTGGCCGCGCGCGGGCCGGTACTGGAACGGCTGCGCGCCACCCAGGTGGTGGACAGCTTCTTCGTGCCGCGCCCGCTCCAGGAGACCGCGCTGGAACTGGTCGGCTCGCCCGCCTGGCAGCGCCACCTGCGCACCCTGGGCGGCGCCCTGCGCGAGCGGCGCAACGCGGCGGCCGAGGCGCTGCGCCGCGAACTGCCCGCGCTGCGGCTGCGGGTACCGTCCGGCGGCTACCACCTGTGGCTGCGGCTGCCGGACGGCGCCGACGAGCAGGCCCTGGCCGCGGCGGCGCTGCACGCGGGGGTGGCCGTCACGCCCGGACGGCCCTACTTCGCGGCCGAGGCGCCGGCTCCCCACCTGCGGCTGAGCTACATCAGCGCGGTCAGTACCGGCCAACTGCGGGAGGGCGTCGGCCGGTTGGCCCGGGCGTACGCCGCCACCGGAACGGCCCGCTGACGCCGCAGCACCCGGGCGGCGTCAGCATCGGCCGGCTCCCCGGCTCCCCGGCTCCCCGGCTCCCCGGCTCCCCGGCTCCCCGGCTCCCCGGCTCCCCGGCTCCCGGTCTTCCGGCCGCCGGTCAGGGCGTGTTGTTGGCCAGCGCCAGCAGCCGCGCACTGCTCGCGCTGAACCGGTCGCGGTCCACCGCGCCCGAGACGCCGCTCACCGAACCGGAGTCGGAGTACTGCCAGAACGTCCAGTACGGGAAGCCGCTCGGGATCGTCGGGCTCGCAGCGGTGGTCCAGTGGGCCACGTTGAGCGGGCTCTTGGCCGACATGCCGCTCCAGCCGCCGGTGCAGGTGTTCCACCAGCTCGGGCTGGTGTAGATCACCACGTCGCGGCTGGTCTTGGCCTTGTAGGTGTTGTAGAAGTCCAGAATCCACGACTGCATCGCCGCGGTGGTCTTCCCGTAGCAGCCGCCCTCCAGGTCCAGCATCCCCGGCAGCGTCAGGTTGTCCGCGGACCAGGCGCCGCCGTGGGCGGCGAAGTAGGTCGCCTGCGCCGCGCCGGTGGACAGGTCCGGGTGCGCGAAGTGGTAGGCGCCCCGGATCACCTTGGCGTTGTAGGCGCCCAGGTAGTTGGCGCTGAAGTTCGGGTCGGTGTAGGTGGTGCTCTCGGTCGCCTTGATGTAGGCGAACTGGATGCCCGCGGCCTTCACCGACGACCAGTTGATCGAGCCCTGGTAGTGCGAGACGTCGATCCCCTCGGGGTAGGTCGCGTCCGGGGACATGATGCCCTTGGCGTCGGTCTGGAGGTGCTGCGGGTCAGGGGTGAAGTTCTGGGTGTCCTGGACGTAGCCGATGCCCATGTAGCCCTGGCCGACGGGGATCGAGCTGCTGCCGGACGGCGCGGGCGCGGCGGTGGCCGCGCCGGTCGTCGACACCGCGGCGGCCAGCGCCAGGCCGGTGGTGAGCACCGCGGCGGTGGTCAGGTTGCGCCGTCGTACGCTGCGGGCGGTGCGGTTTCGGGAGAACAAGGCTTTCCTCCATGCACGTTGAGGTGGGGGGAGCGTGCGGGTGGTGGCGCGGGGGGTGCTCGTTTCCGTCCGGCGTGGGGTCTACTCGCGTAGCCCCGCCCTCACAAGCGGCCCTTGCGCGGTGGAGAACGGGGGGAGTTGGTGCGGGTGTGGTGCGCGTGGTGAACGCGCCACGAGTGACGCATGGACGACCCCGTTCCGTAAAGGGGTTGGCAAAACCCCCGGTGGTCCAGACCACTTGGCCGCGCCCGGAGCTGCGACGACAGGTGCTTCCGCCGGTAACTTTCAGCGCCCTGAAAGCCTGGCCGTACGCCTGTTTGTCGCACGATCGGGTGACGGCGCCAGGCTTGCTCCGGCTCGGCGGGTGCGCGGCCGGCTGCGCTCAGGGCGCCATCCGCAGGGCGTCGGCGGCGGCGGGGGACAGCCGCATCCCTGGCAGCTCGGCCACCGGTATCCAGCGGGCCGCGGCGGTCGAGCCGCCCTGCTCGGTGACGGCCGGCCGGCCCGGGGCGAGGCGGGCGAGGTAGAACAGCGCGACCAGGTGCCAGCTGACGCCCAGCCGCTGCGCGGCATACGTACGGGCGCCGAGCAGGCGGGCGTCGAGCACCTCGAGGCCGGTCTCCTCGCGCAGCTCGCGGGCGAGCGCGTCGGCGGGCTGCTCGCCCGGGTCGATGCCGCCGCCGGGCAGGTGCCACGCGCCCGGCTCGAACACCGGCGAGGCGTCCGACAGCTTCGTGAGCAGCATGCCCCCGTCCGCCCGCGCGACGGCGTAGGCGGAAACCCGGGTACGAACGGCGCTCTCCGACATGCTCTCCTCCGCTGGCAGTACGGCTCGGAACGGCGACGGACCCATTCGACCACGCGTACGCCCGCGTTGTCCCGGAGCACCGTTGGCCGCGCCCCGCGGCACGCCCCGACCGGCGGCACGCCCCCCGCCACTCCGCCGCTACGACGCCGACGACGGCCAGCGGACCGCGGACCAGGCGGCCCAGGACCGGTAGGGGGACGGCGGCGGCCCGGGCGGCGCGTCGGCGGCGAGCTCGGCGGGGGTGGGCTCTTCGAACCGGGCGCGCCAGCTCAGCAGGTCCGCATCGGTCATCGGGAAGGTGGCCTCCGGGGTGGTGGCCTGGCGGTGGGCGATCCGGGCCCGCTGGGTGGCGTGGTCGACCGGCAGGTACCGCAGCCGGCAGGACGCGCCCGCGGACGCGGCCAGCCAGCGGATCGCGGACCGCTCGTCGCGCGACCAGCAGCCGAAGTCGAGCACCACGTCCGTGCCCAGCCGCAGCGCCTGGAGCGCGACGGAGATCAGCCGCCCCTCCAGGACGTCGCGCTTGCCGTTCGCCCGGGAGTCCCCGAAGAGCGGGATCATCCACTCGTCGGGGGTCAGCCGCAGCGCGCCGTGCTCCGCGGCGATCTGCCGGGCCAGGGTCGTCTTGCCGGCGCCGGGCAGGCCGACGGTGAGGAACAAGGTGGTCACCGGGGGATCGTTCACCGCGGGGGGCGGGTGGGGCAACGGGATTGCGCGGCGGGCGGTGGCGGCGGCGGCGGTTCCGGTGGCGTGGGGCCCGGCGGGGCCGGGAGGGGCGGGAGGTGGCGGGAGAGCGGGGGCTCGGTGGCCAGGACGGCGCCCGCGGTGATCGTGAAGGTCAGCGCGACGCAGATCGCGATCAGCCACGACAGGAGGGTGAAGACCGAGCCGAGCGGACCGTAGGCGGCCAGGCTGCGGTTGAGGGCGACCGGCATGTAGACGCGGGCCGTCACCGACAGCGCGGTCATCGCCGCGGCCGTGAGCACCGCGCCGGGCAGCAGCGGCAGCCACGGCAGGCGCGCGCCGAGCAGCAGGTGCTGGGTCCACCACCACACCGCGAGGTCGGCGAGGAAGATCAGGGGCACCCCCAGCCACGGCCCGGCCCCCAGTCCGTGCCGCAGCGGCCCCTGGAGGAAGAGCACCGCCACCCACGCCACGATCCAGGCGAACCACCGCCACACCACCACCCGCGCGGCCGCCTTCGGCAACTGCCACGCCCGCTCGCACACCCGCGCCATCGCCCGGCTGCTCGCGGTCGCGGCCAGCAGCGCGATCACCGCCCCGATCGCCCCGGTGGTCTGCCGTTCGGTGCCGGTGTCGGCGCCGTGCTGGGGGCCGTAGAGCTCCTGGAGCTGGCGTTGCGCGGTGCTGTTGAGCCCGAAGAGGTCCTGCGCGGAGTCCAGGATGTGCGTGCGGACGGTGTCGGGGCTGAAGGCCGCCGCCACGAACATGAACGGCACCGCGGTGAGGAAGAGCTGCGCCGCCAGCCGGGTGGCCGCGTCGAGCAGGTTCACCGACAGCAGGCGCGCGGTCAGCTCCGTCAGCACGGGGAAGCGCCGCTCGGCCGCGTGGCGCGCGGCCACCGCCCGTCCTCGCACCGCGGCCCAGCGCCCGCGCCGGGACCCGTCTGCCCCGCGGTCCGGGCCGCCCGGAGGCGGGGCCGCCGTGGCCATGGCTACCTCCGGCACGTGGGGGACGCACTGAGGGCAGTATGCGACGGATGCCGGGTGTGTGCCGCGCGGGCGGGCCGCTGGTGGCCGGGGCGGGACGGCCTCCGTACGTCACTAAGGTATCTTTAGTGCCGCCGGAGGACCCGGCCCGTGGATACGCAGAAGGAGACACGCGATGGCGAAGCTCGGGATCATTGTGGCGAGCACCAGGCCGGGGCGGGTGGGCCTGCCGGTCGCCGAGTGGTTCGAGGAGGAGGCCCGCACGCACGGCGGCTTCGACGAGATCGACCTGATCGACCTCGCCGAGGTGGCGCTGCCCTTCATGAACGAGCCGGGCCACCCGCGGCTGGGCCAGTACACCCACCAGCACACCCGCGACTGGAGCGCCCGCATCTCCGGCGTCGACGCCCTGGTGTTCGTGATGCCGGAGTACAACTACGGCTACAACGCCGAGCTGAAGAACGCCCTCGACTACCTGCACAACGAGTGGCTCTACAAGCCGGTCGGCTTCGTCAGCTACGGCGGCGTCTCCGCGGGCACCCGCGCGGTGCAGATGGTCAAGCAGGTCGTGACGACCCTCAAGATGACCCCGGTCGCCGACGCCGTCAGCATCCCCTTCGTCCGGCAGTTCGTCGACGACGAGTCCAAGGTGCAGCCGAACGAGACGATGCTCGCCTCGGCCAAGGCGATGCTGGACGAGCTGGTCCGGGTCGAGGAGGCGCTGCGCCCGCTGCGGCCCGCGCCCGTCGGCCAGGACGCCTGACACTCCACCGGCGGGGGGGGGGGGGGGGGGGGGGGGGGGGGGGGGGGGGGGGGGGGGGGG
>NZ_JBYIRM010000064.1:0-12506 GCF_057708105.1 Actinacidiphila sp. bgisy144 | reverse complement strand
CTGAGGCCGGCCGGCCTCAGCCGATTTGAGGAGTCAGCGCATGGATGCAAACGAGATCCTGGGTGAGCTGCTCACCCCCGAGGGCCGCGACGACCCGTACCCGCACTACGCCGCCGCGCACGGCCTCGGCCCGGTCGCGCCGCTCGGCGACAAGCTGTGGATGGTGCCCGGCTACGACGCGATCAACGAGACGCTGCGGGCCAGCGAGTTCGGCCCGTGGGACGACCGGTACAACCGGCTGTTCACCGCCGCCGAGTGGAAGCTGCACCCCTCGGTCGTCGCCCTGACCAACAGCATCCTGGACACCAACCCGCCGGACCACACCCGGATGCGGGACGTGATGGCCCGGGCGTTCAGCGCCCGCCGGGTCGCCGCGCTCGAGCCGATGATCCGGCAGATCGCCCGGGACCTGCTCGACGAGATGGCCGACGCCACGTCGGACGGCTCGTCGGTCGACTTCATGGACCGCTTCGCCTTCAACCTGTCCGTCGGCGTGGTCGGCGAGCTGTTCGGCATGCCGAAGGAGGACTGGCCGCGGTTCAAGCAGCTGGCCAACGACTGGACCCTGGTCTTCGAGGTGACCCCCACCGAGGAGGACACCCTCATCGCGGACACCGCCTACGCGGAGTTCGAGAAGTACTTCCAGGAGCTGGTCGCCCGGCGCCGCACGCACCCGGGCGACGACCTGGTCAGCGCGGTGGTGCAGATCACCGACCAGGAGAACGCGCCGCTGACCGCGGAGGAGCTGGTCTGCAACCTCGGCGTGGTGCTGGCCGCGGGCATCGAGACCACCACCCACATCTTCGGCAACGGCCTCAACCTGCTCTTCAAGCACCCCGACGTCGCCGCCGGGCTGCACAACAAGCAGATCGCCGCGGACAACTTCGTCGAGGAGGTGCTGCGCTTCGACTCGCCGGTCCAGCTGATCGCCCGCGTCGCCCGTGAGGACGCGGAGATCGCCGGCACCCGCATCCCGATGGGCGAGTGGGCGCTGCTCGCGCTCGGCGCCGGCAACCGCGACCCGAAGCGCTACACCGACCCCGACCGCTTCGACCCCACCCGCACCGCCATCCAGCCGGTGTCCATGGGCGCGGGCATCCACCACTGCCTCGGCGCGCCGCTCGCCCGGCTGGAGGGCACGGTGGCGTTCACCGAGCTCCTCGACCGGTTCCCGAACGTGGCGCCGGCCGGTGAGCCGACCCGCCGGGACCGGCTGACGATCCGCGGGTACGAGAACCTGCCCGTCACCCTCGGCTGACCCCGCGACGGCGGCAGCACCCGCCTGCCGCGGCCGCCGCGCCCGGTGCCAACACCGGGCCCGGCGGCCCGCGGCGGGCTTCCGAGCACCGTTCCCGGCCCCGGCCCGCCTCCTGCTCCCTGCCTCCTGCTCCCTGCACTCGTCGGACCTCTGTGGAGATAGTGATGACTGATTCCCCCATTGGTAGCGGAGCGGAAATCGCGATTGTCGGCATCTCCTGCCGGCTGCCGGGAGCCTCCACCCCGCAGGAGCTGTGGGACCTGCTGAGCCAGGGCCGCCACGCCATCGGCAAGGCGTCCGACAAGCAGCGCACCGCCGGGCCCGACGGGGCCGACTGGCCGGGCGGCTTCATCGACGGCATCGACGCGTTCGACGCCGCGTTCTTCGGCGTCTCGCCCAACGAGGCCGCCGCGATGGACCCCCAGCAGCGCATCATGCTGGAGCTGTGCTGGGAGGCCCTGGAGGACGCGGGCATCGTGCCCGCCGACCTCGACGGCGGCCGCGCCGGCGTCTTCGCCGCCAGCATCACCAGCGACTACACCACCCTCCTCGCCCGGCAGCAGGGCGAGCTGTCCCGCTACACGCTGACCGGCCTGAACCGCGGGATCATCGCCAACCGGGTCTCCTACAGCCTGGGCCTGCGCGGCCCGAGCCTGACCGTGGACTCCGCACAGTCCTCCTCACTCGTCTCGGTGCACCTGGCCGCCGAGAGCATCCGGCGCGGCGAGGCCGACCTCGCCCTGGCCGGCGGCGTCAACCTGATGCTCGACCCGGGCAGCACCGCGATGACCGAGCAGTTCAACGCGCTGTCCCCCGACGGCCGCTGCTACACCTTCGACGCCCGCGCCAACGGCTTCGTCCGCGGCGAGGGCGGCGCCGTCGTCGTCCTCAAGGCCGCCGAACGGGCCCGCGCCGACGGCGACCGGATCTACGGCCTGATCCTGGGCAGCGCCGTCAACAACGACGGCCGCACCTCCGGCCTGACCGTGCCCGGCGAGCAGGCCCAGCGCGAGGTCGTCCGGCAGGCCGTCCAGGCCGCCGGCGTCCGCCCCGCCGACGTCCAGTACGTCGAACTGCACGGCACCGGCACCAAGGTCGGCGACCCCATCGAGGCCGCCGCGCTGGGCGCCGCGCTCGGCACGGACCGGCCCGCCGACCGGCCGCTGCACGTCGGCTCGGTGAAGACCAACATCGGCCACCTGGAAGGCGCCTCGGGCATCGCCGGGCTGCTGAAGGTGCTGCTGAGCATCGAGCGCCGCCAGGTGCCGGCCAGCCTCAACTACGAACGCCCCCACCCCGCCATCCCGCTCGCCGACCTCGGCCTGAGCGTGCAGGCGGAGCCGGGGCCGTGGCCCGACGAGCGGCAGCGCCTCGTCGCGGGCGTCAGCTCGTTCGGCATGGGCGGCACCAACTGCCACGTCGTCGTGGCCGAGGACACCGCCGCCGCGCCCGCAGCCGAGGCCGCCGCGCCCGCCACCGACGCACCCGCCACCGACGCACCCGACGCCGACACGCAGGCCGCGACCGTACCCGCCGACCACATCGCCGCCCACGCCTGGTCGCTGTCCGGCCGTACCGCGCCCGCGCTGCGCGCCCAGGCCGAGCGCCTGCACGCCCACGTCACCGCGCGCCCCGGCATACCCACTGCCGACACCGGCCGCGCCCTGGCCACCACCCGGCAGGCGTTCGAGCAGCGCGCCGTCGTCCTCGGCGACAGCGCCGCGGAGTTCCACGCCGGCCTGACCGCCCTGGCCGCCGGCGACCTGGCGGCCAACGTCGTGGCAGGCACCGCCCGCGCCGTCGGCGGCACCGTCTTCGTCTTCCCCGGACAGGGCTCGCAGTGGCAGGGCATGGCCCGCGAACTGCTGGAGACCTCACCGGTGTTCGCCGAGCACCTGACCGCGTGCGCACAGGCCCTCGCCGCCCACCAGGACTGGTCCGTGCTCGACGTCGTACGCGACGTGCCCGGCGCGCCGTCCCTGGAGCGCGGCGACGTGGTGCAGCCGGTGCTGTTCGCCGTGATGATCGCCCTGGCCCGGCTCTGGCAGGCCCAGGGCGTCACCCCCGACGCCGTCATCGGCCACTCCCAGGGCGAGATCGCCGCCGCGCACATCGCCGGGGCGCTCACCCTCGCCGACGCCGCCGCCGTCGTCTCGCTGCGCGGCCAGGCCCTCAACGCCGTCGCCGGGCTGGGCGGCATGGTGTCGGTGGCCGAGCCGCTCGCCGCGGTCCGCGACCGGATCGCCGCCTACCCCGGCCGGCTCGGCATCGGCGCCGTCAACGGCCCCGGCAGCACCGTCGTCTCCGGCGACCCCGCCGCCCTCGCCGAGCTGATGGCCGCCTGCCGCGCCGACGGCGTCCGCGTCCGCGAGGTCCCCATCGACTACGCCTCGCACTCCCCGCAGGTCGACGCCATCGAGGCCGACCTGCTGCGGCTGCTCGCCTCGATCCGGCCCCGCCGCGCCGACCTGGCCTTCTACTCCACCGTCACCGGCGGCCTGCTGGACACCGCCGAACTGACCGCCGCCTACTGGTTCCGCAACCTCCGCCAGACCGTCGAGTTCGAACCGGCCGTCCGCGCCGCCCTCGCCGACGGGCACCGCGCCTTCGTCGAGACCAGCCCGCACCCCGGACTGGTCGGCAGCATCGGCGAGACCCTGCGCGACGCCGCCGTCACCGACGCCCTCGTGACCGGCACCCTGCGCCGCGGCCACGGCAGCCTGCGGCAGTTCCTCACCGCCGTCGGCCAGTACCACGTCCAGGGCGGCACCCTCGACTGGGCACCGGCGCCGCGCCCCGCGCACCGCGTGGACCTGCCGACGTATGCCTTCCAGCGGGAGAGCTACTGGTTCGCCGCCCCCGACGGCGCGAGCACCGCGGGCCCCGCGAGCGCGCCCGCGCCGCACCGCCCCGAACCGGCCCGGCCCGCACCGCAGTCCGCCGTCGACGCCGCCGGGGACCCCGCCGCCCGCGCCGAGGACCTGGTCGGCCTGGTCCAGAAGGCCACCGCCGTCACCCTCGGCCACGCGAGCGCGGACGCCGTCGACGTCACCCGGACGTTCAAGGACCTCGGGCTCGACTCCGGCGCCGCCCTCGAACTGCGCGGCCGGCTCACCACCGCCACCGGCCTCGAACTGCCCGACACGCTGGTCTTCGCCCACCCCACACCGGAAGCCCTCGCCCGCCACCTGCGCGCGGAACTCGCCGGGGACACCGCCGCGGGCGCGGCAGCCGCGCCCCCGGTCGCCAGCAGCGAACCCCTGGCGATCGTCGGCATGGCCTGCCGCTACCCCGGCGACGCGAACTCGCCCGAGCTGCTGTGGGACCTGGTCGCGCGCGGCACCGACGCGATCGGCGAGTTCCCCGGCAACCGCGGCTGGGACCTGGCCGCGCTCTACGACCCCAGCCGCGGCCGGTCGGGCACCTCGTACACCAAGAACGGCGGGTTCCTGCACGACGCCGACGAGTTCGACCCGGACTTCTTCGGCATCAGCCCGCGCGAGGCGACCGCCATGGACCCCCAGCAGCGGCTGCTGCTGGAGACGTCCTGGCAGGCGCTGGAGGACGCCGGGATCGACCCGGGCGCCCTGCGCGGCGGCCAGGTCGGCGTGTTCACCGGGGTGATGGCCCAGGACTACGGCCCGCGGCTGCACGAACAGGCCGACGGGTACGACGGATACCTGCTGACCGGCAACAGCCCCAGCGTCGCGTCCGGCCGCGTCGCCTACGCGCTCGGCCTCCAGGGGCCCGCCGTCACCGTGGACACCGCCTGCTCGTCGTCGCTGGTCGCCCTGCACCTGGCGGCGCAGGCCCTGCGGCAGGGCGAGTGCGCGCTCGCGCTGGCCGGCGGCGCCACCGTGATGTCCAGCCCCGGCATCTTCGCCGAGTTCTCCCGGCAGGGCGGCCTGTCGCCCGACGGCCGCTGCAAGGCGTACTCCGCGGCGGCCGACGGCACCGGCTGGGCCGAGGGCGCCGGGGTCGTCGCGATCGAGCGGCTGAGCGACGCGCGGCGCAACGGCCACCGCGTGCTCGCGGTGCTGCGCGGCAGCGCGATCAACCAGGACGGCGCGTCCAACGGACTGACCGCGCCCAACGGTTCCGCGCAGCAGCGCGTGATCGGCCAGGCGCTGGCCTCGGCCGGGCTGCGGCCCGACGAGGTCGACGCGGTCGAGGGCCACGGCACGGGCACGAAGCTGGGCGACCCGATCGAGGCCGAGGCGCTGCTGGCGACCTACGGGCAGGGGCGCGCGGAGGACCGGCCGCTGTGGCTGGGCTCCATGAAGTCGAACATCGGCCACACGCAGGCGGCCGCGGGTGTCGCGGGCGTCATCAAGATGGTGCAGGCGCTGCGGCACGAGGTGCTGCCCGCCACGCTGCACGTGGACGCACCGTCCGGGCACGTCAACTGGAAGTCCGGTGCGGTCCGGCTGCTGACCGAGCCGCGGCCGTGGCCGGCGGGGGAGCGGGTGCGGCGCGGCGCCGTGTCGTCCTTCGGGATCTCCGGGACGAACGCGCACGTGATCCTGGAGGAGGCCCCGGCGGCGGAGGAGGAGCCCGCGCCGCAGGCTGCGAAGGTCCTTCCGACGGTTCCGGTGCTGGTGTCGGCGAAGGACGAGACCGGGCTGCGGGCGCAGGCGGCCAGGCTGCGGGAGTTCCTGCTCGCGCGGCCGGAGACGGGGCTGCTGGACCTCGGGCTGTCCTCGGCGACCACCCGGGCGCAACTGGAGCACCGGGCCGCCGTCACCGCCACCGACCGGGACTCCCTGCTGGCGGGGTTGTCGGGGTTGGCGGTCGGTGAGTTGGGCGGTGGTGTGGTGGAGGGCCGCGCCGGGTCGGGGAAGACGGTGTTCGTCTTCCCGGGGCAGGGTGCGCAGTGGGTCGGCATGGCGGTGGAACTGCTGGATTCCTCCGAGGTGTTCGCCGCGGAGGTGGCGGCGTGTGACGCGGCACTCGCCCGGTTCGTGGACTGGCGGGTGGAGGACGTGCTGCGGGAGGCGGTGGGGGCGCCGCCGTTCGAGCGGGTGGATGTGGTGCAGCCGGTGCTGTTCACCGTGATGGTGGCGCTGGCGGCGCTGTGGCGGTCGTTCGGGGTGGAGCCGGATGTGGTGGTCGGCCACTCGCAGGGAGAGATCGCGGCCGCCTACGTGGCGGGCGGGTTGTCGTTGGAGGACGCGGCGCGGGTGGTGGCGCTGCGGTCGAAGCTGGTGCTGGAGCGGCTGGCCGGGTTGGGCGGGATGGTGTCGGTGGGCCTGCCCGCCGAGGAGGTCGCCGTGCAGATCGCGCCGCACGAGGGCCGGGTGTCCATCGCGGCGGTCAACAGCCCGCGGTCCGTGGTGGTGTCGGGCGAGGCCGCGCGGCTGGACAAGCTCGTCGAGCAGTGGCACCAGGACGGGGTACGGGCCCGGCGGGTGCCGGTGGACTACGCGTCGCACTCGGCGCAGGTCGGCATCATGGAGGACGAACTCCTCGACGTCCTGGCGCCGTTGGCGCCCCGCCCGGGCCGCGTTCCCTTCTACTCCACGGCGACCGGTGACTTCGTCGGGACCGAGGGCCTGGACGGCGCCTACTGGTACGCGAACCTGCGCGGCCAGGTCGGATTCGAGTCTGCCGTACGGGAGTTGGTGTCCGAGGGCGCGAGCTGCTTCGTGGAGATGTCGCCCCACCCGGTGCTGGTCTCCGCGGTGACCGAGACCGCGGGCGAGGCCGAGGGCGGCGACCGGGTGCGTGTCGTCGGCTCGTTGCGCCGCGGCGAAGGCGGGCTCGGCCGGTTCGCGACGTCGCTGGCCGAGGCCCATGTGGCCGGCGCGACCGTGGACTGGGCGGGCTTCTACGCCGGGACCGGCGCGCGGGCCGTGCCCCTGCCGACGTACGCCTTCCAGCGGTCGCGGTACTGGCTGCCGGCCGGCGCCGGGGGCGGCGGCGACCTGACCGGGGCCGGGCTGGCGCGGTTCGCGCACCCGGTGCTGTCGGCCGCGGTGCGGGTCGGCGACCGCGACGAGTGGGTCTTCACCGGGCGGGTCTCGCAGGAGGCCCAGCCGTGGACGGTGGACCACGCGGTGTTCGGCATGGTCATCGTGCCGGGGGCCGCCCTGGTGGAGCTGTCGCTCGCGGTGGGCGGCCAGGTGGACTGCCCGGTCGTGGAGGAACTGGTCCTCCAGGTCCCGCTGCTGCTGCCGGAGGGCGAGGCGCGCGACCTCCAGGTCACCGTCGGCGCACCCGACGACGACGGGCGCCGCGACCTCGCGATCTACTCCGCGCCGGGCGGCAAGGACGGCGCGGAGAGCGCCGCGCCCACCTGCCACGCGCGCGGCAAGCTCGGCTCCGAGGTCGAGGCGCCCACGGTGCCCTTCCCCGCGGTGTGGCCGCCGTCGGGCGCCGCCGCGGTGCCGGTCGAGGGGCTGTACGAGCAACTGGCCGAGGCCGGCTACGAGTACGGGCCGCTCTTCCAGGGGCTGCGGGCCGCCTGGCGCGACGGCGAGCAGGTCTACGCCGACGTGGTCCTGCCCGACGACGACGCCGGCTCCTCCCAGGGGTTCGGGGTGCACCCGGCGCTGCTGGACGCTGCGCTGCACGGCAGCCTGCTGGAGGCGAAGGCCGGTTCGCAGGTCGGCCTGCCCTTCTCCTGGTCGGGGATCAGGACCGGGACGGCGTCGGGCCCGCGGGCCCGGGTGATGATCACCCCGGCGGGCGACTCCGCGTTCCGCATCGACATCACCGACGACCAGGGCGCCGTCATCGCGGCGGTCGACGCCGTCGCCTTCCGCCCCGTCGACCAGGCGCAGTTGGAGCGCAGCCAGGGCAACGGGCCGGACAGCCTGTTCACGGTGGAGTGGGTGCCGGTCCGGCCGGCGGACGGCGCGCCGCCGGCGGTGGCGCTGCTCGGCGGACTCGCCGGTGCGGGCGAGCCGTTCACCGACCTGGCCGCGTTGACCGCGGCGGTGGCCGCGGGCACCGCGGTGCCGGACGTAGTGGTCGCGGCGGTGCCGGCCGACCCCGACGGCTCGGCGCACGGCGTCGCGGCGCGGACCCTGGAACTGGTCCAAGCCTGGCTGGGCGCCGAGCAGTTGGCGCAGGCCCGGCTGGTGCTGGCCACGCGGGGCGCGCTCTCGACCGGTGGTGAGGCGCCCGACGTGGCGGCCGCTGCCGCCTGGGGCCTGGTCCGCAGCGCGCAGACCGAGCACCTGGACCGTTTCGTGCTGGTGGACCTGGACCCGGACGCCGATGCCCCCGCGCCGGACTGGCCGGCGCTCGCCGCGCTGGGTGAGTCGCAGCTCGCGGTGCGCGACGGGCGCCCCCTGGCGCCGCGGCTGGCGCGGGCGGCCGGGCCCGCGGTGCCCGAGCAGGGACCGTGGCGGCTGTCGCCCGTGGCGAAGGGCTCGCTGGAGGGCCTGCGGCTGGTCCCCTCCGACGCCGACCGCCCGCTGGGCGCGGGTGAGGTGCGGATCTCGGTGCGGGCCGCGGGCCTGAACTTCCGCGACGTGCTGATCGCGCTCGGCGTCTACCCGGGCGAGGCACCGCTCGGCAGCGAGGCGGCGGGCGTCGTGCTGGAGACCGGCCCGGGCGTCACCGACCTGGCGCCCGGCGACCGCGTGACGGGCCTGGTCCTGGAGTCGTTCGGCACCACCGCCGTCGCGGACCGGCGGATGGTCGCGCCGATGCCCGCGGGCTGGACGTTCGAACAGGCCGCCGCCGTACCGGTGGTGTACCTCACCGCCTACTACGGCCTGGTCGACCTCGGCCGGCTCGGCGCCGGCGAACGGGTGCTGATCCACGCCGCGGCGGGCGGTGTCGGCATGGCCGCGGTCCAACTCGCCACGCACCTGGGCGCGGAGGTCTACGCGACCGCCAGCCCCGCCAAGTGGGCGGCCGTCCAGGCGATGGGCATCCCGGCCGAACGCATCGCGTCCTCCCGGGACCTGGCCTTCGCCGAGACCTTCGCCCGGGCCACCGGCGGCAAGGGCGTGGACGTCGTCCTGGACGCCCTGGCCGGCGACTTCGTCGACGCCTCGCTGGAACTGCTGCCGCGCGGCGGCCGGTTCCTGGAGATGGGCAAGGCGGACATCCGCGACCCGCAGGAGGTGGCGGCGGCCCACCCGGGCGTCGACTACCAGGCGTTCGACCTGTTCGACGTCAGCCCCGAACGGCTGGGGGAGATCCTCGCCGAGGTGCTGGACCTCTTCGCGCGGGGCGTGCTCACCCACGCACCCGTCCGCACCTGGGACGTACGCCGCTACGCCGAGGCGTTCCGCTTCCTGCGCGAGGGCCGCAACACCGGCAAGGTCGTCTTCACCGTCCCGCAGCCGGCCGACCCCGAGCACGCGATCCTCGTCACCGGCGGCACCGGCGGTCTGGGCGCCCTGGTGGCACGCCACCTGGTGACCGTCCGCGGCGCCCGCCACCTGGTGCTGGTCTCCCGGCGCGGCCTGGAGGCGCCCGGCGCGGCCGAGTTGACCGCCGAACTGGAAGCGGCCGGCTGCCGCGTACGGGTCGCCGCCTGCGACGTGACGAACCGGGACCAACTCGCCTCGCTGCTCGGCGCGTTGGACACCCCGCTGGCCGGTGTCATCCACGCCGCCGGTGTGCTGGACGACGGTGTGGTGGCGTCGCTGACCCCGGAGCAGATGGACCGGGTGATGCGGCCCAAGGTCGACGCGGCCCTGCTGCTGGACGAGTTGACGTCCGACGCGGACCTCCGGTTCTTCGTCCTGTTCTCCTCCGTCGCCGCCCTCATCGGCAACCCGGGGCAGGGCAACTACGCGGCCGCCAACGCCGTCCTGGACGCGCTCGCCGCACGGCGCCGGGCCGAAGGGCGCCCGGCGGTCTCGCTCGCCTGGGGCCTGTGGGAGACCCGCACCGGCATGACCGGCGAGCTCGGCGACGCCGACCTGACCCGCCTCAACCGGCTCGGCCTGCAACCGCTGCCCACCGACCTCGGCCTCGAACTGCTCGACGCCGCCCAGCAGGTGGACGCCGCGCTGGTCGCCCCGGTGCGACTCGACCTCGCGTCGATCCGCACCCAGGCCCGGCAGGGCATGGCACCGCCCCTGCTGGCCGGACTCGTCCGGGTCCAGGTGCGGCAGCCCCGGGCCGCGGCCGGCGGCGGGGGCGGGTCGCTCGCCTCCCGGCTGGCCGGCACGGGCCCGGAGGACTGGGAGCAGGTCACGCTGGATCTGGTGACCGCGCAGGTCGCGGCGGTGCTCGGACACGCCTCCGGGTCGGCGGTCGACCCGGGCCGGGCGTTCAAGGAACTCGGCTTCGACTCGCTGTCCGCCGTCGAACTGCGCAACCGGCTCACCCAGGCCACCGGCCTCAAACTGCCGACCACCCTCGTCTTCGACCACCCCACCGCGCTCGCCGTCACCCGCTACCTGATCCCCGTCGCCATGCCCGGCACCGCGCCGGCCACCGGCGGCCGCTCCTCGGAGGAGGACGAGATCAGGGACCTGCTGACCTCGATCCCGATCGGCCGGCTGCGGGCCTCCGGCCTGCTCGACGCCCTCCGCGACCTGGTGAACGACCCCGCGGAGAACGGCTCTCCGGCCGCGGACACCACCGAGTCGATCGACGACATGGACGCCGCGGCCCTGATCCGGATGACCGAGATGACCGAAGAGACGGCGGTCTGACCGCCTGTGCCGCCACCCGATCCCGGACGCCCCAGAGCCCCCGCATCCCTCCCTCCATTCCCTCCATATCCCCCGCACTGTCAGCACCTCCCGCACTCCCCGTATCCCCCTGATGCTCCCGATCACCGGATTCGCTGATCACCGCTAGGCGCCCGAACCTGGAGGAACAAGCATGGCTGGCGACCAGAACGAGCTCGTCGAGGCCCTGAGGCGGTCGGTCAAGGAGGCCGAACGGCTCCGGCAGCAGAACCGGCGGCTCATGGCGCAGTCCACCGAACCGCTGGCGATCGTGGGGATGAGCTGCCGCTACCCGGGCGGCGCGAACTCGCCCGAGGGCCTGTGGGATCTGGTCGCCTCCGGCCGGGACGCGATGTCGGGACTGCCCGAGGACCGCGGCTGGGACCTGGAGAAGCTCTACGACCCGGACCCCGAGAAGTCCGGCACCTTCTACGCGCAGCGCGGCGGCTTCGCCGAGGGCGTCGGCGACTTCGACGCGGGGTTCTTCGGGATCAGCCCGCGTGAGGCGCTGGCGATGGACCCGCAGCAGCGGCTGCTGCTGGAGGGCTCGTGGGAGGCGCTGGAGGACGCCGGGATCGACCCCGGCTCGCTGCGCGGCAGCGACACCGGCGTGTTCTGCGGCGTCGGCCTCACCGACTACCCGGGCTCCGGGACCGGCCTCGGCGGCCGCTCCGACCTGGAGGGCTTCCGGCTGACCGGCGGCACCTCGAGCGTGGTCTCCGGCCGTGTCGCCTACAGCCTCGGCCTGGAGGGCCCGGCGGTGTCCGTGGACACCGCGTGCTCCTCGTCCCTGGTGGCGATGCACCTGGCGGCCCAAGCGCTGCGCTCCGGCGAGTGCTCGCTCGCCCTGGCCGGCGGCGTCACGGTGCTGTCCGGGCCGTTCCTGCTGATCGAGTTCTCCCGGCAGCGCGGGCTGGCCGCCGATGGCCGCTGCAAGTCCTACGCCGAGGGCGCCGACGGCACCGGCTTCTCCGACGGTGTCGGCCTGGTCGTGATGGAGCGCCTGTCCGACGCGCGGCGCCGCGGCCACCGGGTGCTGGCGGTGATCCGCGGCAGCGCCGTCAACCAGGACGGCGCCTCCAACGGCCTGACCGCGCCCAGCGGCCCGTCCCAGGAACGCGTGATCCGGGCCGCGCTGTCGGCCGCCGGACTGCGGCCCGACGAGGTCGACGCGGTCGAGGGCCACGGCACCGGCACCAAGCTGGGCGACCCGATCGAGGCGCAGGCGCTGCTGGCCACCTACGGGCAGCAGCGGCAGGACGCGGACCCGCTGTGGCTCGGGTCGATCAAGTCGAACATCGGACACTCCTCGATGGCGGCCGGTGTCGCGGGCGTCATCAAGATGGTGCAGGCGCTGCGGCACGAGGTGCTGCCCGCGACGCTGCACGTGGACACGCCGTCCTCGCACGTGGACTGGGAGTCCGGCGCGGTCAGGCTGCTGACCGGCGCGCAGCCCTGGCCGGCCGGGGAGCGCGTCCGCCGCGCGGGCGTCTCGTCCTTCGGCATCTCCGGGACGAACGCCCACCTGATCCTGGAGGAGGCACCGGCCGAGGCCCCGGCGTCCGCCGACGAGCCCGCGCCGCAGCCGGCCCGCGGCCTTCCCG
>NZ_JBYIRM010000063.1:0-12888 GCF_057708105.1 Actinacidiphila sp. bgisy144 | reverse complement strand
TGGCCTGACGGGGGCCTGTGCGGCGGCACTTGCCGCGCGTGGCGCGGACACCACTGTCGTGCGTGTGCCCGCCGAGGTCGTGGATCGTGCGGCGGTGGGCGCCGTACTGGGTCAGGTGCTTCAGGACGCGGTGGCACCGGCGGGTGTGGTGTCGCTGCTTGCTCTCGACGAGTCGCCGGTGCCTGGACACTCGGCGGTGCCGCGTGGTCTCGCCGGGACGTTGGCCGTGGTCCAGGCTCTTGGCGACGCGGGGGTGGACGCGCCGCTGTGGGTGCTGACCCGCGGCGCGGTCAGCGCGGCTCCCGGCGAGGCGACCGTGTCCCCGGTGCAGTCCCTGACGTGGGGCTTCGGCCGCGTTGCCGGGCTGGAACACCCCGACCGCTGGGGCGGCCTGGTCGACCTGCCCGCCGGGTTCGACGGTTCCGACGGTCGGGTTGCCGCGCGTGTGGCCGGGGTGCTGGCGGGGTCCGGTGAGGACCAGGTCGCGATCCGCGCGGCGGGCGTGCTGGGCCGGCGGCTCGTACGCGCCGCGTTGCCGGCGGCGCCGAAGCGGGCGTGGAGCCCGCGGGGCAGCGTGCTGATCACCGGCGGCACCGGCCCCATGGCCGGTCCCGTCGCCCGCTGGGCGGTCGAACGCGGCGCCGCCAGGCTGCTCCTGACGGGCGGCGGCACCGCGACCGCGCGGACCGCCGCACTCGCCGCCGAACTGGCCGCCGGCGGCGCCCGCGTGGACGTCCTCGCCTGCGACGCGAGTGACCGCGACCAGGCGGCCGGAGCGCTGGCGTGGGCCGGGACGACCGGTCCGGCCGTGTCCTCGGTGCTGCACCTCGCGGAGATCGTCGACAACGTCCTGGTGGACGACCTGGACGTGCCGCACCTGGCCCCGGTGCTCGCCACCAAGGCGGGCGCGGCCGCGGTGCTGGACGAGCTGACCGCCGACACCGACCTCGACGCGTTCGTGCTGTTCTCCTCCGTCGCCGCGGTCTGGGGCGGCGGCCGCCAGCCCGGCTTCTCCGCGGCCAACGCCCAGCTGGACGCCCTGGCGGAGCGCCGCCGGGCCCGCGGCGCGAGCGCCGTCTGCGTGGCCTGGGGCCCCTGGAACGTCGGGACCGACGGCACCCGCGACGACGGCCTCCAGCTGGAGCGCCGCGGACTGCGGCTCCTCGACCCGGACCTCGCCGTCGGCGCCCTCGCCCGCGTCCTGGACGCCGGCGAGACGAGCCCGGCCGTCGTGGACGTCGACTGGGAGCGCTTCGCGCCGCCGTTCACCCTGCGCCGGCCCAGCCCGCTGATCGAGCACCTGCCCGAGGTCGCCGCGGCCCTGTCCGGCACCGCCGCCGCAGGCGACGTCGTACCCGGCGCCGACAGCCCGCTGCTCGCGCAGCTCGCCGGGCAGAACACCACCGAGCAGCTGCGCACCCTCACCACCCTGGTCCGCGGCGAGGCGGCGGCCGTCCTGGAGCACTCCTCCGCCGACGCGGTGGGCAGCACGCGCGCCTTCAGCGAGTTGGGCTTCGACTCCCTGACCGCCGTCGAACTGCGCAACCGCCTCGCCACCGCCACCGGCCTCAAGCTGCCCGCCACGCTCCTGTTCGACTACCCCAGCCCCGGGGTGCTGGCCGGCTACCTGGCCACCGAGCTGCTGGGCGGCGGCACCGCGAGCGCCGGCGGCACCGTCGTGCCCGCCACCGCGGCCGCCGACGACGACCCGGTGGTCGTCGTCGGCATGGGCTGCCGTTTCCCCGGCGGCGTGAAGACCCCCGAGGACCTGTGGGAGCTGCTGGCCACCGGCACCGACGCGATCGGGGCCTTCCCGCAGGACCGCGGCTGGGACCTGGACGCCCTCTACGACCCGGACCCGGACGCGCCCGGCACGGCCTACGTGCGCCGGGGCGGATTCGTCTACGACGCCGCCGAGTTCGACGCGGGCTTCTTCGGGATCAGCCCGCGTGAGGCGCTGGCCATGGACCCGCAGCAGCGGCTGCTGCTCGGCACGTGCTGGGAGGCCCTGGAGCGGGCCGGGATCGTGCCCGGCACGCTGCGCGGCTCCCGCACCGGGGTGTTCGCCGGCGGCAGTTTCGCCGGCTACGGCCTGGCCCAGCCGGCCGCCACCGAGGGCCTGGAAGCGCACCTGCTGACCGGCACCACGACCAGCGTGCTGTCCGGCCGGGTCGCCTACACCCTCGGGCTCGAAGGCCCCGCCGTCACCGTGGACACCGCCTGCTCCTCCGCGCTGGTCGCCGTCAACATGGCCGCGCAGGCGCTGCGTTCGGGGGAATGCACGCTGGCTCTCGCCGGCGGCGCGTTCGTCGCGTCCACCCCCGAGCTGTTCGTGTGGGTCAGCAAGCAGCGCGGCCTCGCCCCCGACGGCCGCTCGAAGTCCTTCTCCGCCGACGCCGACGGCATGGGCATCGCCGAGGGCGCCGGCATGGTCGTCCTGGAGCGGCTGTCCGAGGCCCGCCGCAACGGCCACCCGGTGCTCGCCGTGGTCCGCGGCTCGGCCATCAACCAGGACGGCGCGTCCAACGGCCTGACCGCCCCCAACGGCCCGTCCCAGCAGCGCGTGATCCGCGCCGCGCTGGCCAACTCCGGCCTGACCGCCGCCGACATCGACGCGGTCGAGGCGCACGGCTCCGGCACCCCGCTGGGCGACCCGATCGAGGCGCAGGCGGTCCTGGCCACCTACGGCCAGGAGCGCCCCGAGGGCCGCCCGCTGTGGCTGGGCTCGGTGAAGTCCAACATCGGCCACACCCAGGGCGCGGCCGGCATCAGCGGCCTGATCAAGATGGTGCTGGCGCTCCAGCACGAGCAGTTGCCGCAGACCCTGCACGCCGAGCAGCCCTCGCCGCAGATCGACTGGTCGGCCGGCGAGGTGGAACTGCTGCGCGCGGCCCAGCCCTGGCCGGCCGGCACCGGGCGGCCGCGCCGGGCCGGCGTGTCCTCCTTCGGCGTCAGCGGCACCAACGCCCACGTCATCCTCGAAGAGGCCCCGCTCGACGCCGAGCCGCAGGCGGGTCCTTCCGCCGACCCGTCCGGCGCGGGTACCGGCGCCGCTGCCCCGCAGCCGCCCGCGGTGCTGGACACCACCGCCGACACCGCCTGGCTGGTGTCCGGACGCACCGCCGACGCCCTGCGCCGGCAGGCCGCCCGCCTCGCGGAGCACCTGGCGGCCCACCCCGGCAGCGACCCGCGCGATGTCGCCTGGTCGCTCGCGGCGACCCGCTCGGTCCACGAGTACCGGGCCGTGGTCACCGGCGCTGACGGCGGCGAACTCGTCGCCGGGCTCACCGCGCTGGCCGCCGGGACGGGCGACCCCCGGGTGGTGGCCGGCACGACCGCGGCCGCCGAGAGCGGTGAACCCGTCTTCGTCTTCCCCGGGCAGGGCGCCCAGTGGGCCGGCATGGGCCGCGAACTGCTGGCCGCCTCACCGGTGTTCGCCGCCCGCTTCGCGGAGTGCGCGCAGGCCCTCGCCCCGCACGTGGACTGGTCGGACTGGACGCCGGCCCAGGTGCTGGCCGGCGCCGAGGGCGCCCCAGGACTGGAGCGCGCGGACGTGGCGCAGCCCATGCTGTGGGCGGTGATGGTGTCGCTGGCCGCCGTGTGGGAGGCCGCCGGTGTCACCCCCGGCGCGGTGGTCGGCCACTCCCAGGGGGAGATCGCCGCCGCCACGGTGGCCGGTGTGCTCTCCGTCCAGGACGCGGCCCGGGTCGTGGCGGTCCGCAGCCAGGAGCTGTCCGGGCTCGGCACCGGCGGCGGCATGCTGTCCGTGGTGATGCCCGCCGAGGCCGTCCGCGACCTGCTGGCGCCCTGGGGCGACCGGCTGGCCGTCGCCGCGGTGAACGGGCCCGCCGCCACCGTGGTCTCCGGCGAGACGCAGGCGCTGGCCGAGTTCGGGGCCGAACTCGCCGCCCGGCGCGTCATGCGCTGGCCGATCCCGGTCAGCGACTTCGTCGCGCACTCCGCCGGCGTCGAGGCGCTCGCCGGCGTCCTCGCCGAACGCCTGGCGGGCATCACCCCGGGACCCGGCCGGGTGCCGCTGTACTCCACCGTCGAGTGCCGCTGGATGGACGGCACGGAACTCGGCGCCGACTACTGGTACGCCAACGTCCGCAGCACCGTCCGCTTCCACGAGGCCGTACGGGAGCTGGCCGCCGCCGGCCACGCCACCTTTGTCGAGGTCTCCCCGCAGCCGGTGCTGACCGCCGGGATCACCGAGACCGTCGAGGAACTGGCGACCGCCGACACCCCGATGGCGGTCACCGTCACCGGCACGCTGGACCGCGACAACAGCGGCCCGCTGCGGCTGCTGGCCGCCCTCGCGCAGGTGCACGTGGCCGGGACCGCCGTCGACTGGCGCCGGGTGCTGCCCGCCGGCCGCCGCGTCGACCTGCCCACGTACGCCTTCCGCGACCAGCGCTACTGGCTCGGCGCCGACGCCCCCGCCCAGCAAACGGCCACCGCCGTACGCGGCGGGGACAGCGCGGCCACCGAGGCCGAGACCCGCTTCTGGGCCGCCGTCGAGGACGGCGACCTGCGACGCCTGGCCGACACCCTCGCCGTGGACGCCGCCGAGCCGTTCGGCGCGGTGCTGCCCCGGCTGGCGTCCTGGCGGCGGCGCGAGCGGGACCGCGACGTCACCGGCACCTGGCGCTACCGGGTCAACTGGACCCCGCTCGGCGACCCGGCACCGGCCCACCCGGCCGGCACCTGGCTGGTGGCGGTCCCCGCCTACCCCGCCCCCGGCACCGCGGACCTGCTCCGGGCGTGCGTGACCGCGCTGACCGCACGCGGCGCCCGCGCCGAGGTCGTCGAGGTCGCCGCCGGCACCGCCGAGCGCGGCGCCCTGGCCGCCGAACTCACCCGCGCCCTGCACCCCGACGGCACCGCCGACACCGCCGGCGCACCGGACCCGCACCGGTCCGCGCCGCCCGCCGGTGTGCTGTCGCTGCTCGCACTGGACGAGACCCCGACCCTCCGCCACCCCGAACTGCCCGCCGGGCTGGCCGGCACCCTGACCCTGCTCCAGGCGCTCGCCGACGCGGCGGTCACCGCCCCGCTGTGGATGCTCACCACCGGCGCGGTGGCCACCGCGCCCGGCGACCCCCTGACCCGGCCCGTGCAGGCGCAGACCTGGGGCCTGGGCCGGGTCGTCTCGCTGGAGCAGCCCGACCGCTGGGGCGGCCTCATCGACCTGCCCGCGGTCCTCGACGACCGCGCCGCGAGCCGGCTGCGCACGGTCCTGGCCGGCTGCGGGGAGGACGAGGTCGCCATCCGCCCGGCCGGCATCCTCGCCCGCCGGCTCAGCCGCGCCCCGCAGCCCGCCGCCGACCGCGCGTGGGCACCGCGCGGCACCGTACTGATCACCGGCGGCACCGGCGCCGTCGGCGGGCACGTGGCCCGCTGGCTCGCCGGCCGCGGCGCCGAACGGCTCGTCCTGGCCAGCCGGTCCGGCGCCGCCGCCCCCGGCGCCGCCGCCCTCGCCGCGAGCGCCGCGGCAGCCGGCAGCACCGTGGAGATCCGCGCCTGCGACAGCGCCGACCGCACGCACCTGGCCGCGCTCCTCGACCGGATCGCCGCCGACGGGCCGCCGCTGACCGCCGTCATGCACACCGCGGGCGTCCTCGACGACGGCGTGCTCGACCGGCTGGACGCCGACCGCCTGGCCAACGCCCTCGCCGCCAAGGCCGCCGGCGCCACCCACCTCGACGAGCTCACCGCCGGACTGGACCTCGACGCGTTCGTGCTGTTCTCCTCCGCGGCCGCCACCTTCGGCGGCGCCGGCCAGGCCAACTACGCCGCCGCCAACGCCTACCTGGACGCCCTCGCCGAGAACCGCCGCTCCCGCGGCCTGCCGGCCCTCGCCGTCGCCTGGGGCCCCTGGTCCGGCGACGGCGTGTCCCAGAACACCGAAGCGGCCCGGCAGCGGCTGCGCCGCAACCGCTGGGAGGTCCTGATGGACCCGCAGCTGGCGGTCAAGGCACTGGGCACCGCACTGGCCGGCACCGACACCGTGCTGACCGTCATGGACCTCGACCTCGCCGCCTTCGCCTCCGCCCCCGGACAGGAACAGGCCCTGGAGGCACCGCTGCTGCGCGACCTCGCCGAGGTCCGGCAGCTCAAGGCGGCCCACCGCCCCGACAGCGGCGCCCAGCGGGTCGAAGGCGACCTGGCCCGGGAACTCGCCGGCCTGTCCCGGGCCGAACAGGACCGCCTGCTGGTCGACCGGATCAGGGACGAGGCCGCCGGAGTGCTCGGCCACACCGGCTCCGACGAGGTGGAACCCGGACGCGCCTTCAGCGACCTGGGCTTCGACTCGCTGACCTCCGTCGAACTGCGGAACCGGATCGCCGCCGTCACCGGACTCCGGCTGCCGGCGACGCTGATGTTCGACCACCCCACCCCCGCGGTGCTCGCCGCCCACCTGCGGACCGAACTGCTCGGCGCCCTCGACGCGGACGACGCACCGGCCGGTGCCGCCGCCGTTCCCCAGGCCCCGGCGGGTACGGACGACGACCCGATCGCCGTCGTCGGCATGAGCTGCCGCTTCCCCGGCGACCTCAACACCCCCGAAGAACTCTGGAAGTTGCTCGCCGGCGGCGGCGAGGGAATCTCCGGCTACCCGCAGGACCGCGGCTGGGACGAGCACGCCCTGTTCGACCCCGACCCCTCGCGCCCCGGCACCTCCTACACCCGCGAGGGCGGCTTCCTCCACCAGGCCACCCGCTTCGACGCCGGGTTCTTCGGCATCAGCCCGCGCGAGGCACTGGCCATGGACCCGCAGCAGCGCCTGATGCTCGAACTGTCCTGGGAGGCACTGGAGGCCACCGGCCTCGACCCCGCCACCCTGCGCGGCTCCCGCACCGGCGTGTTCATCGGCGGCTACTCCTCCAACTACGCCCTGGCCAGCATGCAGCTCGGCGGACAGGAGAGCGCCGCCCAGGTCGAGGGCCACCTCGTGACCGGCAACGCGACCAGCATCATCTCCGGCCGCGTCTCCTACACCCTCGGCCTCGAAGGCCCCGCGATGACGGTGGACACCGCCTGCTCCTCCTCGCTGGTCGCCCTGCACACCGCCGCGAAGGCGCTGCGGTCGGGCGAATGCCCGCTGGCCCTGGTCGGCGGCGTCGCGGTGATGGCCACCCCGTGGGAGATGGTCGGCTTCGCCCGGCAGCGCGGACTGGCCGCGGACGGACGCTCCAAGGCCTTCTCCGCCGACGCCGACGGCATGGGCATGGGCGAGGGCGCCGGCATGGTCGTGCTGGAGCGCCTGTCCGACGCGCGCCGCAACGGGCACCACGTGCTCGGCGTCATCCGCGGCTCCGCCGTCAACCAGGACGGCGCCTCCAACGGCCTCACCGCGCCCAACGGCCCCTCCCAGCAGCGGGTCATCCGCGCCGCGCTCGCCGACGCCCGCCTCACCCCCGCCGAGGTGGACGCCGTCGAGGCGCACGGCACCGGCACCCCGCTGGGCGACCCGATCGAGGCACAGGCGCTGCTGGCCACCTACGGTCAGGAGCGTGCCGGGGGCCGGCCGCTGTGGCTGGGCTCGGTGAAGTCCAACATCGGCCACACCCAGGCCGCGGCCGGCATGGCCGGTGTGATCAAGGTGCTGCTGGCGTTGCGGCACGAGGAGCTGCCGCGGACGCTGCACGTGGACGAGCCGTCGCCGCACGTGGACTGGTCCGCGGGTGAGGTGCGGCTGCTGGGTGAGCCGGTGGCGTGGCCGGCCGGGGAGCGTCCGCGTCGGGCGGGTGTCTCGGCGTTCGGGATCAGCGGGACGAACGCCCACGTCATCGTGGAGGAGGCGCCGGCCGAGCAACCGGCCGAGGGTGACTCCGCCACGGTCGTGACGGACCCGGACGCGCTGCCCCTGCTGCCGTACGCGGGTGCCTGGCCGGTGTCGGCCCGTTCCGCGGAGGGGCTGGCGGCGCAGGCGGACCGGCTGCGGGAGTGGGTGGCGGCCCGTCCGGAGCTGCAACCGGCCGATGTGGCGTGGTCGTTGGCGGCGACGCGTACGGCGTTCGAGCACCGTGCGGTCGTGTTGGGCGCGGATCGTGGGGAGTTGCTGGCGGGGGCGCAGGCCGTCGCCGAGGGTGCGTCGTCGGCGTCGGTCGTCTCCGGAGTGGCCCGCTCCGGGGCCAAGGTGGGGCTGGTCTTCGCCGGCCAGGGATCGCAGTGGACCGGCATGGGCCGGGAGTTGTACGGGTCCAGCCCGCTCTTCGCCGAGGTCTTCGACCGGGTGTGCGGGCTGCTGGAGTTGGAGCTCGGGGCTGATGTGCCGGTCCGGGACGTGGTCTTGGGCGCCGAGGGTGTGGACGCGGGTCTGGCGGATCAGACGTTGTACGCGCAGACGGGCCTGTTCGCCTTTGAGGTGGCGTTGGCCGCGGTGTTGGAGGCTGCGGGGGTGCGGCCGGATGCGGTGGTGGGTCACTCGGTGGGTGAGGTGGCTGCCGCGTATGTGGCGGGGGTGTTGTCGCTGCCGGATGCCTGCAAGCTCGTGGCGGTACGCGCCCGGTTGATGCAGGAGCTTCCTTCGGGGGGCGCGATGGCGTCGATCAAGGCGCCGGAGGCGGAGGTTGTGGCCTCCTTCGCCGAGGTGACGGGTGCGGTCGCGGTCGCCGCGGTGAACGGTCCGGACTCGGTCGTCGTGTCCGGCGCGGTCGAAGCGGTCGACGCGCTGGTGGAGTTGTGGCGTGAGCGGGGTCGCCGGGTGCGGCCGCTGCGGGTGTCGCACGCGTTCCACTCGCCCGCCATGGACCCCGTACTCGACGGCCTCGGTGCCACGGCGCAGGGGATCGAGCACAGCCGGCCCACCGCGCTCTGGGCGGGCGCCCTCAGCGGCGAGTTGGTGTCGGACCCGGACGCCGGGTACTGGCCTGCGCAGGTGCGGCAGGCGGTCCGCTTCGCCGACGCCGTCGCGGCTCTGGCGCGTGAGGGGATCTCGGTCTTCCTGGAGGTCGGCCCGGACGGTTCGCTGTCCTCCCTCGGCCCGGACGCGGTCGCCGAAGTGCAGGGCGTGGAGCCCGCCTTCGTGCCGCTCCAGCGCCGTACCGACGAGGGCGTGACCGGCCTGGAAACGGGCCTGGCGCGGGCCTTCGTCCAGGGTGCCCCGGTGGACTGGAAGCGGGTGCTTCCGCAGGGCGAGGCGGTGGAGCTGCCGACGTACGCCTTCCGCCACCAGCGCTACTGGCCGGACGGCATCCAGACCCTCCCGCACGCCTGGGGCGACAGCACCGGAACCGCCACCGACGCCGCGTTCTGGGCCGCGGTCGAGGACGGCGACCTCGCCTCCGTCGCCGACGGCCTGGCCGCCGAAGACCAGCGGCAACTGGCCCACGCCCTGCCCGCGTTGGCGTCCTGGCGGCGCCGGGAGCAGGAGAAGTCGGCCACCGCCGACTGGTGGTACCGCGTGGCCTGGGAGGCGGTCGCCGACCCCGCCCCGGCGGACCCGTCGGGCACATGGCTGCTGGTGGCCCCCGCCGTACCCGCCGCGAAGACGCTGGCCGACCACTGCGCCCAGGCGCTGACCGACGGCGGCGCCGAGGTGGTGCTGCTCACGCCCACCGAGACCACCGACCTGGGGCGGCTGGCGGCCCAGATCGCCGAGGTGGTCCCGCAGGACGGCGTGGCCGGCGTCGTCCACCTGCTCGCCGTCGACGAGACACCGTTGCCCGGGCACCCGGCGCTCGCGACCGGCCTGGCCGGCTCGCAGACACTGGCCCAGGCCCTCGTCATGGAGGGCGTGCTCGCGCCGGTGTGGGGCGTGACCCGCGGCGCCGTCGCCGTCGCACCGGAGAAGGCCCCGGCCAGCGCGGTGCAGGCCCAGGCGTGGGGACTCGGCCGGGTCGTCGTCCTCGAACACCCCGACCACGGGGGCGGGCTCATCGACCTGCCCGAGGAGTTCGACGAGCGGACCGCACAGCGGCTGCGCGCGGTGATCGCCGGCTGCGGCGAGGACCAGGTCGCCATCCGTCCGTCCGGTATCCACGGCCGCCGCCTGACCCGCGCCGCGCAACCCCGCCGCACCGGCGGGCAGTGGGCGCCGCGCGGCACCGCGCTGATCACCGGCGGCACCGGCGCCCTCGGCGGCCGGGTCGCGCGCTGGCTCGCCGACCGCGGCGCCGAGCGGGTCGTCCTGGCCGGCCGCTCCGGCCCCGGCACCGCCCACAGCGCGGCCCTTGCGGCCGAACTCGCGGAGCGCGGCGCGCACGTGGACGTCCTCGCCTGCGACGCCGCGCAGGAGTCCGCACTCGCCGGCGCCATCGATTGGATCGGGGCCGGCGGCCCGCCGCTGACCGCCGTCATGCACGCGGCCGGCCTCGGCCAGATGACGGCCCTCGACGACGCGTCCGTGCCGGAACTGGCCGCGATCCTCGCCGCCAAGGCCGGCGGCGCGACCGCCCTCGACCGGCTCACCGCCGACCTGGACCTGGACGCCTTCGTGCTGTTCTCCTCCATCGCCGCCACCTGGGGCAGCGGCATGCAGGCCGGCTACGCGGCCGCCAACGCGCACCTCGACGCCCTGGCCGAGCACCGCAGGGCCCGCGGCCTGGCCGCGACCTCGGTGGCCTGGGGCCCGTGGGGCGGCGGCGGCATGACCGACGAGGAGGCCACCGGGCACATGGAGCGGCGCGGCCTGCGCCTGCTCGACCCGGACGCCGCCATCCGCGCCCTCGACCAGGCGCTTTCCGCCGACGAAGCGGCGATCACCGTCGCGGACGTCGACTGGGAGCGGTTCGCACCGCCGTTCACGCTGCGCCGGTCCAGCCCGCTGATCGAGGGCCTGCCCGAGGTCGCCGAGGTGCTGGCCGCCCGCGGTGACGCGGACGGCGCGGACGAGGCGTCGGCGGCCGGCAACGCGCTGGCCGCGCAACTGGCCGCCCTGAGCCGCACGGAACAGGACCGGTTGCTCACCGAAATGGTACGGACAGAGGCCGCCGTCGTCCTGGGCCACGCGAGCGCCGAAACCGTCGCGGCCGACCGGGCGTTCAGCGACCTCGGGGCCGACTCGCTGACGGCCGTGGAACTCCGCGACCGGCTGGGCCGGGCCACCGGGCTGCGGCTCCCCAGCACCCTGCTCTTCGACTACCCCACCTCGGCCGCGCTCGCCGACCACCTGCGCGTCCGCCTGACCGAGGAGGCCAGCCCGGTCAAACCGGTCCTGGCCGAACTGGACCGCCTGGAGCAGATGCTCGCCGCACTGCCCGGCGACGGCGAGTCCGCCCAGATCACCAGCCGCCTCGAGGTCGTCCTTTCCAAGTGGAAGGAGACCCAGGCGAGCGATGCCGCACCCGGAGTTGCCGAGAAGCTCGAATCGTCGTCCGACGACGAGGTCTTCGACTTCATCGGAAAAGAACTCGGAATCTACTGACCGTCCAGCGCTGCGACTTCTTCGAATAGGTGAGTTAAATGAGCGAGGAGAAGCTTCGCTATTTCCTCAAGCGGGTGACCGCCAACCTGCACGAGACCAGGCAGCGCCTACAGGCAGTGGAGGCGGCCGGCGGCGAACCGGTGGCCCTGGTGGGCATGGCCTGCCGCTTCCCCGGCGGGGTCCGCACCCCGCAGGCCCTGTGGCAACTGCTGGACGCCGGGCGGGAGTCGGTGGCCGGGCTGCCGCAGGACCGCGGCTGGGACCTGAGCGGCCCCGACGGCACCGGGCAGGACGCCGCCGAGGTGCAGGCCGGCAACTTCGTCTACGACGCCACCCGGTTCGACCCGGCCTTCTTCGGGATCAGCCCGCGTGAGGCGGTCTCGATGGACCCGCAGCAGCGGGTGCTGCTGGAGGTGGCCTGGGAGGCACTGGAGCGGTCCGGGATCGACCCCGTGTCGCTGCGCGGCTCCGCCACCGGTGTGTTCGCCGGCGGCTCGGCCTCCGGCTACGGCTGGGTCAGCGGCGAACAGGGCGACCTGGACGGGCACGTGATGACCGGCAACGCCATGAGCGTGCTGTCCGGCCGCGTCTCCTACACCCTGGGCCTGGAGGGCCCCGCGGTCACCGTGGACACCGCCTGCTCCTCGGCCCTCGTCTCGCTCCACCTGGCCTGCCAGGCGCTGCGCTCCGGGGAGTGCTCGATGGCACTGGTCGGCGGCGCCTACGTGGCGGCCACCCCGGTGCTGTTCACCGACTTCAGCACCTCCCTCGGGCTCTCCCCGGACGGGCGCTGCCAGGCGTTCGGTTCCGGTGCCGACGGCATGGGCGTCGCCGAGGGCGTCGGCATCGTCGTGGCCGAGCGGCTGTCGGACGCGCGGCGCAACGGCCACAAGGTCCTTGCGGTGGTGCGGGGTTCGGCGATCAACCAGGACGGCGCGTCCAACGGTCTGACGGCGCCCAACGGGCCCTCGCAGCAGCGCGTCATCCGCGCCGCGCTGGCCAGCGCGCGGCTGTCGGCCGCCGATGTGGACGTGGTGGAGGCGCACGGCACCGGTACGCCGCTGGGCGACCCGATCGAGGCGCAGGCGCTGCTGGCCACCTACGGGCAGGAGCGTCCCGAGGGCCGGCCGCTGTGGCTGGGCTCGGTGAAGTCGAACATCGGCCACGCCCAGCAGGCCGCGGGCATGGCCGGAATCATCAAGATGGTGCTGGCGCTCCAGCACGAGCGGTTGCCGCGCACGTTGCATGTCGAGGAGCCGACCAGTGAGGTGGACTGGTCGGTGGGCGGGGTGGAGTTGCTGGCGGAGCCGGTGGCGTGGCCGGGTGGGACGGGGCGGACGCGGCGGGCGGGTGTGTCCGGTTTCGGGATGAGCGGGACGAACGTCCACGTGATCCTGGAGGAGGCCCCGGCCGCGGAGACGGCTGCGGAGACGCCGGACGACGGGATCGACGCCGACGTCGCCGAGATGGTGGGCGAGGACACCGACGAGGCTCCCGCGCCGCCCCCCGCTGTCGTT
>NZ_JBYIRM010000062.1:0-13879 GCF_057708105.1 Actinacidiphila sp. bgisy144 | reverse complement strand
ATCCGCATCCGCGCTCTGGGGCAGCTCGACCTCGGCATAGACCGTGTCCCCGGCCTGCCACACCTGCCGCAGCCCCTGGAACACCGGCCCATACTGATAACCCCGCCGAGCCAGCCTCTCGTAGGCATCGTCGACCGGAACCGCCACCGCACCCGCCGGGGGCCACACGGACAGCCGATCCGGGACAGGCTCACCGTCAGCCGGGGCCAGCAGACCGACGGCGTGCCGCACCCATTCGCCCTCCCCCTCGCGAGAGGAGACCGTCACCGATCGCCGGCCACTGCCGCCGTCACTGTCGCCGACACGGACCTGCAACTGCATCCCACCAGCACCCGGCAGGACCAGCGGCTCCTGGAGCGTCAACTCCTCCAGCACACCGCACCCGGCAAGGTCGCCGGCATGGACCGCCAGGTCCACGAACGCGGTGCCGGGCAGCAGGACGGTGCCGTGGACCGCGTGGTCGGCCAGCCACGGCATCGCAGCCAGCGACAACCGACCCGTCAACACCAACCCATCACCATCAGACAGCCACACCGCAGCTGCCAACAACGGGTGCTTCGCGGCCTGGACCCCCGCCGACGGCAGATTCCCCGCTCCGGCGACCGGCTTCGGCCAGTAGCGCTGACGCTGGAACGCATACGTCGGCAAAGCCACCCTCCGGGCCCCACCCTCCCCACCGTTCACGGCAGCCCAGTCCACATCGGTGCCAGCAACGTAGGCGCCGGCCAGCGCGAGCAGCGCAGCCTCAGGCTCGTCGTGGTCGGCGCGCAGCACCGGGACCCAGGTCCCGGTGTCCGGGACGGCCATCGCCGACAGCGAGCCCACCGGGCCCAGCTCGGCGAAGACCCCGGCGCCCTGGGCGCGCAGCGACTCGATCGCGTCGTGGTAACGGACTGTGTCCCGCACGTGCGCGACCCAGTAGGCCGGGTTGGTCACATCCGCGCCCGGGGTCCCCGTCACCAGCGGTACCCGGGGCGCGCTGAACGCCACCCCGTCGAGGACCCGCCCGAACTCCTCCAGCATCGGGTCCATCTGCGGCGAGTGGAACGCGTGACTGACCCGCAGCCGGCGGGCCCGCCCGCCGGCCTCTCGCCAGGCCCGGGACAGCTCGTCGACCGCAGGCGCGTCGCCGGAAATCACCGTCTGCCGCGGACCGTTCACCGCCGCAACTGCCACGTCGGCACGTCCCGCGACCAGCTCCGCGACCTGCTCGCGCGAGGCGTCCATCGCAGCCATCGCCCCGCCCGCGGGCAGCTGCTGCATCAGCCGGCCCCGTGCCTCCACCACCGCGCACGCGTCGGCCAGGTCCCACACCCCGGCCACATGCGCGGCTGCCAGCTCGCCGACTGAATGCCCCGCTACCCACTGCGGCACCACACCCCACGACGACCACAACCGGAACAGGGCCACCTGCACCGCGAACAGGCCCGTCTGCGCGTACAACGTCTGGTCCAAGGTCTCTCCGCCAGCCGCGATCACCTCCCGCAGCGGGCGGGGCAGCAGCCCGTCCATATGGGCGCACACCTCGTCGAACGCGTCCGCGAACACCGGGTACGCCGCCCGCAGCCCCAGACCCATCCCGCCCCGCTGACTGCCCTGCCCCGAGAACACCATCGCGACCCGGCCGTCGCCGGCGGTCCCGGTCACCACACCGGGCTCTTCTCGCCTCACGGCAGCCGCAGACAGGGCCTCCAGCAACTGGCCACGGTCCCGGCCGACGACCGCAAGTCGTTGGGGGAACGCCGTGGTCCGCGTCATCGCCAGGGAGAACGCCACATCCCTGGCCACGACCTCCGGGCGAGCGTCGACGAACTCCGCCAACCGACCCGCCTGTGCAGCCAACGCCGCATCGGACCGTGCCGACATCACCCACGCCACCGGACCACCGGACTCCGGCCCGCGCCCCGGCCCCGGCTCCGGCTCCGGCTCCGAGACGGGCCCCTCCCCCTCCAGGGCCTGTCCGTCGTCGGCAGATACGTCCAGGACAGGGGCCTGCTGCGCGGGCTGTTCGAGGATGAGGTGGACGTTGGTGCCGCTGATCCCGAAGGCCGACACACCCGCACGTCGCGGACCAGAACCCGCCGGCCACTCGCGAGGCGCGGTCAGTAGCTCGACTGCTCCGGCCGACCAGTCGACGTGGGAGGACGGGGCGTCGACGTGCAGGGTCTGCGGCAGTATTCCGTGGCTCATCGCCTGCACCATCTTGATCACACCCGCGACACCGGCAGCCGCCTGGGTGTGACCGATGTTCGACTTCACCGACCCCAGCAACAACGGCCGGCCCTCCGGCCGACCCTGCCCATACGTCGCCAGCAGCGCCTGCGCCTCGATCGGATCACCCAACGCAGTGCCGGTGCCGTGCGCCTCCACCACGTCAACGTCACCGGCCTTCAAGCCCGCACTGGCCAACGCGGCCCGGATCACCCGCTGCTGGGAGGGACCGTTCGGCGCCGACAGACCATTACTGGCCCCGTCCTGGTTGATCGCGCTACCGGCTACCACCGCCAGCACCCGGTGCCCGCGCGCGCGAGCGTCCGACAACCGCTCCAGCACCACGACGCCAACGCCCTCACCCCACCCGGTGCCATCAGCCGCCTCCGCGAACGGCTTACACCGCCCATCGCTGGCCAACCCCCGCTGCCGCGCGAACTCCGCGAACGTCCCAGGCGAAGCCATCACCGTGACCCCGCCGGCCAACGCGATCCCACACTCCCCCGACCGCAGCGCCTGCGCGGCCAGGTGAATCGCCGTCAGCGACGACGAACACGCCGTATCGATCGAAACCGCGGGCCCCTGCAACCCCAACGCATACGCCACCCGACCCGACGCCACACTCGCCGTCGTCCCCGTCAGCCCGTAACCGCCCGCACCGTCCTGCTCCCCGACGCGGTAGCCGGAGGTGATGATGCCGGCGTAGACGCCTGTGTCGGTCCCCTTCAGCGAACCCGGGGCTATACCCGCGTCCTCCAACGCCTCCCAGCACGTCTCCAGCAGCACCCGCTGCTGCGGATCCATCCCCAACGCCTCACGCGGACTGATCCCGAAGAACTCCGCGTCGAAATCACCCGCACCATCAAGGAACCCACCCACCCGGGCGTAACCCGCAGCCCCGTCACCGGCATCCGGGTCCGGCAGGCCGGCCACGTCCCAGCCGCGGTTCGCCGGGAACCCCGACATCGCATCGGTCCCTCCCGCAACCAACCGCCAGAAGCCCTCCGGATCCTCCACCCCACCCGGGAACCGACAACCCATCCCCACAATCGCCACCGGCTCATCCGTGCCGGCCCGCGGCGTCGACACAGCGCTCTCCCCAACGACCCCGTCAGCCCTGTCAGCCCCGTCGACCCCGCACGCCTCGGCGACCAGGTGCCGGGCGAGTTCCAGTGGGACGGGGTAGTCGAAGGCCAGGGTTGCGGGAAGGCTCAGGCCGGTCTCGGCCGCGAGCCGGTTGCGGAGCTCCAGCGCGGTCAGCGAGTCGATGCCCATCTCGCGGAAGGCCCGCTGGGGATCGATGTCCTCGGGTCGGGCATGGCCCAGGACAACCGCCGCGGCGGCCCGAACAATCTGCAGGACTTCCTGCTCACGCTCGACGGGAGAGAGCACGGCCAACCGGGCCGCCAAGCCAATGGCACCCGCGTCCGCGGCCACGGCTGCCGCCGGGCGGCCGGATACATCACCAGCAGCCAAGCCACGCAGCAGCGGGGGTATCGGTCGTCCCGGGCGTGATTGTCCCGTCAGGTCCAGGCGGGTCGGGACCGCCAACGGCGCACCCCACGCGGTAGCGGCCTCGAACAGCGCCAGACCCTCCACTGTCGTCATCGGCTGAACACCGCCACGGCGCAAACGAGACCGCCCCGCACCCTCCAACTGTTCGGTCATCTCCGAGGTCTGTTCCCACAGGCCCCACGCCAGCGACTGGCCGGCCAGCTGCCGATCCCGGCGATAGACGGCCAGGGCGTCCAGGAACGCGTTCGCCGCGGCGTAGCTGCCTTGTCCCGCGCTGCCCATGACCGCCGCGGCTGAGGAGTACAGCACGAACCCGGCCAGGCCCATGTCCTCGGTCAGCTCGTGCAGGTTCCAGGCCGCGTCAGCCTTCGCCGACAGCACCGGCGCCATCCGCTGCGGCGTCAACGACTCCACGGTGGCGTCGTCGATCACACCGGCTGCGTGCACCACCGCCGTCAACGGACGCTCCACCGCGATCTTGGCCAAGACCGAGGCGAGGGCATCCCGGTCGCCGGCATCACCGGCCACCACCCGCACGCCCGCGCCCAGCTCAGCCAACTCCGCAACCAGACCAGCCACCCCCGGCGCCGCAGGACCCCGCCGCGACAACAACACCACATGCCGCATACCACGCACGGTGACCAGGTGCCGAGCCAACTCCCCGCCCAACGTCCCCGTGCCACCGGTGACCAGGACGGTGCCCTGCGGGTCCCAGGCGGCGGGGACGTTCAGCACGACCTTGCCCACATGCCGGGCGGCCTGCAGATGCCGCAATGCCCCGACCGCCTGCGACAGCTCGAAACACGTCACCGGCGGCGGAGTCAGCGTCCCCGCCTCGAACATCACCCCGAGCTCAGCGAGCATCTCCGCGATCCGCGGCACACCGGCATCCATCAGGTCGAAGGCCTGGTAGACCACTCCCGGGTATGCCTGGGCGACCTGCTCGGCATCACGGATATCGGTCTTGCCCATCTCGACGAACCGACCACCACGCGGCAGCAACCGCAGCGAGGCATCCGTGAACTCCCCCGCCAGAGCATTGACGACCACATCCATACCCGCACCACCGGTCACGGCCAAGAACCGCTCACCAAACGCCAGATCCCGCGTCGACGCGATGTGGTTCTCCTCGATGCCCATCGCCCGCAACGCCGCCTGCTTCGCCGGACTCGCCGTCGCGAAGACCTCCAAACCCCATTCCTGAGCCAACTGCACCGCAGCCGTTCCCACACCGCCGGTCCCGGCATGGATCAACACCCGCTGACCCGGGCGGGCCTGGGCCAAGTCCCGCAACGCATAAAACGCCGTCAAGAACCCCACCGGCGCCGCAGCAGCCTGCTGGAACGACCAACCCCGCGGCACCGCAGTCACCAGGCGGCTGTCGACGACCCCGACCGGGCCCCACCCTGGCACCAAACCCATCACCGACTGACCCACCGCCAGGCCGGTGACTCCCGGACCGGTCCCCAGCACGACCCCAGCCCCCTCCCCTCCCATGACTCGACCGTCGGCAACCATTCCCAGGCCGGCCACCACATCGCGGAAGTTCACACCCGCCGCCCGCAAACCCACCCGGACCTGCCCCGGCAACAACGCCACACCTGCTTCGGGAGCATCGACCACCGCCGCACTGCCCAGATCACCCGGCTCCGCCACTTCCACCCGCCAGCCCGAACCAGCGGGAAGCGCCAGGTCCCCGGACGCACCCACCCGGACCAGCCGACGCCCGAACACCGCCACGGTCCCGCCGTCAGCAGTAGCAGGGCGGATGCGGACCTCGGGCTCATCAGCACCCAGCACCGCAGCCAGCACGGTGTCCACGTCGGCATCGTTGGCAGGGTCCAGGTCAGCTGCCGGGTCGACGTCGACCAGCAGCACACGCCCCGGATGCTCCGACTGCGCCGAACGCACCAAACCGACTACCGCCGCGCCCGCCAGGTCCTGTCCGATAGCCACGCCCTGGGTCCAGACCACCAACCGCGCATTGTCCGTCTCGGGATCGGCCAGCCACTCCTGCACCCAACCCAACACCGTCGCAGCAGCCTGGTGGGCCGCCTGCGGCGCCGACATCCCCGACGGGGCAGCCGGCACCACCGCCACCACCACCGGAGCCACCTCGGCCCCACCGTGCCGCACCCACTGCACCGCATCCGCCGAAGCCTGCGCCGACAGCGGAACCCAGTCCACCGTGAACAGCGACTGCCGCACCTGCCGACCAGTACCGGTGAGCTGACCAGCCGACGCCTCCCGCAGCACCAACGACCGCGCCGCCAGCACCGGCTGACCGACACCGTCAAACGCCGCCACCGAGACCCCGCCCGACCCGGGCGCCAGCACCACCCGCAGGTGGCGGGCACCGGCGGCCAGCAGCCGCACACCCGACCACACAAACGGCAACCCCGTCCCACCACTGCCATCACTGGCGGCCAGGAGACCGTGCAGAGCGGCATCAAGCAGAGCAGGATGCAGACCGAACTCAGCCGCATCGGAGTCGATGACCGGAGGCAGTTCGACTTCGGCGTAGACGGTGTCCCCGGCCCGCCATGCCTGGCGCAGGCCCTGGAACGCCGGACCGTAGGCGTAACCGCGCCGGGCGAACTTCTCGTAGGCGTCGTCGATCGGAACCGCCACCGCACCCGCCGGAGGCCAGACACCCAGCGGGGCGGGGACCGGCTCACTGCCGGCCGGCGTCAGCACACCAACGGCATGCCGCACCCACTCGCCCTCCCCCTCACGAGAGGAGACCGTGACCGTTCGCGGACCATCGCCGTCACCGACACGGACCTGCAACTGCACGCCACCGGAAGCGGGAAGGACCAGCGGCTCCTGGAGCGTCAACTCCTCCAGGACACTGCACCCGGCCAGGTCCCCGGCGTGGACGGCCAGGTCCACGAACGCCGTCCCCGGCAACAGCACCGTGCCGTGGACCGCGTGGTCGGCCAGCCACGGCATCGCAGCCAGCGACAACCGACCCGTCAACACCAGCCCATCACCCTCGGCCAGCCACACCGCAGCCGCCAACAACGCATGCCCGGAACGCTGCTGACCAGCCGACGAAGCATCCTCACGACCGGCCACCGGCTTCGGCCAATAGTGCTGCCGCTGAAACGCATACGTCGGCAAAGCCACCCTCCGGGCCCCACCCTCCCCACCGTTAACGGCAGCCCAGTCCACCTCCACGCCCGCCGACCAGGCGCCCGCCAGTGCGGTCAGCCACCGGTCCCGGCCGCCATCACCACGCTGCAAACTGGCCGCCGCGACCAGACCCTCACCCGCCTGCGCAACCGCCATACCCAACACCGGATGCGGACTGACCTCCACAAACACCCGATGCCCCTCAGCCGCCAGCGCGGCAACAACCTCACCGAACCGCACCGGCTCCCGCAAATTCCGATACCAATACCCCCCATTCAGTTGGGCGGTATCCACCACCCGCGCCTCAAGCGTCGAATAGAACGGCACCGGACTACTCACCGGGGACAGTCCCGCCAGATCCTCGCCCAACCGGTCCTCGACCGCCTCGACATGCGACGTATGCGAGGCGTAGTCGACCGCGATCCGTCGCGCCCCGCGCTCCGCAAACGCCTCGACGAACTCCGCACACGCATGGGCGGCGCCGGCGACCACGACCTGGCGGGGAGCGTTGACCGCCGCGATCGACAAGTCCCCTTCCCAGCGGGCAATCCACTCCCCCACCTCGGCCAGGCCGGCCGGCACCGACACCATCCCGCCCGTGCCCGCCAGATGCCCGGCCAACGCCCGACTACGCAACGCCACCACCCGCGCGCCGTCCTCCCACGACAACCCACCCGCCACACACGCCGCCGCGATCTCCCCCTGACTGTGACCCGCCACCGCCACCGGCTCCACCCCAGCTGCCCGCCACAACGCGGCCAAACTCACCATCACCGCCCACGACGCCGGCTGCACCACCTCCACCCGCGACAACAACCCCTCATCCCCCAACACCTCACGCAACCGCCAACCCGTCAACGGCTCCAACACCCGCTCACACCGCTCCATCGCCGCCGCAAACACCGGCTCCTCCTCCCACAACCGCACCCCCATCCCCACCCACTGCGCACCCTGCCCCGCAAACACAAACACCGGCCGCGACACAGAAGCCGCACTCCCAGACACCACCCCGCTCACCACACCAGGCCCCACCTGCCCCGCAGCAACCGCAGACAAGCCCTCCACCAACTCGCCACGGTCACCACCCACCACCGCAAGCCGGTGCGCGAACCCCGTCGTCCGCGTCACCGCCAACGACAACGCCACATCCCCGACCCCCACCCCCGGACGCGCCGCCACAAACTCCGCCAACCGACCCGCCTGCGCCACCAACGCCGCATCAGACCGCGCCGACACCACCCACACCACCGCACCTGCCCCCAGGTCCTCCTCCCGCTCGCCCTGCTGGTCCTGAGCGGCGGCACTCGGGCCAGAGACATCCTGGGCAGGAACGTCCACAGCAGGACTGTCCTGGGCAGGGGTGTCCTCGGGGACCTGTTCTAGGATGAGGTGGACGTTGGTGCCGCTGATCCCGAAGGCCGAAACACCCGCCCGCCGCGGACCAGAGTCCGCCGGCCACTCACGCGGCGCCGTCAGTAGCTCCACCGCTCCGGCCGACCAGTCGACGTGTGAGGACGGGGCGTCGACGTGCAGGGTCTGCGGAAGCATCCCGTGCCGCATCGCCTGCACCATCTTGATCACACCCGCCACACCCGCAGCCGCCTGCGTG
This sequence comes from Actinacidiphila sp. bgisy144, assembly GCF_057708105.1. Taxonomy (NCBI): domain Bacteria; kingdom Bacillati; phylum Actinomycetota; class Actinomycetes; order Kitasatosporales; family Streptomycetaceae; genus Actinacidiphila; species Actinacidiphila sp. bgisy144. The sequence continues at coordinate 5,409 of NZ_JBYIRM010000062.1, read as the reverse complement.
TGACCGATGTTCGACTTCACCGACCCCAGCAACAACGGCCGCGCCGGATCACGATCCTGCCCATAAGTGGCCAGCAGTGCCTGCGCCTCGATCGGATCACCCAACGCAGTGCCAGTGCCATGCGCCTCCACCACATCCACATCACCCGGCTGCAACCCCGCACTCGCCAACGCCGCCCGAATCACCCGCTGCTGCGAGGGACCGTTCGGCGCCGACAGACCATTACTGGCCCCGTCCTGGTTGATCGCGCTACCGGCTACCACCGCCAGCACCCGGTGCCCGCGCGCGCGAGCAACCGACAACCGCTCCAGGACCAGCACACCGACACCCTCACCCCACCCGGTGCCGTCAGCCGCCTCCGCAAACGGCTTACACCTCCCATCAGCAGCCAACCCCCGCTGCCGCGCAAACTCAGCGAACGTCCCAGGCGAAGCCATCACCGTGACACCACCGGCCAACGCGATCCCACACTCACCGGACCGCAGCGCCTGCGCCGCCAGGTGAATCGCCGTCAACGACGACGAACACGCCGTATCAATCGAAACCGCCGGCCCCTGCAACCCCAACGCATACGCCACCCGACCCGACGCCACACTCGCCGTCGTCCCCGTCAGGCCAAAACCACCCGCACCGTCCTGCTCCCCGGCCCGGTATCTCGAGGCGATGATGCCGGCGTAGACGCCTGCGTCGGTCCCTTTCAACGAAGCCGGGGCAATCCCCGCGTCTTCCAGCGCCTCCCAGCACGTCTCCAAGAGCAGTCGCTGCTGGGGGTCCATCCCCAACGCCTCGCGCGGACTGATCCCGAAGAACTCCGCATCGAAATCACCCGCACCATCAAGGAACCCACCCACCCGGGCATAACCCGCACCCCCGTCACCGGCATCCGGGTAAGGCAGGCCGGCCACGTCCCAGCCACGGTTCACCGGGAACCCCGACATCGCATCAGAGCCCCCCGCAACCAACCGCCAGAAACCCTCCGGATCCTCCACCCCACCCGGGAACCGACAACCCATCCCCACGATCGCAATTGGTTCCCGCGACGCAGAAACAAGGTCACTACTATACTGCCTTAGCCGTTCAGTCTCTTTCAGAGATACGCGCAGCGCTTCAAGGAGCTCATCAGCAGATATACTCATCACGACCCCATTCATTCAGTATGGCTACGCGTCATCTTTTCCCCTGCCAAACGCCATACGTACGAGGCCTTCGGCATCCATAGAATCGATCATCTCGGCTTTGGTGCTCTGCCGTGGCGCGAGAGCGTCATCAGGAAAATCAGCGAGCTTGAGCAATGCCTCCATGAGGCCTGCGTCACGGAACCGAGACATAGGAACGGATGCCAATACTTTCCTGAGCGCAGCTTCAGTGGGCTCTGTCTGCCCATCGGCATCGGGGCAAATTTCTTCTCGCAGGTGCCGGGCGAGTTCGGCCGGGGTCGGCTGGTCGAAGGCCAGGGTGGCGGGAAGGCTCAGGCCGGTCTCGGCCGCGAGCCGGTTGCGGAGCTCCAGCGCGGTCAGTGAGTCGATGCCCATGTCACGGAACGCCCGCTCGGAATCGATCTCAGCCGGGCTGGCATGACCCAACACAACAGCGGTGGCAGCCTGAACGGCCTGCAGGACTTCCCGATCCCGGTCCGCCGGACTGAGCCCGGCCAGCCGCTCGGCCAGCCCACCGCCGGCCGCAGCCAGTGCAGCAGTGGGGCGAGCGGGCGCTCCGACCGCCAAACCGCTCAGTAGCGGGAGTATCGGTCGTCCCGGGCGTGATTGTCCCGTCAGGTCCAGGCGGGTCGGGACCGCCAACGGCACGCCCCACGCGGTAGCGGCCTCGAACAACGCCAGGCCCTGCTCCGTCGGCATCGGCTCGATGCCGCCGCGGCGCAGACGGGACAGGCCCGCGCCCTCCAGCTGTTCGGTCATCTCCGAGGTCTGTTCCCACAGGCCCCAGGCCAGCGACTGGCCGGCAAGGTGACGTTCCCGGCGATAGACCGCCAGGGCATCCAGGAACGCGTTGGCGGCCGCGTAGCTGCCTTGTCCCGCACTGCCCATGACCGCCGCGGCCGAGGAGTACAGCACGAACCCGGCCAAGCCCGCGTCCTCGGTCAGCTCGTGCAGGTTCCAGGCCGCGTCGACCTTCGCCGACAGCACCGGCAGCATCCGCTGCGGTGTCAACGACTCCACGGTGGCGTCATCGATCACCCCCGCGGCGTGCACCACCGCCGTCAACGGCCGGTCGACTGCGATCTTGGCCAGGACCGTGGCGAGGGCGTCACGGTCGGCGGCATCACCGGCCACCACCCGCACCTCCGCACCCAGCTCAGCCAGCTCCGCGACCAGACGCGCCGCGCCCTGTGCGGCCGGGCCGCGTCGCGACAGCAATACCAGATGCCGCATACCGCGGACGGTGACCAGGTGCCGGGCCAGTTCCCCGCCCAGGGTCCCCGTGCCGCCGGTGACCAGGACGGTGCCCTGCGGGTCCCACTCGGCGGGGACGTTCAGCACGAGCTTGCCGATGTGCCGGGCAGCCTGCAGATACCGCAATGCCGCGACCGCCTGCGACAGCTCGAAGCACGTCACCGGCGGCGGCTTCAATATCCCGGCCTCGAACATCACCCCGAGCTCAGCGAGCATCTCCCCGACCCGCGGCACACCGGCATCCATCAGATCGAAGGCCCGATAGATCACCCCGGGGTATGCCTGGGCGACCTGCTCGGGGTTGCGGATATCGGTCTTGCCCATCTCGACGAACCGCCCACCACGCGGCAACAACCGCAGCGAGGCATCCGTGAACTCCCCCGCCAGAGCATTGACGACCACGTCCATGCCGGCGCCACCGGTCACGGCCAAGAACCGCTCACAGAACGCCAGATCGCGTGTCGAGGCGATGTGGCTCTCATCGATGCCCATCGCCCGCAACGCCGCCTGCTTCGCCGGACTCGCGGTGGCGAAGACCTCCAAACCCCATTCCTGAGCCAGCTGCACCGCAGCCGTGCCCACCCCGCCGGTCCCGGCATGGATCAGCACCCGTTCCCCCGGACGGACCTGGGCCAGATCCCGCAGTGCATAAAACGCGGTCATGAATCCCACCGGCACGGATGCGGCCTCCTGGAACGACCACCCCCGCGGCACCGCAGCAAGCAGTCGACTGTCGACGACCCCGACCCGACCCCATCCCGGCACCAGGCCCATCACCGACTGACCGACCGCCAGGTCCATGACTCCGGGGCCGGTCTCCAGGATCACCCCAGCGCCTTCCCCTCCCATGACCCGGCCGTCGGCAACCATTCCCAGGCCAGCGACCACATCGTGGAAGTTCACGCCCGCCGCCCGCAAACCCACCCGGACCTGACCCGGCAACAACACCGCCCCCGCCTCGGGAGCATCGACCACCGCCGCACTGCCCAGATCACCCGGCTCGGCGACATCGACTCGCCAGCCCGAGCCAGCGGGAAGCGCCAGATCCCCGGACGCACCCGCCCGGACCAGCCGACGCCCGAACACCGCCACAGTCCCATCCCCGGAACTGATGCGGACCTCGGGTTCATCAGCGCCCAAGGCCAGGGCCAGTACGGTGTCCACGTCAACGTCCCGGGTCGGGTCCAGGTCGGCCGCCGGGTCGACGTCGACCAGCAGCACACGCCCCGGGTGCTCGGACTGCGCCGAACGCACCAAACCCACCACCGCCGCGCCCGCCAGGTCCTGCCCGATAGCTGCGCCCTGGGTCCAGACCACCAACCGCGCATTGTCCGTCTCGGAATCGGCCAGCCACTCCTGCACCCAACCCAACACCGTCGCAGCAGCCTGGTGGGCCGCCTGCGGCGCCGACATCCCCGACGGGGCAGCCGGCACCACCGCCACCACCACCGAAGCCACCTCGGCCCCACCGTGCCGCACCCACTGCACCGCATCCGCCGAAGCCTGCACCGGCAGCGGAACCCAGTCCACCGTGAACAGCGACTGCCGCACCTGCCGACCGGTACCGGTGAGCTGACCAGCCGACGCCTCACGCAGCACCAACGACCGCGCCGCCAGCACCGGCTGACCGACACCGTCAAACGCCGTCACCGAGACCCCACCCGACCCACGGGCCAGCACCACCCGCAACTGACGCGCACCGCCCGCCAGCAGCCGCACCCCCGACCACACAAACGGCAACCCCGTCCCACCACCATTGCCCTTGTCAGTGCTGGCAGTGATGAGGGCATGCAGGGCAGCGTCGAGGAGGGCAGGATGCAGGCCAAACCCGGAGGCATCAGCTTCGACAACCTCCGGCAGCTCGACCTCGGCGTAAATGGTGTCCCCGGCACGCCATGCCTGGCGCAGGCCCTGGAACGCCGGACCGTAGGCGTAACCGCGCCGGGCCAACCTGTCGTAGGCGTCGTCGACCGGAACCGCCACAGCACCCGCCGGCGGCCACACGGACAGCCGATCCGGGACAGGCTCACCGTCAGCCGGGGCCAACACACCGACGGCGTTCCGCACCCATTCGCCCTCTCCCTCGCGAGAGGAGACCGTTACGGTTCGCCGGCCGCTGCCGCCGTCACTGTCGCCGACGTGGACCTGGACCTGCACTCCACCGGAGGAGGGAAGGACCAGGGGCTCCTGGAGCGTCAACTCCTCCAGGACACCACACCCGGCCAGATCAGCCGCATGCATCGCCAGGTCCACGAACGCCGTCCCCGGCAACAGGACGGTGCCGTGGACCGCGTGGTCGGCCAGCCACGGCATCGCGGCCAGCGACAACCGACCCGTCAACACCAACCCATCGCCCTCGGCCAGCCACACCGCAGCCGCCAACAACGGGTGCTTGGCTGCCTGCACACCCGCGGACGGCAGATTCCCCGCCCCCACGGCGGCCTTCGGCCAGTAGTGCTGCCGCTGGAACGCATACGTCGGCAGCCCAACCTTCACCGCCCGACCCTCATCGCCGGTCACCGTAGCCCAGTCCACGTCGACGCCTGCGGTCCAGGCGCTCGCCAGTGCAGTCAGCCACCGGTCCCGGCCGCCATCACCACGCTGCAAACTGCCCGCCACCACCAGACCCTCACCCGCCTGCGCGACCGCCATACCCAACACCGGATGCGGACTGACCTCCACAAACACCCGATGCCCCTCAGCCACCAACCCGGCAACAACCTCACCAAACCGCACCGGCTCCCGCAAATTCCGATACCAATACCCGCCATCCAGCTGGGCGGTATCCACCACCCGCCCCTCAAGCGTCGAATAAAACGGCACCGCGCCACTGACCGGAGACAGTCCCGCCAGATCCTCAGCCAGACACTCCCTCACCGCCTCGACATGCGCGGTGTGGGAGGCATAATCCACCGCGATCCGCCGCGCCCCACGCTCCGCAAACACCTCAACGAACTCCGCACACGCCTGCGCGGCACCGGCCACCACCACCTGCCGG
>NZ_JBYIRM010000061.1:0-14588 GCF_057708105.1 Actinacidiphila sp. bgisy144 | reverse complement strand
GCGGCCCTCCCCCCCCCGTCCGCCGGGCCCGCTCAGGGCAGGGCGACCACCAGGGCGCCGTGGTTGAGCCCGGCGCCGAAGCCCGCGAGCAGCGCGAGGTCGCCGCTGCCGGCGCGGCCCTGCGCCAACATGCGCTCCATCGCCATCGGGATCGACGCCGCCGAGGTGTTGCCGGTGTCCACCACGTCGCGGGCCACCGCCACGTGCGGTGGCAGGCCGAGCGCGGCCGCCGCCGACTCGACGATCCGCAGGTTGGCCTGGTGCGGGATGAAGGCGCCCAGCTGCGACGGGGAGGTGCCGGCCGCGGCCAGCGCCCGGCGGCACAGGTCGGGGACCAGCCCGATCGCCCACCGGTAGACGGCAGGGCCGTTCATCCGCAGCGTCGGCCAGGGCGTGGCGCCGTCCCGCAGCTCCAGCCACGACGCGGAGTGCGTGATCGTCTCCTTCTGCCCGCCGTCGGCGCCCCACACCACCGGGCCGATCCCGGGGGTGTCGGACCGGCCGACCACCGCCGCGCCGGCGCCGTCGCCGAACAGGAACGCGGTGGCCCGGTCGCGCGGGTCCACGATGTCGCTCATCCGCTCCGAGCCGGCCACCAGTACGTGCCGGCAGGCCCCGGTCCTGATCAGCCCGTCGGCCAGGGCGAGGCAGTGCACGAAGCCGGCGCAGGCCGCGCTCACGTCCATCGCCGCGGCCGCCGCGGCGCCGGCCTGGTGCGCGACCTGCGGTGCGGCCGCGGGCGACTGCTCCAGGTGGGACATGGTGGCCAGCAGCACCAGGTCGATGTCCTCGGCGGCCACCCCGGACTGGGCGAGCGCCTTGAGCGACGCGGCGACCGCCATCGCGACGACGGTCTCCTCCGCGTCGGCGAAGCGGCGCGTGACGATCCCGGAGTGCCGCCTGATCCACTCGTCGCTGGAGTCGATCAGCGGGACGAGTTCGTCGTTCGGCACCACCCGGCCGGGCCGGTAGGCGCCGACGCCCAGGATGCGCGAGCCGCCCGCCGAGGTGGCCGTACCCAGCGAGGTGACCGTGCCTGCCATCACGCCTCCCGTGCCGGTGCCGGTGCCGGTGTTGGTGCGGGTTCAGGTGCGGCTTCCGGTGCGGCCGCCCGCCGGGGCGCCGCCGCCGTCACCGGGCCGAACTCGCCGTCCAGGTAGCGGCTGCGGGCCAGCCGGCGCTGCACCTTGCCGCTGGAGGTCTTCGGCAGCGCCCCGCGGCGCAGCACCACCACCTCGTCGACCTTCAGCCGCTGCCGGTCCCAGACGGACGCGCGCACCCGGGCCCGCAGCGCGTCGGCGCCGCCGTTGCGCAGCGCCCGCCCGTCGGCCTCCACCAGCAGGACGAGCCGCTCGGTGCTCCCGTCGTCCAGGGCGAAGGCCGCCGCGCAGTTGGGGCGCAGTGCCTGGTCGCCGAGTTCGGCCGACAGCTCGATGTCCTGCGGGTAGAAGTTGCGGCCCTGGTGGATGACCACGTCCTTCAGCCGCCCGGCGACGAAGACCTCCCCGTCGTGCACGAACCCCAGGTCGCCGGTCCGCAGCCAGGTGCCGTCCGCGCCGCGTCCGGCGAGCACCGCGCCGAAGGCGGCGGCGCTCTCGGCCGGGCGGCCGTGGTAACCGCGGGCGACGCAGGGGCCGTTGATCCACAGCTCGCCGACCCGCCCGGGCGGCTGCTCGCTGCCGCGCTCGGGGTCCACCACGGCCACCCGCGTGGTCGGCGCGGGCGCACCGCACCCCATCAGCGGCACGCCGTCCCCGGCCGCCGCGCCGGTCAGCGGCACCACCCGGCCGTCCTGGAGCGCCCCGGCGTCGACCCGCAGCAGTGTGGGCACCCGGTCGGCCGGACTGCCGCTGAGCTTGAGGGTGTTCTCGGCCAGGCCGTACCCCGGGCACATGGCCTGCGGCCGGAACCCGGCGGGCGCGTAGGCGGCGGTGAAGTCCCGTACGGTCGCCCAGCGCACCGGCTCGGCGCCGTTGACCGCGACCCGCCAGGACGACAGGTCGAGGCCGGCCGCCACGGTGTCCGCGGCGACACGCGCGCACAGCTCGTAGGCGAAGCTGGGCGCGGCGGCGTGGGTGCCGCGGAAGCGGGAGATCGCCTCCAGCCAGCGCGCGGGCCGCCGGATGAACGCCTGGGGCGCCATCAGGTAGGCCGGGACGCCGGTGAACAGCGGCAGCACCACGCCGAAGAGCAGGCCCATGTCATGGAAGAGCGGCAGCCAGTTCACGACGGTCCCGTCCGACCCCACCGGCCACAGCGCCACGGTCTCCGCGACGTTGGCGCGGAAGTTGGCGTGGGTGACCTCGACGCCCTTGGGGTCGCCGGTGGAGCCGGAGGTGTACTGGAGCAGCGCCAGGTCGTCCGGGGCGGGCGGCCGCGGAGTCCACCCGGCGGGCGGGGCGTCCGGCAGCGCGGTGGTGTCGATCAGGGTCAGGCCGGTCAGCAGGTCGCCGAAGCGCTCCTCCAACTCCCGTTTGACCGCGGGGGTGGTGAGGATCGTCTTGGCGCCCGCGTCCTCGGCGATCCGGCGGGCCCGCTCCATGCCGCGGCGGCGAGTCGGCACCTGCACGGGCGCGCCCGCGGTCCCGGCGTACATGCAGCCGAGCAGGGCGGCGACGAACTCCAGGCCGGACGGGTAGAGCAGCAGCGCGGTGCCGCCGGCGAGCCCGGCCGCCTCCAGGGCGGCCGCCCGGGCGCGGGCCGCCCGGTCCAGCGCGCCGTAGGTCAGGGTCTCCTCGGGGTTCTCGCCGTCGCGCAGGAAGACGTACGCGACGGCGTCGGGCTGCTGCTCGCTCCTGGCCCGCAGCGCCTCGGGCAGGGTGCGGGCGACCTCGGCCGGTAAGGCGAGTTCCATGGCGGTCACGTGGGGCACACCTCCTGTTGCGGGCCCGCCCTACGCGGACCGGAGCGGGTTGAGCGTGTGCTCACCCAGCCGGGCGCGCAGTTGCGGGTCGGTGACGCCGAGGCCCTCCTCGGGGGCCATGCACAGCACACCGACCTTGCCGGTGTGCCCGTTCGTCTGCACCAGCCGGGTCGCCTCGCCCGCTTCGGCCAGCGGGTACACCGCGGACAGCACCGGGGAGAGCTTGCCGAGCCGGCTCAGCCGCATCGCCTCGGTGGCCTCGGCGAGGTTCATGCCGTGGCTGCCGATGATGCGCTTGAGGTTCATCCACAGGTAGCGGTTGTCGTAGTGGTGCTCGTAGCCGGAGCTGGAACCGCAGGTGACGACGGCGCCGCCGCGGCGGGCCACGATCACCGACATGCCGAAGGTGGCCCGGCCGATGTAGTCGAAGACGATGTGCGGGTCCTCGCCGACCTCCTGGCGGATCGCGCGGCCCAGCCGCTTGGCGAGCTTCACCGTGGCGGCCCCCGGTTCCGGCTGGGAGCCGATGCCGATCTCCTGGCGGTTGATCACCACGTCGCAGCCGAGCCGGCGGGCGAGTTCCGCCTTGGGCTCGGAGCTGACCACGCCGACGGGCACGCCGCCGCCGTTCTTGACCATCTGCACGGCGAACGAGCCGAGCCCGCCGGTCGCGCCCCAGATCAGCACCACGTCGCCCTGCTTCATCCGGGCGCCGTGCTCGCCGATCAGCATCCGGTAGGCGGTGCCGCCGCACAGCGGGATGCAGGCTGCCTCCTCCCAGCTGAGGTGGCCGGGCTTGGGCATGAGCTGACCGGCGCGGACCACCGCGTAGTGCGCCATGCCGCCGAAGTTGGTCTCGTAGCCCCACGCTTGCATGTCGGAGAGCAGGCTGTCGGCGTGCGTCCTGGGGTCTTCGGCGTCGGCGAGCACGGGGGAGACGGAGACGTGGTCGCCGACGTGCCAGCGGCGCACCCCGGAGCCGGTGCGGACGATCACGCCCGCGGCGTCGGAGCCGAGCACGTGGTAGGGCTGGTCGTGCCGGGCGTCCCAACCGCCGCCCTTGGCCAGCCGCTTGAGCGCGTCGAAGGTGGAGATCGGCTCGAACATCGCCGACCACACGGTGTTGTAGTTGACGGAGCTGGCCATCACCGCCACCAGCACCTCGTCGGGCGCCAGTTCCGGCATCGGCACCCGGCCCACGCGCACCGCCTGGCGGACGTCCTTGGCGGCACTGTCCATGCCCATGAACACGCCCGCGTCCTCCTGCCGCAGATGCGCCGCGAGGTATTCCTCGGGCACCGGCAAGCGGCTCAACTCGTCCGGGTCGGCACCCCGGAGAACTGCCTCGGTCATGGGTTCCATGTAGCCTCACCTCGGGCCGGACGAAATTCCTGGCGTGCAGGACGACAAGGACGAATTTACGGGAGCGGGCAAGTGGCCCGACACCCCTAACATTCGTCCCCGAAGGCGTCCGGAGAAGCGCCGACCGGTCATGGGCGCCGCCTATTTCCGCGGGGCCGGGGGCAATAGTGGCCCGGCGGCGCGGCGGCTACTGTTCAGTACGGCGCAACGGATCATCCCGTGCCCGCCGCCACGGCCGGAACCCCTAACTCCGGGCCCGGCCGTCACCCCTAGCCCGCGCCTCACCCCTAACGCCCCACCGCCGCCAACTGCCCCTTCCCGGCCAGCTCAAGCGGGGTGCGGCGGTACCGCGCAACGCCCGACGCGCACTCCCGCGGGCCCGGCCGCGGCACCCCGCGACGCTACCGAGGGTAAGAAAGGGACCCCGCCGCAAAGCCGGCGCCCGCATCCCGTTCCTAGGGGGCGGATAGGGGGACCGGGGCGGTCGGGAGCCTGGGTAGCCTACCGGGAAACGAGATGCCGCGTACGCCTGGCACGGAGCACACGGAGAATCCGCGACGGTTCTCGACGGACCGTCAGGACGGGTTCTTCCGGCGGCTTCTCGTTTTCCTGATATGCCGACCGTGTATCGGACGTCGACCGGCTCGGGGCCGTGGGAGCGATAGTGAGTGACGACAAGTCCTTCGAGTATCTGAAGAAAGTGACTTCGGAGCTCAAGCGAACCCGGAACCGGCTCTCGGAACTCGAGTCGAAATCCCGGGAACCGCTCGCCGTCGTCGGCATGGCCTGCCGCTTCCCCGGCGGGGTGACCGGCCCCGACGACCTGTGGCGGCTGGTCGCCTCCGGCACCGACGCCGTCTCGGTCTTCCCCGCCGACCGCGGCTGGGACGTCGAGCAGCTGCACGACCCCACCGGGCAGCGCCCGAACACCTCCCTCACCCGCGAGGGCGGATTCCTCACCGCGGCCGCGGACTTCGACGCCGGGTTCTTCGGCATCTCCCCCCGCGAGGCGCTGGCGATGGACCCGCAGCAGCGGCTGCTGCTGGAGGTGTCCTGGGAGGCCCTGGAGCACGCCGGGATCGACCCGCGCACCCTCGCCGGCTCGTCCACCGGCGTCTTCACCGGCCTGATGTACCACGACTACCCGGCCTCCGACCAGCCCGACGCCACCGAGGGCACCGGCTCGGCGGGCCTGGGCGCCAACGGCGCCGTCGCCTCCGGCCGGGTCTCCTACGTCCTGGGCCTGGAGGGCCCGGCCGTCACCGTGGACACCGCCTGCTCCTCGTCGCTGGTGGCGATGCACTGGGCCGGGCAGGCGCTGCGCTCCGGCGAATGCACCCTCGCCCTGGCCGGCGGCGTGACCGTGATGGCGACCCCCAGCACCTACGTGGAGTTCAGCCGGCAGGGCGGCGCCGTCTCACCCGACGGCCGCTGCCGGGCCTTCGCCGAGACCGCCGACGGCACCGGCTTCAGCGAGGGCGTCGGCGTCCTCGTGCTGGAGCGGCTGTCCGACGCGCGGCGCAACGGCCACGAGGTGCTGGCGGTCGTCCGCTCCAGCGCCGTCAACCAGGACGGCGCCTCCAACGGCCTCACCGCGCCCAACGGCCCCGCCCAGCAGCGCGTCATCCGCCAGGCACTGGCCGCCGCGGGCCTCACGCCGGCCGACGTGGACGCCGTCGAGGCGCACGGCACCGGCACCACGCTCGGCGACCCCATCGAGGCACAGGCGCTGCTGGCCACCTACGGGCAGGGCCGCCCCGACGACCAGCCGCTGTGGCTCGGCTCCATCAAGTCCAACATCGGCCACACCCAGGCCGCCGCCGGCGTCGCCGGGGTCATCAAGATGATCGAGGCGATGCGCCACGGCGCGCTGCCCCCCACCCTCCACGCCGACCAGCCCACCTCGCACGTCGACTGGACCTCCGGCCAGGTGCGGCTGCTGACGGACCACCGGCCCTGGCCGCGGACCGGGCGCCCGCGCCGCGCGGCCGTCTCCTCCTTCGGCGTGTCCGGCACCAACGCCCACGTCATCCTCGAAGCCGATGCCCCGGCGGAGCCCGCAGCCGCACCCGTAGACGTCGTAGACGCCGCCGGCCCCGGCCTGTTCGCGCCCCGCACCAGCATGGCCTGGACGCTGTCCGCCCGCAGTGCCAAGGCCCTCGCCGGACAGGCGGGCCGCCTGCTGGCACGCGTCCAGGACGACCCCGGCCTCGACCCCGCCGACGTCGGCTGGTCGCTGCTGCACACCCGCGCCCTCTTCGACCACCGCGCCGTCGTCGTCGGCGCCGACCGGGACGAGTTGGTCGCGGGCCTGGCCGCACTCGCCGCCGGGGAGCCGGCCGCGAACGCCGTCACCGGCGCCGCCCGCACCGGCGGCCGAGCCGTGTTCGTCTACCCCGGCCAGGGCTCCCAGTGGGCCGGCATGGCCACCGAACTCCTCGCCACCTCACCGGTGTTCGCCGCGAAGGTCGAGGAGTGCGCCGAGGCGCTGGACCCGCTGGTCGACTGGTCGCTGCTGGACGTGCTGCGCCACCCCGAGCAGTCCGCGGACCTGCTCAAGCGCATCGACGTCTACCACCCGGTCTTCTTCACGATGATGGTCGCCCTCACCGAGGTCTGGCGCGCCATGGGCGTGGAGCCGGCCGCCGTCGTCGGGCACTCCCAGGGCGAGGTCGCCGCCGCCCACGTGGCCGGCGCGCTCTCGCTGACCGACGCCTACCGCGTGGTGCTCGTACGCGGCAACATCTTCGAGAACGTCCTGTTCGGCACCGGCGCCATCGCCACCGTCAAACTCGGCCAGGCCGCCGTAGAGGAGCAGATCGCCAAGTACGCCGAGCTGTACGTCTCGGGCGTCAACTCCGGCTCCGCGGTCACCGTCTCCGGCAGCATGGCCGACGTCACCGCCTACCTCGCCGAGTGCGCCGCCGCCGGCGTGCCCGCCCGCATCCTCGGCGAGGCAGCCTCCCACTCGCCCGCCCTGGAGCCGCTGCGGACACGGCTGCTCGACGAACTGTCCTTCGTCCGGCCCCGGGCCGGCAGCATCCCGATGTACTCCACCGTCGACGCCGCCCTCGTCGACACCGCCACGCTCGACGCCGAGTACTGGTACCGCAACCTGCGCTCGCCGGTGCTGTTCGAGCAGACCACCCGCGCCATGGTCGAGGACGGCTTCGGCGCGTTCGTCGAGACCAGCGCCCACCCGGTCCTGACGGTGCCGCTCCAGGAGACCCTCGACACCCACTACCCCGACCTCGCCGCCGACGCGGCCGTCATCGGCACCCTGCGCCGCAACGAGGGCGGCCCCGCCCGGATGCTGGCCTCGGCCGCCCACCTGTTCACGCACGGCGTGCCCGTCGTCTGGGACGGCCTGTTCACCGGGCACACCCCGCGCCGCGTCGACCTGCCCACGTACGCCTTCCAGCACCGCCGGTTCTGGAACGCGGGGCCGGAACCGGCCGCGGGCCGCGACCCGCTGGACGCGCTGTTCTGGGCCGACGTCGAAGGCGGACGGCTGGCCGGTGCGCTCGGCGTGGCCGACGAGGTCGCCGCCGAGCTGGCCCCGGCCCTGCTGGACTGGCGCGAGCGCCGCACGCGGGAAGCCGCCGCCGACGACTGGACCTACCGCCCGACCTGGGTGCCGGTCGACGGCCTGCGCCAGGGCCCGCCCGGCGGCCGCTGGCTCGTGGTCGCCGCCGACCCCGCCGACCCCTGGACCGCCGGCGTCGCCACCGCCCTCGGCCCGGACACCGCCGTCCTCGCCCATACCGACGCCACCGCGGAACACCTCGCCGGGCAGCGGTACGACGGCGTCGCCTGGCTGCCGCCCACCGGCGAAGACGGCCCCGCGGCCACCCTCCTGCTGGTCCAGGCGCTGCGCGCGGCCGGCCTTGCGGCACCGCTGTGGGTCCTCACCCGCGGCGCCGCCACCACCCGCCCCGGCGAGGCCACCGCCGGCATGTGGCAGGGCGCCGTCTGGGGCCTGGGCCGGGTCGCCGCCCTCGAACTGCCCGACCTGTGGGGCGGGTTGGCCGACCTGCCCGCGACCTACGACCCCGCCGCCGCGGCCCGCCTCGGCGGTGTGCTCACCGGCGGCCACGGCGAGGACCAACTCGCCGTACGCGCCTTCGGGGTGCTCGCCCGCCGGCTGACACGCGCCGCGGTGCACGGGACCGCCGAAGCGTGGACGACCAGCGGCACCGCCCTGGTCACCGGCGGCACCGGCGGCCTCGGCGCCCACGTCGCCCGCTGGCTCGCCGAACGCGGCGCCGAGCACCTGGTGCTGCTCTCCCGCCGCGGCCCGGACGCGCCCGGCGCGGCCGAACTGCGCACCGAACTGGAGCAGTCCGGCGTACGCGTCAGCGTGCACGCCTGCGACGTTGCCGACCGGGCGGCCATGACCGCCGTCCTCGCCGCGATACCGCACGACATGCCGCTGCGCACGGTCGTGCACGCCGCGGGCGTCGGCAGCGCACTGACACCGGTGGCGGACCTCACGCCCGACCAGCTCGCGTTCGAACTGCGGGTCAAGGGCGAAGGGGCGCTGCTGCTGGACGAGTTGACCGCCGGCACGGACTTGGACGCGTTCGTGCTGTTCTCCTCCGGCGCGGCCTCGTGGGGCGGCACGGGGCAGGGCGGTTACGCGGCGGGCAACGCCTGCCTGGACAGCCTCGCCGAGTACCGGCGCGCCCAGGGGCGGACCGCCACGTCGATCGCCTGGGGCGGCTGGGCCGGGCCCGGACTGACCGACATCGACGCCCAGTTCGTGGACTACCTGCGGCGCATGGGTGTGCTCGCCATGCAGCCGGACCTCGCGATCGCGGCCATGCAGCGCGTCCTGGAGCAGGACGAGACCGTGCTCACCGTCTCCGACATGGACTGGGCGAAGTTCGTCCCCGCCTTCACCCTGGCCCGCCCGAGCAACCTCTTCGCCCTGCTCCCCGAGGCGGCCCCGGCCGCAGGCGAGCCGTCCGAGGACGACGGAGACGGCTTCGCCGCCCGGGTCGCCGCCATGCCCGCCGCCGAACGGCGCGCCTACCTCACCACCCTGGTCCGCGACCACGCCGCCGCCGTCCTGGGACACAGCGGCGGCGACGAGATCGACCCCGGCCAGGCCTTCCGCGAGGTCGGCTTCGACTCCCTGACCGCCGTCGAACTGCGCAACCGGCTCCAGACCGCGACCGGCACCAGCCTGCCCGCCACCCTGGTCTTCGACTACCCCAGCGCCGCCCGGCTGGCCGGCCACCTCGCCGAGCGGTTCGGCGACGGGGCCGAGCAGGACCGCACCGCTCTGCCCGTACCCCAGCAGCTCACCGACGACCCGATCGCCGTGGTCGGCATGGCCTGCCGCTTCCCCGGCGGCGTCACCGGCCCCGACGAGCTGTGGCAGCTGGTCGCCTCCGGCACGGACGCCGTCTCGGGCTTCCCCGGCGACCGCGGCTGGGACCTCGACGCGCTCCACGACCCCGCCGGCTACCGCCCCGGCGCCTCGATCACCCGCGAAGGCGGATTCGTCGACTCCGCCACGGAGTTCGACGCGGGCTTCTTCGGGATCTCGCCGCGCGAGGCGCTGGCGATGGACCCGCAGCAGCGGCTGCTGCTGGAGGTGGCCTGGGAGTCGCTGGAGCACGCCGGGATCGACCCGGCCACCCTGGCCGGGAGCGCCACCGGCGTCTTCGTCGGCGCCGCCGCCTCCGGCTACCTGGAGGCCATCGACGACCTGCCCGAGACCGAGAGCCACCGCATGACCAGCGGGCTGCTCTCCGTGATCTCCGGCCGGCTGTCGTACGTGCTCGGGCTGGAGGGCCCGGCGGTCACCGTGGACACCGCGTGCTCCTCCTCGCTGGTGGCGATGCACTGGGCCGGGCAGGCGCTGCGCTCGGGCGAGTGCTCGCTCGCGCTGGCCGGCGGGGTCAACGTGCTGGTCAGCCCGGTCGGGTTCACCGAGTTCAGCCGCCAGGGCGGGCTGGCCCCCGACGGGCGGGTCAAGGCGTTCGCCGAGGCCGCCGACGGCACCAGCTGGTCGGAGGGCGCGGGCATCCTCGTCCTGGAGCGGCTGTCCGACGCGCGGCGCAACGGCCACGAGGTGCTGGCGGTCGTCCGCTCCAGCGCCGTCAACCAGGACGGCGCCTCCAACGGCCTGACCGCGCCGAACGGCCCCTCCCAACAGCGCGTCATCCGCCAGGCGCTGGCCGCCGGCTCGCTGTCGCCCTCCGAAGTGGACGTGGTGGAGGCGCACGGCACCGGCACGACGCTGGGCGACCCGATCGAGGCGCAGGCGCTGCTCGCGACCTACGGGCAGGGCCGCCCCGACGACCGGCCGCTGTGGCTGGGCACCATCAAGTCCAACATCGGCCACGCGCAGGCCGCCGCCGGCGCTGCCGGGGTCATCAAGATGGTGCAGGCCATCCGGCACGGCGCGCTGCCGCCCACCTTGAACGTGGACGAGCCGAGCACCCATGTGGACTGGACCGCAGGCCAGGTGCGGCTGCTCACCGAGCAGCAGCGGTGGCCGGAGACCGGGCGCCCGCGCCGCGCGGGCGTCTCCTCCTTCGGCGTGTCCGGCACCAACGCGCACGTGATCCTGGAGGCCGCGCCCCCGGTGGAGGCCGAGCCCCCGGTGGAAGCCGAGCCGGAGGGCGCCGGTCCGGACGATGCCGGTCTGGACGGCACCGCCGGCGAGCCGGGCACCGCGATCGGCACGCAGACCGTGTGGGTCGTCTCCGGGCGGTCGGCCGACGCCGTGGCCGCGCAGGCCGAACGGCTGCTGGCGCGCGTCGCGCAGGACGGCGGTCCGGACCCGGCCGACGTGGCGTACTCGCTGCTGCGGTCCCGCTCCCTCTTCGACCACCGCGCGGTGGTGGTCGGCGCCGATGCGGACGAACTGACGGCCGGGCTAAGGGCGTTGGCGGCCGGTGAGTCGGCTGCGGGTGTGGCACAGGGCGCGGCGCGCAACGGGCGCCGGGTGGCCGTGCTGTTCACCGGCCAGGGTGCGCAACGCCTCGGAATGGGGCGGGAGTTGTACGAGGAGTCCGAGGTGTTCGCTGCGGCCTTCGACGAGGTCGTGGCCGAGTTGGACCGGCACCTCGATGTCCCGCTGCGGGAGGTGGTGTGGGGTGAGGACGCTGATGGGCTGAACTCCACGGGGTGGGCGCAGCCGGCGCTGTTCGCGGTCGAGGTGGCGTTGTTCCGGTTGCTGGAGTCCTTCGGGGTGGGTGCGGACTATCTGCTCGGCCACTCCATTGGTGAGGTGGCGGCGGCTCATGTGGCGGGGGTCTTCGACCTGGCGGACGCCTGCCGGCTCGTGGCGGCGCGGGCGCGTTTGATGCAGGCGCTTCCGGCGGGTGGGGCGATGGTCGCGATCGCCGCGCCGGAGGAGGACGTACGGCCGCATCTGTCCGACGAGGTCTCGCTCGCGGCGGTCAACGCGCATGGCTCCGTGGTCGTTTCGGGCCACGAAGCCGCTGTCCTCGCCGTGCGGGAGCACTTCAAGGCGCTGGGCGTGAAGACGACCCGGTTGCGGGTCTCGCACGCGTTCCACTCCGCCCTGATGGACCCGATGCTGGCGGACTTCACCGCGGCGATCGCCGACGTGTCCTTCGCCGAGCCGCGCATCCCCGTGGTGTCGAACCTGACGGGTGAGCCCGCGGACATGACGTCCCCCACGTACTGGGCGCAGCAGGTCCGTTCGGCGGTCCGCTTCGCGGACGGGCTGGCCTGGCTGGCCGGGCAGGGCGTGGACACCTTCGTCGAGGCGGGCCCCGACGCGGTGCTGGCCGGGCTGGTGGAGCGGGAGGACGCCACCGCGGTGGCGTTGCAGCGCCGGGACCGGGCCGGCGGCCGTACCGTACTGCTGGCGCTGGCCCGGCTGTTCGCCGAAGGGGTGCCGGTCGGGTGGGACCGCCTGGTCGGCGGGGCCGGGCGGCGCCGGGTGGACCTGCCGACGTACGCCTTCCAGCGGCGGCGGTACTGGCCCGAGGGCGGCACGGGAGCGGCGGACGTGGCGGCCGCCGGGCTGGCGGCGGTCGCCCACCCGCTGCTGGGCGCGGTGGTGCCCTCGCCCGAGGGCGGCGGCGTGGTGTTCACGTCGCGGCTGTCTGTGGCCGCGCAGCCGTGGCTGGCCGACCACGCCGTGCAGGGCGCGGTGCTCTTCCCCGGCACCGGCTTCGTGGAGTTGGCGGTGCACGCCGCGGACGCGGTCGGCTGCGGCCGGGTCCGCGAGGTGATCGTGGAGGCGCCGCTGGTGCTGCCCGCGCGCGGCGGCGTCCAGGTGCAGGTCGTCGTCGGCGAGGCCGAGGACGGGCAGCGCCCGGTCACCGTGTACGCGCGCCCCGACGACGGCGCCGATCGGCCGTGGGTGCGGCACGCCAGCGGCGCCGTGGACAGCGCGGCGGGCGCGGCCGCGGCCGGCTTCGAGGCGCTGGCCGGGGTGTGGCCGCCGCCCGGCGCCGAGGAGTTGGCGACCGAGGGGATCTACCAGCGGATCGCCGAGCAGGGCTTCGTGTACGGCCCGTCGTTCCAGGGGCTGGCGCGGGCGTGGCGGCACGACGGGCATGTCTTCGCCGAAGTGGCCCTGCCCGAACCGCACTCGGGCCGGGCGGACGGCTTCGGCCTGCACCCGGCGCTGCTGGACGCGGTGATGCACGCGCTGGCGTTCGTGGACCTGGAGCCGGCGGAGTACGGCCGGCTGCCGTTCAGCTTCGGCGACGTGGCGCTGCACGCCTCCGGCGCGAGCCGGGTCCGGGCCTGCCTGACCAGGACCGGCCCCGAGGCGCTGTCGATCGCGGTCGCCGACGAGTCCGGTGACGCGGTGCTGTCGCTGGGGTCGCTGGTCGTCCGCCCGCTGACCCCGCAGGCGCTGACGTCCGCGGGCGGGGGCGGCGACGAGGCCGTACTCGCGCTGGAATGGCAGCCGTTGGAGGTGCGGGAGCCGCAGGCGGCGGACTGGGAGAGCGTGGCCGCCGGGGTGGTGGCCGGGCCCGGTGTGGCCGCGGACCTGCTGCCGGGCGCGGCACCGTACGCGCACGCCGGCCTGGTGGACCCGCAGGCGGACGCGGCGCTGCCTCTGGTGGTCGCGGTGGCCGGCGGCGCGGACCCGGTGCGCGGCGCGCACGAGGCGACCGGGTGGATGCTGGAGCAGCTCCAGACCTGGCAGTCCGGCGACCGGGAGCTGGTCGTGGTGACCTCGGGCGCGGTCGCCGCCGCTCCCGGCGAGAGGGTGGCGGACCTGGGCGCCGCGGCCGTGTGGGGCCTGGTGCGTTCGGCGCAGGCGGAGCAGCCGGGCCGGATCACCCTGGTCGACACCGACGCCGCCACCGGTCTGACGGCCGGGCTGCTCGCCGCCGTACGCGGCACCGGCGAACCCCAACTGGCCCTCCGCGCAGGCACCTTGCACGCGGCACGGCTGTCGCGGGCGGACACCGGGCTGGCCGTTCCGGAGGGCGGTGGTGCCTGGCACCTGGACTCCACCGCCAAGGGCACGCTGGAGAACCTGCGGCTGGTGCCCTTCCCGGCGGCCGAACGGCCGCTGGCCGGGGGCGAGATCAGGATCGCGGTGCGGGCGGCGGGGTTGAACTTCCGCGACGTCCTCAACGCGCTGGGCATGTACCCGGGCGAGGCGGGCCCGCTCGGCGGCGAAGTGGCCGGTGTCGTCACCGAGGTGGGCGCCGACGTGGCGGACCTGCGGGTCGGCGACCGCGTGATGGGCCTGAGCGACGGCGGGCTCGGCTCCGTGGCCGTCACCGACCGGCGGCTGGTCGCGCCGATCCCGGCGGGCTGGTCCTTCACCACGGCCGCGTCGGTGCCGACGGTGTTCCTCACCGCGTACTACGGCCTGGTGGACCTGGCCGGGCTGCGGCCGGGCGAGCGCGTCCTCGTGCACGCGGGTGCGGGCGGCGTCGGCATGGCCGCGCTGCAACTGGCCCGCCACCTGGGCGCCGAGGTCTTCACGACGGCGAGCGAGGGCAAGTGGCCCGCGCTGCGCGAACGCGGCGTCGACGCCGCGCACGTGGCGTCCTCGCGCACCCTGGACTTCGAGGACGCCTTCCGGCGGGCCACTGGCGGCCGGGGCGTGGACGTCGTACTGAACTCGCTGACCGGTGAGTTCATCGACGCCTCGATGCGGCTGATGCCGGGCGGCGGCCGGTTCGTCGAGATGGGCAAGGCCGACCTGCGGACCGACGAGCAGGTCGAGTCCGCCTACCCCGGCGTCAGCTACCACACCTACGACCTGGTGCAGGCCGGTCCCGACCGGGTCCAGCAGATGCTGCGCGAACTGGCCGGGCTGTTCGAGGCGGGCGCGATCGAGCCGCTGCCGACCGTGGAGTGGGAGGTGCGGCAGGCGCCGGAGGCGTTCCGGTTCATGAGT
>NZ_JBYIRM010000060.1:0-15505 GCF_057708105.1 Actinacidiphila sp. bgisy144 | reverse complement strand
GGCAGGCGAGTACCGATTGAGTTCGGCAGCCGGACCAGACACCGCAACCGAACCTGACCGTCCCGCCGCGAAGACGGGCACCTTCAGCTCCCTCAAGATCCGCAACTACCGGCTCTTCGCGACCGGCGCCGTGATCTCCAACACCGGCACCTGGATGTCGCGGATCGCCCAGGACTGGCTGGTGCTCAGCATCACCGGCTCGTCCTTCGCCGTCGGCATCACCACCGCGCTGCAGTTCCTGCCGATGCTGCTCTTCGGCCTGTACGGCGGTGTCATCGCCGACCGCTACCCCAAGCGCAAGATCCTGCTGTGCACCCAGGCCGCGCTCGGCGTACTCGGCCTGGCGCTCGCCACGCTCACCCTGTCCGGGGTGGTCCAGGTCTGGCACGTGTACGCGATCGCCTTCCTGCTCGGCGTGGTCACCGTCGTCGACAACCCCACCCGGCAGACCTTCGTGGTCGAGATGGTCGGCCCCGACGTGGTGCGCAACGCCGTCTCGCTGAACGCCGCGAACTTCCAGGCCGCCCGCCTCGTCGGCCCCGCGGTCGCCGGTGTGCTGATCACCGCCGTGGGCAGCGGCTGGGCCTTCCTGATCAACGGCGTGTCCTTCCTCGCCCCGCTCACCGGCCTGCTGCTGATGCGCACCTCCGAGCTGCACAAGATCGAACGCGCCCCCCGCGGCAAGGGCCAGCTCCGCGAGGGCCTGCGGTACGTCGCGGGCAAGCCGGAACTGATCTGGCCGATCGTGCTGGTCGGCTTCATCGGCACCTTCGGCTTCAACTTCCCGATCTGGCTGTCCGCCTTCGCCAACAAGGTCTTCAACTCCGGCGCCGGCACCTACGGCCTGTTCAACACCCTGATGGCCGCCGGCTCCCTGATCGGCGCCCTGCTCGCCGCCCGCCGCACCCGCACCCGGCTGCGCATGCTGGTCACCGCCGCCCTCGCCTTCGGGCTCCTCGAACTGCTGGCGTCGGTCGCCCCGACCTTCTGGATCTTCGCGGTCCTCCTGGTGCCGATCGGCGTGTTCGGCCTGACCTTCAACACCACCGCGAACGCCACCGTGCAGCTCGCCACCGACCCCGTCATGCGCGGCCGGGTGATGAGCCTGTACATGATGGTCTTCGTCGGCGGCACCCCGGTGGGCGGCCCGGTCATGGGCTGGGTCACCGACACCTTCGGGGCCCGCGTCGGCTTCCTGTCCGGCGGGCTCGTCTCGGCCGCCGGGGCGGTCGGCGTCGGGATCGCGCTCGCCCGGGCCGGCGGCCTGCGGCTGAAGGTGAACCTCGGCGCCGGGCGGGACCGCACCAGCCCGCCGATCGTCTTCGTGCCGCGCGACCCGCGGCCGGCCCAGCCCGCGGAGTCCGCCGCGCCCGCCGAGGGCGGCGGGGACGGCGGGGACGGCGCCGCACCGGCCGGTCCCGCACCGGACGCCGCCTCGGAAGCCCCGGAGCCGGGCCGCGCGCCGCAGACCGGTACCGGCCGGGCCGCCCGCGACGAGGGCGCGCCCGTCGACCAGGGGGCACCGGGCGCCGACCCGACCCCCTCCGGCAGCCGGCTGACGTCCGCGGCGTGAGGCTCTTCACCGCGCTCCTGCCGCCCGCCGCCGCGGTGGCCGAACTCACCGCGGCGGTCGCGCCCCTGCGGCGCCTGCCCGGCGCCGACGACCTGCGGTGGACCGCCACCGGCGGCTGGCACCTCACCCTCGCCTTCTTCGGCGAGGTGGCCGACGAGCTGCGCCCGGAACTCGACGAGCGCCTCGCCCGCGCCGCCCACCGCCACGAACCCCTCACCCTGCGGCTGGCCGGCGGCGGCCACTTCGGCCGCGGCACCCTGTGGACCGGCGCCGAGGGCGACCTCGCGGCGCTGGCCCGGCTCGCGGCCTCGGTCCGCGCGGCCGGGCGCCGCGCCGGGGTGCCCGACGACCCCGCCGGGCACGCTTTCCGCGCCCATCTGACCCTCGCCCGGGCCCCGCGCTCCTCCCGGGTGCCGCTGACGCCCTTCACGGACGCCCTGGCCGCCTTCGGCGGCTCCGCCTGGACCGCGGGCACCCTCAGCCTGGTCGCCAGCAGCCTGCCGCGGTCGGGTGAGCCCGGCGAGCAGCCCCGGTACGACACCGTGGCGGCCTGGCCGCTCGGCCGTACCCCGGGCCCGGGCGGCGGACGGGCCGCCGCGGACGGCTAACCTCGAAGCGTGGACCCCAAGACCCGTACCCGTGTGATGACCGCCGCCTTCCTCCTGATGCTGGCGGTGGTGGTCGTGGCCGCCGCGGTCCGCTGACCCCGGCGGCACACGCCCACCGCTACGCCCCGGTCACCAGGCGAAGGACTCCGGGGACGGCCCCGGACCCGGGAAGATCTCGTCCAGGGAGTCCAGGAACTCCTGCGACAGCTTCAACTCCACCGCCCGCAGCGCCGAGTCCAACTGCGCCTGCACCCGCGGGCCGACGATCGGACCGGTCACCCCCGGGCGGGTCAGCAGCCACGCCAGGCCCACGTCGCCCGGGTCGACGCCGTGCTTGTCGCACAGGTCCTCGTACGCCTGGACCTGGTCCCGCTGCTGCGGCGACTTCAGCGCGTCCGCGCTGCGGCCCCCGGTGGAGCGGGCGCCGCCGCCCTCGCGCTGCTTGCGCAGCGCCCCGCCGAGCAGGCCGCCGTTCAGCGGCGACCACGGGATCACCCCGAGGCCGTAATGCTGAGCGGACGGGATGACCTCCATCTCCGCCTCACGCTTGGCCAGGTTGTACAGGCACTGCTCGCTGACCAGGCCGAGCGAACCGCGCCGGGCGGCCGCCTCGTTGGCCTGGGCGATGTGCCAGCCGGCGAAGTTGCTCGACCCGGCGTAGAGGATCTTGCCCTGCTGGACCAGGACGTCGATCGCCTGCCAGATCTCCTCCCACGGCGTGTTCCGGTCCACGTGGTGGAACTGGTAGATGTCGATGTAGTCGGTGCCCAGCCGCTTGAGGCTCGCCTCGACGGCGCGGCGGATGTTCAGCGCGGAGAGCCGGTCGTAGTTGGGCCAGTCCGCGTCCTCGGCCGCCATGTTCCCGTAGACCTTGGTCGCCAGCACGACCTTGTCCCGTCGGCCGCCGCCCTGGGCGAACCAGCTGCCGATGATCTCCTCGGTGCGGCCCTTGTTCGCGCCCCACCCGTAGACATTGGCGGTGTCGAAGTAGTTGACCCCGGCGGCGAGAGCCGAGTCCATGATGGCGTGGCTGTCCGCCTCGTCGGTCTGCGGTCCGAAGTTCATGGTGCCGAGGACCAGGCGGCTGACCTTGAGGCCGGAACGGCCGAGCTGTGTGTACTCCATACCCTCAAGCCAAGCCCTTGGAGTGCGCTCGAATCAAGAGCGGCACTCGCCGGCCCGGCCTCCTGCGGCCGGATGGCACGCTTGGGCCCATGCGTACGTACCTTCCGGCGGCCGCGGTCGGCGCCGTCCTCGCCCTGAGCTGGACCTGGGCCGCGCCCGCGGGCGCCGACAGCGGGCCCAGTGCGGCCTTCCGGATCAGCGACCCGCGGATCACCGAGTCCAGCGGCCTGGCGGCCAGCCGGCTGCACCCGGGGGTGTACTGGACGCACAACGACAGCGGCGACGGGCCCTACGTCTACGCCGTGGACGGGGCCACCGGGAAGACCCTCGCCACCCTCACCCTGCGCGGCGTCGCGGCACGCGACATGGAGGCGATCTCCATCGGCCCGGACGGCGACCTCTACCTCGCGGACATCGGCGACAACCTGAACTCCTGGTCCGAGGTGTGGATCTACCGCTTCCCCGAACCCCGCGACCTGACCAGCCGGACCGTCGACGTCACCCGGTACACCGTCCGCTACGAGGACGGCTCCCGCGACGCCGAGGCGCTGATGGTGCAGCCCAGGACCGGACGGGTCTACATCGCCAGCAAGAACCAGAAGGGCGGCCACCTCTACCAGGGCCCCGCCACGCTCAGCAGCAGCGGTGTGAACGTCTTCCACAAGATCGGCGACGTCCCCTGGGTCACCGACGGCGCCTTCTCCCCGGACGGCAGCCGCCTGGTGCTGCGCGGCTACCTGTGGTCCGCCGAGTACCGCTGGGTGGACGACCGGCCCCGCAAGCTCGGCTCCCTGACCGTGCCGCTCCAGCCGCAGGGCGAGTCCGTCACCTTCACCCGCGACGGCCGCTCGCTGCTGTACGGGAGCGAGGGCAAGGACAGCACCGTGTGGAAGGACACGCTCAGCGGCACCGAACTGCCCGACGACGTACGAAAAGCCGCCACCACCGCACCTGCGACCAGCCCGAGCGGGAGCACCGGCACCGGCTCGTCGGCGCACGCCCACAGCGACCCGAGCCCCAAGAAGGCCCACAACTCCGGCGGCAAGACGGTCGGTTTCCTCATACTCGCCGGCATCGCCGCCGCCGGGTACCTCCTGCGGCGGGTGCTGCGCCCGGGCCGCGGGCGGCACTGACCGGCTGACACACTGTCAGTTCCATGGCCCGGGGCCGCCGCACATCGGGTGGCGGCCCCGGGACGGTTCAGCAGGTGACCCGAGCGGTCAGAGCTGCCCGATGACGTAGTCGATGCACGCGGTGAGCGCCTCGACGTCGGCCGGCTCGACCGCCGGGAACATCGCGATCCGCAGCTGGTTGCGGCCCAGCTTGCGGTACGGCTCGGTGTCCACGATGCCGTTGGCCCGCAGCACCTTCGCCACCGCGGCGGCGTCGATGCCGTCCTCGAAGTCGATGGTGCCCACGACCTGGGAGCGCTGCGCCGGGTCGGCGACGAACGGCGTCGCGTAGGACGCCTTCTCCGCCCAGCCGTACAGCCGCGACGAGGAGTCCGCGGTGCGCTTGACCGCCCAGTCCAGGCCGCCCTGCCCGTTGATCCACTCCAGCTGCTCCTTGAGTAGGAACAGGGTGGACAGCGCGGGGGTGTTGTACGTCTGGTTCTTCAGTGAGTTGTCGATCGCGGTGGGCAGGTCGAAGAACGCCGGGATGTGGCGGCCCGACGCCGCGATCGCCGCCGCGCGCTCCAGGGCGGCGGGCGAGAACACCGCCAGCCACAGACCCCCGTCGGCCGCGAAGGACTTCTGCGGCGCGAAGTAGTACACGTCGGTCTCGGTGATGTCGACCGGCAGGCCGCCGGCACCCGAGGTGGCGTCCACCACCACCAGCGCGCCGTCGTCCGCGCCCGCGACCCGGCGCAGCGGCGCGGCGACACCCGTGGACGTCTCGTTGTGCGTCAGGGCGTACACGTCGACGCCCGCCTCGGCCACGGGCTCGGGGTGGGTGCCCGGCTCGGACTTCACGATCGTCGGCTCGGCCAGCCACGGCGCCTGCTGCGACGCCTTGGCGAACTTCGAGGAGAACTCGCCGAACGACAGGTGCTGCGACTTGGAGCTGATCAGCCCGTGGGTGGCGACGTCCCAGAACGCGGTGGACCCGCCGTTGCCGAGCACGACCTCGTAGCCCTCGGGGAGGGAGAACAGCTCGCGTACGCCGTCGCGGACCTGCCCGACCAGGTTCTTCACCGGCGCCTGGCGGTGAGAGGTGCCCAGCAGGGACGTCCCGGTGGCGGCCAGCGCGTCGAGCGCCTGCGTGCGTACCTTGGAGGGGCCCGACCCGAACCGTCCGTCGGCGGGCTTGATGTCAGCGGGGATCTCAATATCGGCCACGCCCGCAGCGTAGTCCGTTACGGGCGGGTTGCGGCCCGCGTTCCATCCGATGAGACGGAGCATCGCCCACCTGTGGTAGCGGGCCTGCGGGGTGCCGAGGCGCGCCGGGCGGCAAGCTGGACCCATGACGGTAGCGATGCCCCCCGGGGCCGAGCGGGCCCTGCGCGCGGCGGTACGCGGCGAGGTCGCCTGCGACGCCGGTACCCGCGCGCTGATGACGATGGACGCCTCCAACTACCGCCGGGTGCCGCTGGCGGTGGTCGCGCCCAGGGACGCCGAGGACGTGGCCGCGGCACTGGCGGTGTGCCGGGAGCACGGCCTGCCGGTGGTGCCGCGCGGCGGCGGCACGTCGATCGCCGGGCAGGCCACCGGCACCGGCGTCGTCCTGGACTTCACCCGGCACATGAACCGGGTTCTCGCGCTGGACCCCGACGCGGGCACCGCCCGGGTCCAGCCGGGCGTGGTCCTGGACGACCTGCGCGCCGCCGCCGGGCGCCGCGGACTCACCTTCGGCCCCGACCCGTCCACCCACAGCCGCTGCACCCTCGGCGGCATGATCGGCAACAACGCCTGCGGCGCGCACTCGGTGGCCTGGGGCACCACCGCCGACAACGTACGCGCCCTGGAGGTGCTCACCTACCGGGGGGAGCAGGTCCGGCTCGACGGGGCCCTGGGCGCCGGCTCCCCGCCCCGGCTGCGCGACGGCCTGCGCGCCCTGGCCGACGACAACCTCGCGCTGCTGCGCACCGGCTTTCCCGAACTGCCGCGCCGGATCTCCGGCTACGCCCTCGACCGGCTGCTGCCCGAGCACGGCCGCGACGCGGCCCGGGCGTTCACCGGGAGCGAGGGCACCCTCGGGGTGCTCACCGAGGCGACCGTGCGGCTGGTCCGGGCACCGGCCGCACGGGCGCTCGCCGTCCTCGGCTACCGCGACGAGTCCGCCGCCGCGGACGCCGCGCACCTCCTGCTGCCGCACCGCCCGCTGACGGTGGAGGGGATGGCCGCCGACCTGGTGGGCGGGGCAGGCGGACTGCTGCCGCGCGGCGGGGCCTGGCTCTTCGTCGAGGCCGGCGGCGACGACCCGGACGAAGCGCTGGCCCACGCGCGGCAGTTGTGCGGCGCGGCCGGCGACACGACCGGGCACGCCCTGGTCGCCGACCCGGCCCGGCAGCGCTCCCTGTGGCGGATCAGGGAGGACGCGGCCGGCACCGCCACCCGGATGCCCGACGGCACCGAGGCGTGGCCGGGCTGGGAGGACTGCGCGGTGCCTCCGGCCCGACTGGGCGCGTATCTGCGGGACTTCCGCGCCCTGCTGGCCGAACACGGGCTGCGCGGGACGCCCTACGGCCACTTCGGCGACGGCTGTGTCCACGCGCGCATCGACTTCGACCTGGTGGACAAGGCCGGGGTCGGGCGCTTCCGCCGCTTCTCCGAAGCCGTCGCGGACCTGGTCGTCTCGCACGGCGGCTCGCTCTCCGGCGAACACGGCGACGGGCAGGCGCGTGCCGAGTTCCTGCCGAAGATGTACGGCCCGGAGCTGATTTCTCTCTTTGGAGTTTTCAAGGACCTCTGGGACCCGGACGCCGGGATGAATCCGGGGATGCTCGTGCGTCCCGGGAAAAGTGTGAGCGATCTGCGGTTCGCGGTGCTACCCCTCGCGAACGGCCGCGCCGTCCCCATGGAATTCACGCGAACCGGTGATGCGGCTGATTTTCAGACCGCGGTTCGGCGCTGTGTCGGGGTCGGAAAATGCCGCACGGCGAAGCTTCCCGACGGCGGTTCGGACGTCATGTGCCCGTCATACCGGGTCACCGGAGAGGAGCGCCATTCCACCCGCGGACGGGCCCGGCTGCTGCACGAAATGCTCGCCGGGGAGCTGATCGAGGACGGCTGGCGCGCCACGGAAGTCCGCGACGCGCTCGATCTGTGCCTGTCCTGCAAGGGCTGTCGCAGCGACTGCCCCGTCGAGGTTGACATGGCCACCTACAAAGCGGAGTTCCTGCACCGGCACTACCGCGGGCGGTTGCGACCGCGCTCGCACTACGCGATGGGCTGGCTCCCGGTGTGGCTGCGGTGGGCCGCGCCGTTCGCCGGAGCCGTCAACTTCCTTGGCCGCACACGGTCAACGGCCCGTCTCGCGAAACGCCTCGCGGGGGTCGCCTCGGAGCGCGACACGCCCGAACTCGCGTCCGAGACATTCACTCGATGGTGGCATGGGTCCGACACGGACGGGCTAACGAACAGCCCCGCCGGACCCGAAGTCGTCCTGTGGCCGGACACGTTCACCGACCACCTCGCACCCGGCGTGGGCCGCGCCGCGGTCCGGGTGCTGCGGGCCGCGGGCCTGCGCGTACGGCTGCCCGAAGCCGCCGTCTGCTGCGGCCTGACCTGGGTGTCCACCGGCCAACTCACCCGGGCCAAGGCCGTCATGCGCCGCACCCTCGACCGGGTCGCGCCGCTGCTGGACGCCGGTGTGCCGCTGGTCGTGCTCGAACCGAGCTGCGCCGCCGCGCTCCGCGCCGACCTGCCCGAACTCCTCGCCGACGACCCGCGCGCCACCGCCCTCGCCGCGTCCGTGCGCACCTTCGCGGAGGTGCTGGAGGAGTACGCGCCGCACTGGCAGCCGCCGCGGCTGGACCGGGCCGCCACCGGGCAGACCCACTGCCACCAGCACGCCGTGCTCGGAGACGCGGCCGACCGCAGGCTGCGCGAGCGCGCCGGGCTGACCGGCACCCTGGCCGGCGGGTGCTGCGGCCTGGCCGGGAACTTCGGCTTCGAGGAAGGGCACTACGAGGTGTCGGTGGCCTGCGCCGAGGAGACGCTGCTGCCCGCGGTCCGGGCGGCCGCACCCGGCACCGCCGTCCTGGCCGACGGCTTCTCCTGCCGGACCCAGATCGGCCAGCTCGCCGGCGTACGGGCCCGCCACCTCGCGGAGCTGCTCGCCGAGGCCCTGCCGGACGAGGCCGCCGGCTGAGCGCCCCGGCGCCGCCCGTCCACCGGCGCCCAGCGCTTCCGGGGCGGGCGGGACCTGCCCGCCGGGTCCCGCCCGCCGGGCAGGTCAGTGCGACGCGGGCGGGAAGCCCTCGATGTCGGTGACGCTCCGCGTGCCGGGGCCGACGTACCGCGCCGAGGGCCGTACCAGGCGGCCGGTGCGCTTCTGCTCCAGGATGTGGGCCGACCAGCCCGCGGTGCGCGCACAGGTGAACATCGAGGTGAACATGTGCGCCGGGACCTCCGCGAAGTCCAGCATGATCGCGGCCCAGAACTCGACGTTGGTGGCCAGCACCCGGTCCGGCCGCCTGGCGTGCAGCTCGGCGAGCGCCGCCTTCTCCAGGGCCTCGGCGACCTCGTAGCGGGGCGCGCCCAGCTCGCGGGCGGTGCGCCGCAGCACCCGGGCGCGCGGGTCCTCGGCACGGTAGACGCGGTGGCCGAAGCCCATCAGGCGCTCGCCGCGGTCCAGCGCCGCCTTCACGTACCCCTCGGCGTCGCCGGTGCGCTCGATCTCCTCGATCATCCCGAGCACCCGGGACGGCGCCCCGCCGTGCAGCGGCCCGGACATGGCGCCCACCGCACCGGACAGCGCGGCGGCCACGTCGGCACCGGTCGAGGCGATCACCCGGGCGGTGAACGTCGAGGCGTTCATGCCGTGCTCGGCCGCCGACGTCCAGTACGCGTCCACCGCCGCGACGTGCCTGGGGTCCGGCTCGCCGCGCCAGCGGATCATGAACCGCTCGGTGATCGACTGCGCCTTGTCGATCTCCCGCTGCGGCACCATCGGCAACCCCTGGCCGCGGGCGGACTGCGCGACGTACGACAGCGCCGTCACCGCCGCGCGCGCCAGGTCGTCCCGCGCGGCCCCGGCGTCGATGTCGAGCAGCGGCCGCAGCCCCCACACCGGCGCGAGCATGGCCAGCGCGGACTGCACGTCGACCCGGATGTCGCCGGAGTGCACCGGGATCGGGAACGGCTCGGCGGGCGGCAGCCCGGGGTCGAACCGGCCGTCCACCAGCAGGCCCCACACGTGGCCGAACGAGACGTGGCCGACCAGCTCCTCGATGTCGACGCCGCGGTACCGCAGCGAGCCGCCCTCCTTGTCCGGCTCTGCGATCTCGGTCTCGAACGCGATGACTCCTTCGAGTCCCGGTACGAAGTCGGACATGGGGCGGCTCCTTCACGATCACGTCGCTGTGCTTGTCTCCCGGTCATGCCCCGCGGGCAGCCGGGTCACCCTGCCGAGTGGTGTTCCGCGGCGGGTGACATCGGGCACACGGGGCCACCATGGGAACGCCCGCGCCGCGGTCCTGCAAGATGTCCGCGTGCACGAACCTCTCCGGCAAGACGAACAGACCCTTCCGCGGCCCGGCGGCGAGGACCCCGCGGCGATGCGCAGGCAGTACCGCGCGGCGGGGCTCGCCGAGCCCGACCTGGCGGCCGACCCCTACCAGCAGTTCGCCCGCTGGTTCGCCGACGCCGTACGGGCCGCGGCGCGCGGGGTGATCGCCGAACCCAACGCCATGGTCGTCTCCACGGCCGGACCGGACGGCGCGCCGAGCTCCCGTACGGTGCTGCTCAAGGGGTACGACGAGGACGGGTTCGTCTTCTTCAGCAACCACGGCTCGCGCAAGGGCCGCGACCTGGCCGCCAACCCGCAGGTCTCACTGCTCTTCCCCTGGCACCCCATCGCCCGCCAGGTCATCGTCAGCGGCACCGCGGTAAGGACCTCTACCCGGGAGACCGAGGCTTACTTCCACAGCCGCCCGCACGGCTCGCAGATCGGCGCCCACGCCAGCCGGCAGTCCACCGTGGTCGCCTCGCGCGCCGCCCTGGAGGACCGCTACGCCGAGCTGGCCGCACGCTGGCCCGAGGGCACCGAGGTGCCGGTGCCGCCGTACTGGGGCGGGTACCGGGTACGCGCCCGCGCCGTCGAGTTCTGGCAGGGCCGGGAGAACCGGCTGCACGACCGGCTGCGGTACGTGTCCGCACCGGACGGCGGCTGGTCCGTGGAGCGCCTGGCTCCCTGAGTGCCGGTAGGGCCCGGGAAAGGAAAACGACCCGCGGGCTGCTCCCCGGAGCCGGGTGGCTCCGAGCACCGGCCGGACAAGTCCGACGAGCCCGCGGGTCGGGTGAACTGCGTGGGATTGGCGAGCATCACGCACGCCAGAGTGCGCGGAGCTAGCCCGCAGTCACCTCACGTGTCCGAGTGCAACTCATGCTTCAGACCACCTCCCTTCGTGTGTGCCGCCACAGTAAGAACACGACCGGGCGGGACACAAGTAAATTATTTTCGGGCCGCTTCTCGCGGCGCGGTCAGCGCCGGAAGAAGATGCGGTCGCGGTACTCCTCGAAGACCCGGCTGTTCCACTCGTGGCCGCCGTCCACGTTGCCCGAGCGGATCATCGGCGGGACCGTGCCGCGGGCGGCGAGGTCGGTGGCGGCGGTGGCCATGACGGCCTGCATCAGCGCGCTGGTGACGACGGTGGACGCCGGCGCGAACGGGGCCGGAACGCGGTCGTCGGCCAGTTCGGCGTCGCCCACCGGGATCTTGGAGTCCACGACGATGTCGCAGTGGTCCTTCAGGAAAGTGCCGTCGGCGTGCCGGGAAGCGGTCTGCCGGGCGTATGCGACGGAGGTCACACCGATGACGGTCATGCCCAGCTCGCGGGCCCGCCGTGCCATCTCGATCGGCAGGGTGTTGCGGCCGGACAGCGAGATGACGAAGAGGACGTCGCCCGCGCGGGCCGGGCTGGTGGCCAGGACGGCGGAGGCCAGGCCCTCGACCCGCTCCAGCGCGCTGCCCAGCGTGGCAGGGACGACGTCGACGCCGTTGGCGCCGGGCACGGAGAGTAGGTTGACCAGGGCGAGGCCGCCCGCGCGGTACACGACGTCCTGGGCGGGCAGCGAGGAGTGCCCGGCCCCGAAGGCGAAGATCCGGCCACCCGCGGTGATCGCGTCGGCGACGGCGGTGGCGGCCCGGCGGACGGAACCACCCTCCTCGTCCCTGGCTTTGCGCAGCAGTGCGATCGCGGCGTCGAAGTAGCGCTCGGCCGGTTCCTGGCGGGGGTCGGTCATGCCGTCACCGTGCTGCCAGGGCGTGGCCGGTGTCAAGAAAACAGCCGTACCGCGGGCGGCCCGGCCCGCAGCGGAGTCCGATGTCCGCGGGATGCGTCAGAATTGTCTCAGGGCCACGCACGAGTTGATGAGGGGCGTTCATGTCCGGACTGATCGACACGACGGAGATGTATCTCCGCACCATTTTGGAACTGGAGGAGGAGGGCGTGGTCCCCATGCGTGCTCGCATTGCCGAGCGGCTGGACCAGAGCGGGCCCACCGTCTCCCAGACTGTGGCGCGCATGGAGCGCGACGGGCTGCTGCACGTCGCGGGGGACCGCCGCCTGGAGCTGACCGAAGAGGGCCGCCGCACCGCGACCCGGGTGATGCGCAAGCACCGCATCGCCGAATGCCTGCTGGTCGACGTGATCGGCCTGGGGTGGGAACAGGTGCACGCCGAGGCGTGCCGCTGGGAGCACGTGATGAGCGAGGCGGTGGAGCGGCGGGTGCTGGAGATGCTGCGGCACCCGACCGAGTCGCCGTACGGCAACCCGATCCCGGGCCTGGAGGAACTGGGCGAGACCGCGGAGGCGGACCCGTTCCTGTCCGAGGGGATGGTCAGCCTCAGCGAACTGGAGCCCGGCACCGCGGGGGCCAGCGTCGTCGTGCGCCGGATCGGCGAGCCGATCCAGACCGACGCGCAGGTGATGTACACACTGCGGCGGGCCGGTGTGCAGCCGGGCGCCGTGGTGAGCGTGACGGGATCGGCCGGCGGCGTCCTGGTCGGCAGCGGCGGCGAGGCCGCGGAGCTGGACACCGAGGTCGCCTCCCACGTCTTCGTCGCGAAGCGGTAGGCGGACCCGCGCGGGAGTGCCCGGCCTGCACCCCCGCCCGGGCGCCCCTCCGCCGTACAGCGCACCGACCGGTGCGCTGTACGGCGTTTCGGCATGCCCGCAGGCAGGGACCGGTGCCCAGTGGCATGGCGGAGGCCCCGGCGCCGCCACGCGGCACCGGGGCCCATCCCTCCCCTCGCCCCTCCCCACACCCGAAGGACCCGGGACCCCGAGCTTCCCGAGACCTTCCCGCGACCCGCTTCCCCTGCACGCCGCGTCCCGTCCAAGTCCTCCCCTCGGCCCACCCGGCCAATCCTTGAGCGCTGTCACTCGAACGAGCGGTGTTGGGTGCGCAAGCCCCATGTTCGAATAGAAGTTCGATAGCGTGGTGTGCGCAGGGATCAGGACAGCGCGGAAGGAGGTGCGGGATGGCCACACGGCACGACG
Organism: Actinacidiphila sp. bgisy144; assembly: GCF_057708105.1. Lineage (NCBI taxonomy): Bacteria > Bacillati > Actinomycetota > Actinomycetes > Kitasatosporales > Streptomycetaceae > Actinacidiphila > Actinacidiphila sp. bgisy144. The sequence goes on along the minus strand of NZ_JBYIRM010000060.1, from coordinate 2,532 downwards.
TCACGGGAGCGGGCGGTCTGCGGCTCGCGGCATGGGAGTACGGCACGTCGGAACCGTCCGGGCCGGCCGGGTCGCCGGGGGCGGGCGGGCCCGGCCGGGTCGGCGCAGGTGCCGGGGCCGGTGCCGGTGCCGGTCAGCCCGCGGAGGCGGACCCGCGCCCCGCGGTGCTCCTGCTGCACGGCCTGCTCGGCCGGGCCTCGCACTGGGCCGCCACCGCCCGGCGCCTCGCCCCGCGCTGCCGGGTGGTCGCGCTCGACCAGCGCGGGCACGGCGACAGCGGCCGGCCCGCCGGCCCAGCCACCCCCGAGGCCCACGCGCAGGACGTCCTCGCCACCGTCGAACAGCTCGGCCTCGGCCCGGTCACGCTGGTCGGACACGCCATGGGCGCGCTGACCGCCTGGCAGTGCGCGGTGCTGCGGCCCGACCTGGTCGCGGCCGTCGTCCTGTGCGACATGCGCGCCTCGGCCCTGGGCGAGGCGGGCCAGCGGGAGTGGGCGCAGTGGCTGGCGTCCTGGCCGCTGCCCTTCGCCACGCTCGACGACGTACGCCGGTGGTTCGGGGTCGAGGACCCGTGGGCCGATCCGCCGGACCCGGTTCGAGGGGACTTCTTCGCCGAGGTGATGAGCGAACGGGCGGACGGCTGGCGGCCGGTGTACGAAGCGTCGCACCTGCTGCGCACCCGCGACCGCTGGATACGTGACGCCCACTGGGACGAGCTGGCCCAGGTCCGCTGCCCGGCGCTCGTCGTCCGCGGTCCGGCCGGGGAACTGGGCCGTGCCGAGGCGCAGGAGATGGTCCGCGTCCTGCCGCGCGGGCGGTACGCCGAGATCGCCGACGCCGGCCACCTCGCCCCGTGGGAGCAGCCCGAGGTCTGGGCGGAGACGCTGGAGCGCTTCGTCGGGGAGGCCGTCGCCGAACGGGAGGCCGCCGGCTCGGCGTGACCCCCGGCTCGGTGTGACCGCCGGCTCGGCGTGACCCCGGCTCGGTGTGGCCCCCCGGTTCGGCATGCCCCCGGCTCGGTGTGACCCGGGGCGCGCTCTGACCTGGGGTGCGGGGCTGCCCGGCCCCGGCCGGACCGCCCGTCTGCGGGCAACGGCTGCCCGGGTGCGGTACTCGGGCCGGGGCTGCCCAGAGCGGCTGGGCCGGGGCAGGCGCCGGGCGAGCCCTGCCTGTGGCATGGCTGTGGCGAGGCTGTGAGCAGTTGTGATGTCTGCGTGTGGCGCGTGTGGAGCTGTGCGTGTCCGCCGGTGAGGAGTGCGGGCGGGACGGGGGTTCGGACTGCGCGTAGCCGTTCGGCTGCTGGTAGCTTGCGGTCCGCGGGGTTCCAAATCGCGACATGGGGGAGTGCGGATGCGCTGTCGGAGTCGTATGAGTCGTCGAAGTCCAGCTGATCCTGAGGGCGGTCGAGGGACCGGCCAGAGCCGGTCGACTGCCGGTGGTCCGCGCCGCCGGTTGGCCGCGGCCGGGTACGCGACGTCGGCGACCGCCGCCGCCGTGGTCGCCGCGGCGCTGATGCTGACCGGGTGCAGCGGCGGCGGCAGCAGCACGGACGCCAAGAAGGAGCCGACCGCGAGCCGGACGGCAAGCCTGCCGCCGGCGCCGGCGCAGGCGCCGTCGGCCAGCGCCGCGGGCAGCAGTACGCCGAGCGCGACCGGTTCGGCGACCGCGAGCGCGGACGGCGACGACGTCGGGGGCGCCTCCACGGACTCCACCCAGACCGTCGAGGGCGTCTGGCTCGCCACCGTCGACGGGGTGAAGGTCCAACTGGTGCTCGGCAAGGGGAAGGCCGCCTTGACCAGCGACCATCTGTGCGGGGGCAGCTACACCGACAAGGGCGGCGTGCGCCTGACGATGACGTGCATGGACGGCGACAAGGAGCGGACGTCAGGGCAGGGCGAGATGGCCGCCGACGGCAAAACGCTCACCGTGCAGTGGAAGAACGGCCAGAGCGACACCTTCACCCGAACCGGTCTGCCCAGTAGCTGAATCGGGGGCGCCGCGCCCCGGCCGCGGTCGCGCTGTGCCCCGTGCGTGACGTTCCCGTGGCGATGTCCACGTTCGGCAACAATGCGTCGGTGGCTTGGGGCAGGTGCTGCATTCGTTGCCCTCGTTTGCTAGCGTCCCGTCTGGCGAACGAGGTGTTCGCCACGTTTCCTACAACGGGGAGGGACGCTCATGGCAGGCATGCACGGCGCCGATATCGGTCAGCTGACCACGCTGGCGGGCAAGTTCGGGACCGAGGCCGGCAACCTTTCGACGCTGATCAACCACCTGCACTCGGCGACCAACAGCAGCACGGACTACTGGAAGGGCCCGAACGCTGAGAAGTTCCGCAGCGAGTGGACCCAGCTCAAGCCGACCTTCGAGAAGTTCGTGACGACGCTGCAGGAAGCGCAGAAGTCGGCGCAGAACAACGCGACCGCGATCTCGAACGCCACCGGTGGCGGCGGTCACTAAGCAGTCGGCGCGCGGCACGGTCGAGGCACCGTGCTGATGCCCGAGGGGCGGGGGGGGGGGGGGGGGGGGGGGGGG
>NZ_JBYIRM010000059.1:0-15798 GCF_057708105.1 Actinacidiphila sp. bgisy144 | reverse complement strand
ACTCGTCGCCACGGTCAACCGGCCCCGGGCCGGCCGGGACGCCCTGCGGATCGCCGCGGCGGCGGCCGGTCTGCCCGGCGACCCGGCCGGCTACCGCTTCCCGCACCCGCGCGCCTCGGTGACCCACACCGAACGCGCGGGCGTGGCGGCGGTGCTCCTCGGCGGCGCCGCCGACGGTGTCGGCGTCGACCTCGAGCACGACCGGCCGGTGCGCCCGGCGGCGGCCCGGTTCTACCTGCGCGACGACGAGCCCCACGACGACCTCCTGCGGCTGTGGACGGTCAAGGAGGCGCTGTTCAAGGCCGACCCGGCCAACGCGACGCGGTTGCTCCGCGACTACCGGGCGAACGACCCGGCGTACCAGCACGTTTCAGCCCGACACCTCGGCGGCTGGCTCACAGTCGCCGCCCGTCTTGCGAGGGAGCCCATGCCCGCCAACACGATCAGCTTCGAGACCGTGGCCGAACGGGTCGCCGGGGTACTGCGCGTACCCGCGAGCGACCTCACGCCGGACACCCTGATGAAGGACCTGGCCGCCGACAGCTTCATGTTGGTCGAGATGATCGTCGACCTGCAGGAGGAGTTCGACGCCGTGTTCACCCAGGCCCGCCTCCGCGAGATCGACAGCCTCGGCGAACTCGTCACGCTGCTCCAGGAATCGGCCGCGTGAGACCCCGTCCCCTTCTGCCGGCCACCGTGGCCGGTGCCCGTCCGACTTCGGAGGCTGATAGCAAGTGAACGTCCCTGTCATGGTGCTGGTGCTCGCCGACTTCGTGGTGATCGGCGTGCTGCCCCGGGTGTTCTTCAAGGGCGGCAGCTTCAACCTCGGCTGGTGGCTGACCGGAGCGCCCTTCTTCGTCGTCCCCCCGTTCCTGATCGCCGCGCGGCTGGCGCATTGGCACTCGTGGATCAGCATGGGCAAGGCGGTGACGACGCTCACCGCGATCGGCGCCGTGCTCGCCGGCGGCTCGATCGCGCTGATGTTCTTCACCCTCGGCACGCACCGGGTGCCGCTGGCCCTGTGGCACCAGGAGGACGACGCGCCGGTGTCGATCGTGACGTACGGCGCGTACTCGAAGATCCGGCACCCCTTCTACTCGTCGTTCCTGCTCGGGTTCCTCGGTGCCTTCGCGATGTTCCCGCACCTGGGGACGCTGCTGCCGCTGCTCTACGCGATAGTCCGGCTGACCACGACCGCGATGCGGGAGGAGAAGCGGCTGTCCGCCTCGGAGTTCGGCGGCGAGTACCGCGAGTACATCTCCCGCACCGGCCGCTTCCTGCCCATCTGACCGACCCTCAGCAGTGTGCGCGAGAAGAACCCCACGGGCATCGACACGCCCGTGGGGTTCTTCGCTCTCCCCCGCCCGTACCCCTCCGGAGACCTCTCCGGCCGCCCTCTGGAACCGCCTGTGGACCCCCCTCTGGAATCCCCCTGGTGTTCTCCGCCCACCCAGCGTGACCGACCGGTCGGTCACATGGTAGACTCGGTGGGCCAGGCGACCAGGAACACCCCCCGACGTACCCGCAATCGACGCACGGGCCGCGCAGGAGCGACCCGACGCGGAAGGGAACAGGCCCTGTGACATCCAGCATGGAGTCGGCCAGCGACCAGGCACAAGACCAGGACGCGCGCCGAGAAGCCCCGGACCCGCTGCGGTGGTGGTCCCTCCTCGCGGTCAGCCTGGCCACGTTCATGACCTATCTGGACCTGAACATCATCAACGTGGCGATCCCCACCATCCAGCGCAGCCTGCACCTTTCGGAGGCCGGGCTGGAGTGGATCGTCAGCAGCTACCTGCTCACCCTGGCCGGCCTGCTGCTGGCCGGCGGCCGTCTCGCCGACGCCTACGGCCGCCGCCGGCTGTACATGATCGGCCTGACCATCTTCACCCTCTCCTCGCTGTCGGCGGGCCTCGCCGGCAACGGCGGGATGCTGATCAGCAGCCGGGCCGTCCAGGGCATCGGCGCGGCCCTGCTCACGCCCGCCACGCTGGCGATCATCACCAACACCTTCACCGACGTGAAGGAGCGCACCAGCGCGATCGGCCTGTGGACGGTGAGCGCGGCCTTCGGCCTGGCCCTCGGGCCGGTGACCGGCGGCCTGATCACCGAGAACATCCGCTGGGGCTGGATCTTCCTGATCAACGTGCCGGTCGGCGTGGTGACCCTCGCGCTGAGCGTCCGCACGGTCCGCGAGTCCCGGTCGGCCGCCGCCGGCCACGTCCTGGACGTCGGCGGCCTGGTCACCTCCGCGGTCGCGCTGTTCGCGGTCACCTACGCACTGATCGAGGGCAACGACGCCGGCTGGGGCGCGCCGGAGATCGTGGCGGCGTTCGTCGTCGCCGGGATCTTCGCGGTGGCCTTCTTCGTCTTCGAGACCCGCTCGGTCGCCCCCATGGTCAACCTGCGGCTGTTCCGCATCCGCCAGTTCACCGGCGGCATCACCACCCAGATGATCTGGGCCTTCGGCGCCCTCGCCATCTACTTCTTCACCTCGATGTACCTGCAGGACGTCCTCGGCTTCTCCCCGCTGAAGTCGGGCCTGCTCTTCGTGCCGATGGCGTTCGCGCTCGCCGCGTTCGCCGGGTTCTCCACGCTGATGGAGAGCTGGATCGGCGGGCACCGCACGGTCTCGCTCGGCATGGTGATGATGACGGTCGGCCTCATCATGCTCAACATGCACGACGAGCACTCGACGTTCGCCTCGCTGCTGCCCTGCCTGATCGTGCTCGGCGGCGGCATGGGCATCATGAACGTGCCGATGACCAACGCCGTCATGCAGAACACCCCGGAGGCCCAGGCCGGGGTCGCCTCGGCGCTGCTCAACGACGCCCGCGAGGTGGCCGGCCTGCTCGGCATCACCATCATCGGCGCGGTGCTGCGCTCCCAGCAGACCGCCAAGCTGCACTCCGGGGCGAACCCGTCGCAGGCGTTCCTGCACGGCTACCACGCCGGTCTGTGGGTGGCGACGGCCCTGGTCGTGATCGGCATCGTCTTCACCTACACGACGCTGCGCCCCAACAAGGAAACGAGCAGCCTGAACGACCCGGTTCCGGCCCAGCAGTTGACGTGAGAAGAACGGCGGGCGGCACCGGGCGGAAATCCGGTGCCGCCCGCCGGGAACCGGGCCGGTGACTTCTGCGGAAACGGACGCGCACGCCTGACAGGAGGTACTCAGTACGGATAGACGCGTGGTGGCCACCCTGGGCGGATCAGACCTATGGAGTACGCCTTGGAAACGACCGCGGGACGGTTCTTGACCTTGAGCTTACGCATCAGGGTGTCGACGTGATAGCCGATGCCGCCACGGCTCAGATAGAGCATGGAGGCCAGGTTCACCGTCGACATACCGAGCGCCACACCTTCGAGAATGCGCGCTTCGATATCGGTCAGCACCAGACGGTGCGGTGCGGGTGCCGGGCCCGGGCGGCTGCCGTTGTCCGGGCAGACCAGGGCCATCAGGCCGTCGGTGTCGCCTTCGCTCTCGCCACGCACGGTGAAGCCGGTCAACTCGCCGCTGAACACGGTGGAGTCCTTCTGCCGGAACGCCACGGTGGGCTCGGTGAAACGGCTCCCGCGGTCGGCGACAAGCCGGGAGAACTGTCGGCCGACCTGGGCCCGGGCGTCGGAGTGCAGCAGGTCGGCAAAGCGGCGCCCGCCCAACTCCGCGGGTCGGCAGCCGAACTGGCCGGAGAACTCGGCGTTCACCTCGACCAGCCGGAACGCGCTGTCTAACTTGGCCATGCACATGCCGGACCGCTCGAAGAGCGACCGGAGGATCTCCTGCTGACTCCCCCTGCTGCTGAGGTTAAAGACCAGTGCCTCTGTCATTGTTTCCTTCTCCCCTGCTCGCTCAGTGAACGAAGGTGGTGCGAAGACCGTCGTGACGTGACGCTGTCTCATGACCCACCGCGACCCCGCGGTGCGGCGGTGGAGCGAGGCCATCTCCGGCCGGGGGTTCCCGTCGTCCCCCAGCCATGACATCGCGCTTGCCCGACATGTCTCCCTATGAAGGACTACCGACACATCGGTCTTGGTTCTCCCGGAGGCGCAAGTCGTGCCGGGAGTCAGCCCGGGCGGGGCGGCGGGGGCCGTCCGCCGCGGCGACCCGGCTCGCGGCGCGCTCGTGCCCCGGCTCTTTCCGTGGGCACGGCAGCCGAGCGTTCTATGCGTTTCATACGATCCGCCGTACCGGTGTCGGCGACCGGTCGGCGTACGCGATCATCCCAGCCGGCCGAGTCGCCGGTCCCGTACATCGCCATGGATCAGACGCATTCCTTCTGGATGATCGTCCTGCGGCAATGCCCCGGTGGAGCCGCGGACACCCCGGCGAGGTGGGCAGGGCCCATTGCGGCCGACCGCCAGTCGCGCTGCACTCGCCCTCCCCCGGCGCTTTCACCGTGCCCGCTGCACTTACCTGCCGCTCTCCGGCCGCGGCGCCCCACGTGCCACAGGCAGGCGGCCGACCGGCCGCCACTCCTTCGTGGAGCGCGCGTTGACAGCTTTCCAGCCCGACCCGGTCAGGCGCTACTCGACAAATCCCTCGACCACCAGCGGCGGCCAACTCCCCATCCGGAACAGTCCGGCCGAATAGGCTCGGGAGACCAGCTCGGATCGATTGGCCGCTTCGAGGTTTTTCATCAGCGCACTGACGTGATATTCGACTCCACCTCGGCTCAGGAAAAGCTTTGAAGCGAGCTGAACCGTGGACATCCCGGCCGCCACGCCTTCAAGGACCAGCGCTTCCATCCTGGTCAGCGGCTTTCGCTCGGCGGCCGGCGCGGGCGCGGAGGGCACGCCCTCGCCCTCGGGGCCGGGCTCCAACTCCAGCAGGACGACGAGCGAGTCGATGTGCCCCGCGTCGTCCGTCACCGCGATCCCGGTCAGCTCGGTGCTGGTCCGCCCGGCGCTGGTCAGGGCGGCGACCCGGTCGCTGAACCGGCTCCGCTCGCCGCGCGCCAGCGACAGCAGCCGCCGGGTCAGCGCGTCCCTGGCCCGCACATGCACCAGGTCGACGAGGGGGACACCGGGGAGATCCTGGACCGAAAGTCCGAAAACATCGGCGAAACCGACATTGCTCCCGATCAGGCGGAGATCAAGATCCACATGCGCAATGCGCGCGGACGAGTTGTCGAACAGCGACCAGAGTCTGTACACGTCGTCAGCCCGCTCAGGTGAGCAGGTTTTCGTCTCAGTGATCGCATCTTGTCCCGCCGACACGATTTAGCCTCCCCGCATGCTCAGCCAAGACTCCGGCCGTTTATTGGTCCAGACTCCCATACCGAAATCCCAAAAACCAGCCTCACCGGCAACCGGTTTACGGCCACCTGCGCAAGTCTAGGGTTTTTCCGGCTTGTCCCACCGGCGGACGCCGGGCGTCCGCCGATGTAACCGGGGCGTTAAGAAATGAGCCGGCGCCCTCCGGCACCAGCGCAGGTCAGGTGACATGCTTGCCGCGCAGCGGGGCCCGCAAACAAGCCGCGGGAAAACTACCGTCCGTAGCATTCGCCACGCGCGCATACATCCACGGCCACCCCGGGTTCTTCGGATTTTGTCCATTTTCGGCAGGTTCAACGGGAAAATCGCCGAGCACCCATGACTTCTTTTGGTTGACTATTTACTTTCCAACGTTCTACCGTAGCCATTCCGGAAGTTCGCTTTCCGTTTCCCCGTTTGCGGGAGTGTTCGGCAAAGAGCGCTGTGCGTGCGGGCGAGGGAGAGCATGGCGCAGCGAAGGGGGAAGCCGCAATGCCCGTCGGTACCCCACGGACCGGCCGGTCGGCCCCGCCGCGGGGCACAGGACCGGTGCGGCGCTCAGGCCCCGCGCGGCGCTTAGATGCCGAGGAACCGCCGGAGCACCCGGCGCGAGGCGGGCAGCGGACGCCCGGCGTCGAACTCCAGCACCGAGATCTCCCGGGTCATCGCGGCGATCAACTGTGCGGCCGCCTCGGCGTCCTCCCAGCCCATCACCTCCAGGTCGACCACTCCCGCCGCCGCCAGCCGCTCCCGGCGGGCCGCCATGGAGCCCTGCACCGTCGGGTCGGAACGGGCCTCCAGGGCCAGCGCCTTGACGCCGCGGTTCGCCAGCGACACGTCGAGATACGCCTCGGTGCTGCGGAAGATCCGCTCGGCACCGGGCGCCAGGCCGGCGATCGCCTCGTCCACGGCCTCCTGCACCCGGGCGTGGAAGCGCTTGTGCATGGCGTCGACGAACGTCGCCCGGTCCTTGAAGTGGACATAGAAGGTGCCTTTGGCCACCCCCGCCCGCGCGACCACCATGTTCACGCTCAGACCGCCCAGGCCGTGCTGCTCCGCCAGCGCCACGCCGGCGTCGAGCAACGCCTCACGTGTCTGCAACGCTCCGGGCATCTGCACTCCTGCTGCCATAACTTCGGAGTATATGCCCGCCCGCCGGTCAGCGGCCTGAGGCGACTTTCCGGAGCGGTGACCGACCAGTCGGTCACGTGCTACGCTCCGGCCCATGCCCACGGTTCCGAGACCCACTCAACCGCACGCATACGGCAACGGCAGCCGACCCAGTGACGTCCCCGGCGGTGCCACCGCCGAGAAGGAGCAGCAGCGATGAAAGCGGCAGTGATCGAAGAAGTCGGCGCCGCACCGCATGCGACCGACCTCGCCGACCCGACCCCGGCCACCGAGAAGCAGGTGGTCGTCAAGGTCGAGGCGACCGCACTGAACTCGATCGACCTGCACGTGGCGGACGGCCACCACCGCGCCGGTCCGCCGAAGGTCCCGTACGTGCCCGGCTTCGAGGTCGTCGGCACCATAACCACCGGGCCCGACCAGGGTCTTCGCGTGCACGCCACGGTGCCGGCCGGCCTGGTGCCGGGGGTCAACGGCGGGCTGGCCGAGCTGCTCCTCACCGACCGCGGGGCCTGCATCCCTGTCCCGGACGGGCTGGACAGCGTGGTCGCCGCGGCGATCGGCGCCGTCGGCGCGGGCGCCGACCTGTCGCTGCGCAAGGCCGGGCTCCAGGAGGGCGAGAGCGTCCTCGTGCTCGGCGCGACCGGCCCGCTCGGCACCGCCGCCGTCCAGCTGGCCAAGCTCGCCGGTGCCAAGCGCGTCATCGCGGCCGGCCGCAACCCCGAGCGCCTCGCGCAGGTCGCCGACGCGGACGGCACCGTGGTCCTCGGCGACCAGCCGCTGGCCGAGCAGCTGGCCGAGCTCGGCGGCCCGGTCGACCTGGTCGTCGACCCGCTGTGGGGCCCCTGGGCGGTGCCCGCGCTGGGCTGCCTGGTGCCGGGCGGCCGCTACCTCAACATCGGTGCGGCGGCGGGCGACGAGAGCGCGTTCCGGGTCGAGATGCTCCGCGGCGCGCAGCTGTCCCTGATCGGTTTCAGCGGCACCACCGCGAAGCCGGCGGACGCCTTCGCCGCGTACAACCGCGTCGCTGCCCTCGCCGCGGCCGGCTCCTTCGTCCTGCCCACCGCCACCTACGCGTTGGACGACGTGACCAAGGCGTGGGAGGCCCAGGCGTCCTCCCCGGGCAAGAAGATCGTCGTCACCCCCTGACGGTCCGGCCGCCCTGACTGCCTGACCGTCCGAACACCCGGGTCCGGGTCGCAGCGCTCTCCCGCCGCGGCCCGGACCCGGGTGTGTGCCGCTACGGCGGCGGGAGCGCGCCGCCGTCGGGTTCCGGCGGTACGAAGCCCTCGGCGACCATCGCGGCGAGGTCGTAGTACGCCTCGCGGGTCGCCGGCCGCAGCATGTCCAGGTCGATCTCGCCGTCCTCCGCCAAGTGCCGGTCGAGCGGCACCACTTGGACGCCGCGGCAGCGGGTCCGGAAGTGCGCCACGAGGTCGTCCACCTTGATCGTCCGGCCGGTCTCGCGCACCCCGGAGATGACGGTCAGGCCGCGGGAGACCAGCTCGGCATAGCCGTGCGCGGACAGCCAGTCGAGGGTGGTGCTCGCGCTGGAGGCGCCGTCCACGGACGGCGTGGTGACGACGATCAGCTGGTCGGCCAGGTCCAGCACGCCGCGCATCGCGCTGTAGAGCAGACCGGCGCCGGCGTCGGTGAGGATCAGCGGGTAGTGGCGGCCCAGTACGTCGACGACCCGCCGGTAGTCCTCGTCGGTCAACGCGGTCCTGGCCTCGGGGTCCACGTCATTGGCGAGGACCTCCAGGCCCGAGGGCGCCAGCGAGGTGAACCGGCGGATGTCCCGGTACCCGCGCACCCGCGGCAGCGCGTCCACCAGATCGCGGACGGTCGCACCCGTCTCCCGCCGCACCCGGCGCCCGAGGGTGCCGCCGTCCGGGTTCGCGTCGATCGCCAGGACCTTGTCCTGCCGCTCGCCGGCGAGCGTCGCGCCGAGGACGGCCGTGGTGGTCGTCATGCCGACGCCGCCCTTGAGGCTGAGCACCGCGATCCGGTGGCAGGACAGCACCGGGGTGCGGATCAGCTCCGACTTCCACCGCCGTTGGGCCTCCTCCTTCTTACCGCCGATCTTGAACCGCAACGGCTGAGCGTTGGCACCCGACCTCTTCGGCTTCGGCTGGTTGCGCAGCAGCCGCTCCGGGCCCGTCTCGACGGCCGCGTTGTAGCCGAGCGGCGCGGAGATCGTGCGCGGTGGCCCGCTCAGCGCGGCCCGCATGCTGTCCAGCCGGGCCACCACCTCGGCGGCGCCCGCGGGGCGATCCTGCGGGGCGATGGCCATCAACTCACCTACCAGCGCCGCTAGTTCGGTCGGGACTTCCGGGTGGCGCTGTTCGATCGGCTCCAGCGGCCGGTGCACCGGACGGCCGGTGAGCAGCAGCGCGACGTCCGCGTCGGACGGACGCTCCCCGGCGAGCAGCGCGTAGAGCACGCAGCCCAGGGCGTACAGGTCGGACCGCTCGGTGGCCGGGCGGCCCAGCGCCTGCTCGGGCGAGGTGAACACCAGCGGCCCGACGGTCGCCGCGCCGACCACGTACCTGGGCGCCGAGCCGAAGTCGCAGATCTTGACGGTGCCGTCCGGCAGCAGCATCAGGTTGCCGGGCGCGAGGTTCCGGTGGACCAGGCCGCGCGCGTGGGCGTGCCGCAGCCCGTCGCCGATCTGGGCGCCGTACGCGAGCACGTCCGCGAGCGAGACCCTGCGGTCCCGCAGGACTTGCCGGAAGTCGGTGCCGCGGAGCATTTCCGAGACGAGGAACGGCCGGCCGTCGTGCTCGCCCAGGTCGCGCAGGCGCGCGATGTTGGGGTGCCGCAAGGACACGGCCTTCAGCGCCTCCTCGCGGAACCGGCGCTTGTGTTCGGCACCGCGGCCGCCCGCCCACGCGTCGTACCCCGCCAGCACCTTCACGGCAACGGCGCCGCCCAGAATCCGGTCGGTGGCCGCGTACACGTGCCCGATGGCGCCTTGGCCGAGCAACGCCTCCAGGCGGTAGCGGCCGCCCAGGACCGTACCGACGCCGATGCCGGCCCCTCCCGTTGCCCGGCGCGCCGCCACCCCCGTATCCGCTCCCGCTTCCGTCGCCGCTTCCGCGGCCGTCGCACCCTCCAGCCCGCCCACCCCCGCCGCCCGCAGCACACCCGGGCCGAGGTCCGCGAACGGGCGGGCAGCGGAGGACAGTTGGCCGGCGCCTCCCGGGTGCGGCAGCCACGCGGCGAACCGCCCCGCCGCCGACGGCAGTTCGGCCAGCAGCGCGGCCACCGCACGGCGGGTGCCGGCCAGTTCGGCCGCGGGCACGGTGTCGACGAGGATCTGCCGGGCGGCGGCGGAGAAGCGGAAGCTCTGCTCGTGCGCGGGCCGCCCGTCCGCGACCGGGTGCATGAGGCCGCCGAGGAACACCTCGGCCAGATGGGCGGTCTCACAGGGCCACGGCACCGCCCGCTGGATCAGCCGCATGACCGGCACGGACACGGTGTCCACGGCGGCGAGGTGCGCGGCCAGCCGGTACGCCTCGGCGGACGCCGCGTCGCGGAAGCGGAGGACGGCCTCGGCCGGGTCGGGGCCGCGGGTGGGCGCCGGGTTGCGGCGGGGCCGGACGTACTGCGGTGCCATCAGCGGGAGGACGGCGCTGCTGCCCGCGGAGCCGACCAGCCGCGCCCAGGCGGCGACCGACTCCGGGGTGGGCTGGAGCACCGGTACGGGCATGCCGTCGAAGTCGACTGCGCCGGGCGGCAGGAGCGGGTCGTCGACCTGCCAGGTGCTGTTGGCCGCCGCGGCCTGACGGGACGTCACCCGCCACGGTTCGGCGTGGATGCCGGAGCCCTGCCACAGCCGGGGCGGGAGCACCTGCATCACGGCCGTGGGGCCGGTGGCCGCCCAGCGGTCGAGCGCGCCGGGCATCCGGCCGTCGCGCCACGCCTCGCCGACCCCGTCGCTGACGACGAGGACGAGACTGCGGCCCGAGGGGTCGGCGGCGACCGCGGGCGGGAGCTTGGCGGCGGCGGCGAAGGGACGGGCGGAGAGGTACGGGGCGTCGGGCCCGCGGCTGCCCAGGCCGTGCACGCGTACGGTGCGGAAGGCCCCCAACCGCTCCATCAGCGTGCGCAGTTCGGTGCCGAGCCGCCGCCACAGGAGCATCGACAGGCCGTCGTCCAGGACCAGGACGAGGTCCAGTCCGCGTTCCCGCGCGGGTCGCAGCACCACGTCGGGCAGCCCGGTCTCCGCGTAGGCGACGGCCGTCGCCGGTTCGTCCAGTTCGGTGCGGTGCGCGGCCGGGCGGTCGACCCGCAGCGCGCGCAGGGCCCGGCCCAGCGGCAGGGCGGCGCCGCCGAGCGCGCCGTGTTCGGGCAGCTTGACCGGCAGGGCGGGTGCCGCGGCGGCGGCCGCCGGCTCGTCCCACCCGCGCCCGGCGGCGTGCGCCGGTACCGTCCCCGGTTCCGGCGGCGGCGCCGGGGCGTCGTCCGGTGCGGCGGCCGCTGCCGCCGGCTCCTCCTCGCCCGCCGCTTCCGGCAGCGGGCCCGCGGCCTCGGCCAGCGGTGCGCCCGCGCCGCGCGGCATCCGCTCGGCCAGCCAGAGGACGTCCAGGAACTCCTGCGGGTCCAGGGGGATTCCGCAGGCGTCGAGGAGGTTCAGCAGCTGGTCCACCGGGCGGTCACACCGTCCGGCCCAGGCTGTGCAGCACCGCGTCCAGGAGTCCTTCGGCGTCGGTGTCCACGCCGCCGACCCGCAGGAAGACCGCGTTCAGCAGTTGGTCGGTGGCGAGTTCGCCCGGCGCGCGGCGGTTCTCGAAGACGTCGAGCAGGTCCTCGGCGCGGGCCAGCCCCTCCGGGCCGAGGTGCGCGGCGACGATGTCCCGGAGCCGGTCGCGGTCCGGCTCGGGCAGGTCCAGCCGGACGCAGCGGCGCAGGAAGGCGGGCGGGAAGTCCCGTTCGCCGTTGCTGGTGATGACCACCACCGGGAACTCCCGGCAGTGCACCACACCGCGCTCCACGGCCACCCGCTCCCCCGGGTCCTCGGTCAGCACCTCCACCACGGGCTGCTCCTCGGGCAGCCGGGCGAGTTCGGGGATCTCGAACCGGCCGTCCTCGAAGGCGGCGAGCAGGTCGTTCGGGAGGTCGACGTCGCCCTTGTCGAGTTCGTCGACGAGCAGGACGCGCGGGCGGCCGCGCTGGGCGAGCGCGGTGCCGAGCGGCCCCAGCCGCACGTACGTGCCGATGCCGGGCTCCGGCTCGCCCCGGTCGCGGTGCAGGGTGGTCTCCCGCAGCCGGCCGATCGCGTCGTACCGGTAGAGCGCGTCGTGGAGCGTGGAGCGGCTGTTGACCGGCCAGTGCAGCACCCGGCCGAGTCCCAGTTCGTGGGCGACGGCGTGCGCCAGCGAGGACTTGCCGGTGCCGGGGTGGCCGGTGACCAGCAGCGGGCGGCGCAGGTGGAGTGCCGCGTTGACGATGTGCGTCTCGCGGGCGCCGATCAGGTAGGGGCGGGCGGGCGCTTCCCGGTCGCCGCCGGTGGGGCGGCGCCAGGGCGGGGCCGGCGGCAGGTCGGGTTCGCGGGCCCGGCCGTCGCCCTTGAACAGGTGCCAGGCGTAGGCGGGTTCGCGGGCACCGCCCGGTTCGCGGGCACCGCCCGTCTCCAGGTCGCCGCCGGTCTCCAGGTCGCTGCGGTCGTCGGTCGTCATCGGGTCCTCACACCTCGCTGCTCTCGGGGTCGGCGAGCCACAGTCCGTCGGGCGGCGGCCGGTCCGGGTCGTCCCAGACCAGTGCGGGCCGGGCCGGGTACTTCGCCGGTTCGGCGTAGGCGTCGACCCGGAACCGCCGCACCCGTTCGTGCAGCCCGTCCAGCGGTCCGGCGGGCCCGACCGGGTCGAGCCGCGGCGCGTGGTCGTACGTCTCCGCGGCGCGGTCCCACAGCACCACCGGTACGCCGAGCAGCAGGCACGCCCGCAGGACCTTGTCGCGGTGGCCGCTCGGGCCGTGGATCACCACCCGACCGCAGCCGCGGTCCTTCTTCAGCCGGACGATCGCCGCCTTCGGGTCGGTGGCGCGGCCGTCGACGACGAGCGGTTCGGCGAGCGCGCGGGCGGCCCAACGGCGGGCGACGGCTGAGGCGTTGCGGTGCGGGGTGCGGCAGCGGAGCACCACGTGGAACTCCTCGCCGAGCGGCGCGGACAGGCCGTCGTCGGCGCCCGTGCCCCCGTCGTCCGGGTCCGCGACCGGCTGTGCGTACGCGTCCGCGGGACCGTCGTCGTACCCGCCGTCGTACGGTTCCGTGTCGTCCCACTCGTCCACCGGCAGTTGGAGGTGGTCGTTGTCCACCCACACCTCGACCAGGGCCGGGTCGCCGTCGGCGCCGTCGGCGGCCTCGCGGATGAGGCGGGCGATCGCGGCGGGCGGCAGCGGGCGGTCCGGGCCGGTCGCCACCCGTGCCGGGGTGCCGTCGGGGCGGCTGCGCCACAGCACGCAGCGGAAATGGCGGGGCGGGTCGCCCTCCCGCCGGTCCAGTTCCACCACGACGATCCGCTGGTGCCCCTCGCGCTGCCGGTCCGCCCACTCCGCGGCGTCCTGCCGCCGTTCGGCCAGCGCCGCGTGCGGCACGCCCAGCCGCCGGGCGACCCGGTCGCTCCAGGCGTGCAGCTGCGCGGTCCCGCCGGCACCGCACGCGGCGCCGAGCGCGGCGGCGTACTCCGCCACGCGCAGCAGCGCCGGGACCCGGCGGGCGCCGTGCGGGACGCGGGCGCTGTCCCCGCCGAACGCCTCCAGGGACCGCACGGCCGCCTCCAGGCCGCCGGCCGGCAGCCGGTGCGGCCGCAGGACCGGGGGCAGGGGCGTGTAGGGCAGGGCGCCCTGCGCGGCGCGGGGCAGCAGCGTGCCGTCGGCAGCGCACAAGTCGCCGAGGCGGGCCAGCAGTTCACGGTGCTCGGCGGTGGACAGCAGTGCCGCGGCCCCTTCGCTGTGGGCGAGGTGCACCAAGGCGCCCAGGGCGGCCCGTTCGGCGTCGGTGCCGAGCGCGGGGGCGTGCAGCTCGGCGAAGTCGGCGGTGGTGCGGGGGCGGTTGAGCAGGAAGTCGGCGAACTCCCGGTAGGTGGGCGCCGATCCGTCCCGCGGGCGGGCCAGTCCATGGCGTTCGGCGAGCTGGCCGGCGCGGTCGGCGCGGATGGCGGGGTCGCCGAGCAGGACGGCCAGTTGCTGCTCTATGTGCGCCAACAGGTGGGTGTAAGGCGCCGGTTCGGCCGGTTCGGCCGGCGTCGTCAGGTCCGCGCTCACCCCGGCCGCCGCGAGTTCGGCGCGTACGGCCTGCCACGGCGCCACGATCGCCCGGCGGATCACCTCCCCCGGTGAGAACGGCCCCCCAGCCGCCGGGACATGCGCCACCACCAGACCGACCGCGGTGCCGTCGGGCAGGCACAGCGGGCCGCCGCTGTAGCCGGGGCCGATGGCCGCGCCGGCCAGGGCCCCGTCCACATACCCCAGCGGGCCGTCGCAGGACCCGACCACCACGTCCGCGTAGCTGTACTCCTGGCCCGTGCCGTACCAGGCCGCCGCCCGCTGCCCCACGGCCATGTCCCGCCACACCACCGGCCGGGCCGCGCCGGGCGGCTCACCGCACAGCTCCAGCACCGCCAGGTCCGCGAGCCACCCGAAGGCGCCATCCGGCACGGCCCTCCTCGGCATCCAGTGCCGCACCCGCGCCTGCCGCCGCACCTCGTCGCGCAGCCCCGAGAACGCCACCTCCACCAGCGCGTCCGCCGGGTCCGCCACCGACTCCATCGGCACGCCCAGCGCTTCGTTCACCACGTGCGCACACGTCAGCAGCCACCGGCCCGACAACTGCACCGCGGCCCCCGCGGTCCGCCCGCCGCCCGACGCGAAGACCGTGATCACGGCTTTCCGCCCCGGACCGTTCGGCCCCTGCGCGGCCCCCTCGAACCACCCCATCGGCTACACCGGGTCCGCGCCCGCGGCGCCGCGCCGCCAGGTGGCGCTCACCTTCATGCTCGCCTGGCCGTTCGCCCCGACGATGCCCAGCTTCAGGTCCTGCCCGAACTGCAACCCCAACTCCACGGTCACCTCCTGCGGCGGGTCGGCCAGAGCGCCGACACTGTCGTGCACCTCCTGGAGCACCAGGCCCAACGGCCGCAGCACCGTACGCAGCACCCCCGCCGCCACGCCGCGCCCCACCGGCACCGGCGCCCTGAATCCCTCCGGCAGGTCCTCGCCCTCCCCCACGGTCACCACCCCCGCCGGCGCGAGCTCCACCCGCACCAACGAGCCGTCCGAAAGCCGCAGTTCCCCGAATTCCGCCACCCCCTCATTCTGCCGCCGCACCCCTCCCCGCGCTGTCACATTCCGCAGGCCGACGAGCGCGGCCGCACTTCCCAGGCCGGGTGCCGGAGCCGGCCGTTGTGGACGACGACGTCGGCGCTCTCCTCCGGGTGGGCCGTGGCGAAGTACAGCTCCTGCGCGGGGATGTAGCGGTCGCGCCACGACCGTTCCACCGCGGCGCCGTCCCCCGACGCCGCGCTTCGCCGCCGCGCGCGTTCGACCGTCTGCTCGAACGGCACCGCCACGAAGATCCTCAGCTCCCACCGGTCGACCAGCTCCGGGCGCATGAGGAAGACCCCGTCGAAGAGCAGCACCGCGTCCGCGGCGGCGACCGCGGGCGGCGGGGACACCCGGGCGTCGGCCGCGTGGTCGTAGGCCGCGGTCCGGAACCGGCGGTCCCCGCCCGGGCCCAGCGGATCGAGCAGGACCCGGCGCAGCGCGGCCCGGTCGTGCGCGTCGAAGTAACAGCCCTCCGCCGAGTACCGGCCTCGCCGGTAGCGCTGCGCCCGGGGGACAAGGAAGTCGTCCACCGTCGCCCGGATCACCTCGCGCCCCTGCGCCCGCAGCGCCCCGGCCAGTTCGTCCGCCAACGTCGTCTTGCCGGCCCCCGGCGCCCCGTCCACCGCCACCCGCACCGGATGCGCGCCCTGGCGGTCCCCCACCACCCCGACCAGCCGCCCGATCAGCTCTTCGCGCGTCCCCTCCTCCATCCCCGCCTCCCCCCGCGTCCTCGCCCGATATCCGGTACCAGCCTGCGGCAGGAAACGGGGGTGACGCCAGGGGACGGGCCCGGCCGCCCCGCCTCGGGGGTGCGGTGGTGGGCGCCCTTGCGGCGCCGGTGGGGACGGCGGCGCAAGGGGTGGGGGTGGGGCGGTCGCTCGGGTCAGGCCGCGGGCCGCGCGGCTGCCGCCTCGGCGGCGCGGGCGAGGCGCTCCACCCAGTCCTGGTGTTGACTTCCGCTCCCCGGGCTAGAGCCCGGGGATTCCTACCACGGTCGACTGACCGTCTCGGTGGGTTCCTGCTTCACCGCGCTGGGCCGGTACGCGTACCGGTCTTACCTGCGCTCCACAGGCTGACACCGCCAGTCCA
>NZ_JBYIRM010000058.1:0-24595 GCF_057708105.1 Actinacidiphila sp. bgisy144 | reverse complement strand
GTCGAGGAGGCGAACGCCGCCGCCCAGCAGGCCCGCGACGACGCAGCCCGCCAGGTCGAGGAGGCCGACGGCAGGCGGGTAGCCGCGGAGGCGGAGACCGTGCGTCAGAAGGCCGCAGCCGACGCGGCGCAGGACGACCGGAAACGGCTGATCAAGGAGCACGGCGAGGACCGAGCCCGGTGGACGAAGACTCTGGAGGAGGAGCGGGACGAGTTCCGCGAACAGCTCGCCGCGGCTACCAAGCGCGCAACCGACGCGTACGGGGAGGCCGACCGCTTGCGGCGCGAGCTCGCCGCAGCAGTCCGGCCGCCCGCCGAGGAGGAGACACCGGCCGACGAGGCGCCCGCGTCGGAGTCGCAGACCAGCCGCCGCGTGGCTCGACCTGCCGCAGCGAAATCGTGACTGATCGGAGGGCCCTGCGAAGTCCTAACGGTCGCCTAGGGGCCCGTTAGGACTTCGCAGGGTTGGTTTAAAACAGCCGTCCGTGGTCAGCAAAGGGGTCACCAGCAGCAAGCGCGCGCGTTACTACCTGGCTGAGGTCTGAGGCTACACACGTGCCGCTGGTAACCGCGTCAAGCACTGCGGCGCGAACAGCGCGAGCAGCAGCCGCAGCACCGCGGCGGTCGGCCTTGCCGACACGGCCCGGGTGGGTGAGACGGTCGCGCCGTAGCGCGTCGCTGACGTTGTCGACCTGGTCACCCACCCGTAGACATTCAGGTCGGATACACCAACTGTGGTCACAGTCGTGGCGGATCACATACTGGTCGGGAATCGGCCCGTGGTGGGCCTGCCACATCCACCGAGACGGGCGCACCACCGGAGAACGATTGGTGGCAGCCGAGGAGGCTGCCCAGAAGCGGCCGTAGCCATCGTCAGAGAGAGCACCGCAGTACACCCAGCAGCGATCTGTCACGACGATGCGGGAACGTAGTCGGGCCCACTCTCCGAGATCCGCCAAGGGTGGGACATCGATCGGCGGACGTACTGACTCCGGGACAGATGGCATGCTCGGATTCTAAGAGCCCGGGCTCTTACCGGGGCGGTGTTTGGGGGTGGGGGTTTTCGTCATGCTGGTGTGGCGGGGTGATGCCCGCGCCGACGCGGAGCGACCTCACCGGCGGTCGGAGCGCGCGGCAGCAGGTGCTCCCCGCCCGCCCGGGACGGGGCTCGGGGTCGCCTGTCGCGCGTGCATCCGTGACGGCGGGGGTACGGTGGCCCGCCCCGTGTGTGGTGCCGGTCGGCGGCGCTGCGGTGCGCGGCTCCCCTCCCCTCCCCGCTGCCTGGTCTACGAGCACAACAGCGAGAGGGCCGGCCGGTGTGCGGCCGGCCATGTAAACCCCGGCGAGAACCCGCAAGACTGGAGAGAGCTCCCCTTAACTGGCTGACGTGGAGGTGTTGCTCTGCTCTTCTGCGCCCCCGTCGAACCCGCTGCCGTCGTTGCCTCCCTGCGGTGGAACGCTCGGCTTTGAGGTACTGCGGCGGGTCCGTGAACTTCGCGGCCGACCTTGGGGCCGCCGTGCCGGCTCTTCGGCCCCCATCTGCTTGAGCTCGTCTGTGCTCCAGCCGGCGCCCTGCGCCGCCGAGTAGGCAGCGCCATACACCTTCTCGGCTTCATGAAGCAGAGCCCGAATCCGATTTCGCTCGGCCAGCGCTGCCGCCACCGGACGGATAGCTTCCACTCGTGATGTCAGGAGGTTTTCAGCAGCAGCCATCATTGTTGACGACGTGTCATCGGTCGGTGTTGTCATGCCGAGCATGGTAACCGCGATGCCTGTTCACCTGCACGAGTGTCGACAGGCCGACTCACGCGCAGGTGACTGCCATTGACGCGGCTTCGCCGCGTGCCGCCCTACCCCGGCACCCGCCCCCAGCGGCCGACACGTCGGAGCAAGTTAGTGGTTATTGTTCCAATAACCATGTTCGGTGGCCCCTGCCGAGCTATGCTCAGCGCATCGGGGCCACCTTTTCGGTCCGGGCACGGACCGATGGTTGGGCTGTCCCTCGTACGAGGAACAGGGGAAATGACCGACGAAGCACCGCGCGCCCGCCGACGCGAGCGACGCTCAGACAACCCGCGCCGACACCGCGTGAACCTCGCGTACAACGACGTTGAGTTGGCGATCATCCTCGCCGCAGCCGCCGCAGCCGGACTCAAGCCGGCCGCGTTCGCGGCTCGCGCTGCACTCGCTGTCGCCAAGGAAGAGGTTTCCCCCGCTCCCGTGGACGTGAAGGACCGACTACGGGCCCTGGCCGATGCTCGCGTTGCCGTCAACCGGATCGGCAACAACCTCAACCAGATCGCCCACGTCTTGAACTCCGAAGGCGATGAGACGCCCGAACGCATCGCGGCCGTCGTCGAGCGAGTGGAACGCGCGGTGCAGCGCATCGACGCGGCGACGCTCGCTGTGCTGGAAGGCCGCGCGTGATCGCGAAGAAGGCGAAGGGCGGATCGCGTGCCGCCGGCCTGCTGTACTACCTGTACGGGCCGGGCAAGGCGAACGAGCACACCGACCCGCACATGGTGGCTGCATGGGACGGCGGTGTGTTGGACCCGGCCCGTTCTTCCGGTGCCACGATTCCGAGCCTGGCCATGTTGCTGGAGGCACCCGTGGCCGCACTGGACGGGAAGCCCCCAGCCCAGCACGTTTACCACGTGCCAGTCCGTCTAGATCCAGGTGACCGGATTCTTTCGGATGACGAGTTTGCAGACGTTGCGCGCGAGATTATGGACGCCGTAGGCATCGCCAAGAAGGGCGACCCGATGGGGGCCCGGTGGGTGGCGGTGCGGCATGCCGACGACCATATTCACATCGTGGCTACCCTCGCCCGACAAGACGGCCGGGTGCCGGACGTGCGACGGGACTACAAGAAGATGCAGGCACGAGCCCGAGAGCTGGAGAAACGGTACGGACTGCGCCGGCTCAGCAGCGGTGACAAGACTGCAAGCCGGTGGCCGACTTCCGAGGAACTGGGGAAGGCCGAGCGCCACGGCCGGGACGAGACGCCGCGGGAGACGCTGCAACGCCGCGTGCGTGAAGCCGCAGCCGGGGCGCGATCCGATGGCGAGTTTTTCGCTGCCATCGAGCAGGCCGGCATACGGCTGAGGAAGAGGGTCGCGCCAGACGGCACGGTCACCGGCTACTCCGTCGCATTGCCCGGAGATCGTACGGGAGCTGGCCGGGCTGTGTGGTTTCCCGGAACGAAGCTCGCACCGGACTTGTCCCTTCCCCGCGTACGTGAGCGATGGGGACAGGGAGGGGCAGCCGCGGGGATGGCTGCGGACGCGGTACATACGACGAGCAGGGCAGCCGCGTGGCAGCTTGCCGCGGAGCACGTGCACCAGGCCGCAGCCGTTCTCGGGCAGGCCGGTAACGCGGCGGGCGCCGGTGAAGTAACGGCCCTTGCGGACTTCCTGGCCACCTTCGCCGCACAGGCACCGGCCGCTGTACGGGATGAGCTGCGCGCGGCAGCCCATGCGTTCGAGCGGGCCGGCAGAGCACCGACGAGCCGCCGCATGGACAGCCAGGCGAACGCCCATCTGCGGACTGCGACTCAGCTTGTTGCCCTCGGCGCGGCCATGGTCGCGGACGGAGGCGAGGCCGCGGCCGCGATTGCACTTTTGGCTGCGGTCGCCCTGGCGATCACTGCGGCGATGAAGTGGCACCAGGTCGCCCAGCATGCCGCCCAGGAGCACGCAGCCGCTCGGGCCGGAACGCACTTGCGTGCCGCTACCGAAGCGGCTTACGGCGCGAGCAGCGGGCACGGCAGCGCGAAGGGAAGCCGCGCGAATTGGCGCCACGCGACGACGCGGGCGGGCAGCCCCGCACTGTCTGAGACCTACGCCTCGGTGGTGCGCTCAGCTCTCCCCCACCTTGCGGAAACCATCCTCGGCGAGGCGGCTTGGCCAGCACTCGCCGCGACCATCCGGCAGGTGGAAAACGCAGGGCATAACGTGGCCCAGGTACTCGCTGAAGTCGCCGGAGCCCGAGGGTTCAGCGACGCGGAGAGCACCGCCGAGGTACTGGTGTGGCGGTTGCAGCGCCGTATGGACAACGACACCCGGGCAACCTCCACCGTGGTCCCACCCGGCCGGGCACCCCTGCCTTCCACCGTCGGCACCACCGAGCCGATGGACGGGGCGCCGGTACGGTGGAGTATCGGACACAGCGATTTCGTCAACGAGGCCGATGTCTACCTCACGGACGCGGAAGGCACAGGAACCATCCCCGCCGGCATGACCGCCGAGGAGTTCGCGGAGGCACGTCTACGTGAGTTCGCGGCAGGCCGCGACCCTTCCCGATTCTCCATCGCGGTGATGGCAGCCGGCGCAGGCGCGGAGCGCCTGGCCCATCTTCCCGAGGGGGCCGTTACGGCGGTGCGCGCGGCGGCGGAGACGACGGACGATGGCGACGAGGGCACCGCGCGGGCCGGCACGGGCGCGGCACCGCCGCCAGTGGTCACACGGGCAGCCGGCGCGGCCGAGAGCACGCCCCTCGGCGTCGGGCCCGAAGCGCCCACATTCGGCGCCGCAGTGAGGCGAGCCGTGCCGCAGTACGCCGCAGACGTACTTGCCGATCCTGCCTCGGCCACGTTGGCCGCCTACCTGATCAAGGCGGCCGGTGAGAGTCATCAACCAGTCGAGCTTCTGGTGGAGGTCGCCGGAGCGCGAGACTTGGCCGATGCGGACAGCGTGGCCCAGGTACTCGTTTGGCGACTGCAAGGCCGCTTGCATCAGGAGGGCGATTCGGCGCCGCTGACACGGATCACCGGAAGGAGGAGCGGAACGCCGACCTCGACGCATTCTCCGCGACATGGCGAGCTGACGGCGCCGGACCGAGCCGCCCAGGAGGCCGCGCGCAGCAGGAACCAGCCACGAGGCCCACGCAGGTAACCGCGTCGCCCGCACACACCGCAAACCCGTCGTCCCACGACGGCACGTGAACTAGCGTCAGAGTCGGGACAAAGGCGGAGACCTGAGGAGACAAATGACGACACAGAACGGGGTATGCAGATGAGCGACACCATGGCCATGGAGCGGGCCGCCGGTCAGGCCGGGCAGACAGCCGCCGTCGTGTTGCAGGTGCTCGTGATGGCCGCGCAGGCCATCCGCGAGCACCAGCAGCGAGAGCAGGCGGCGGCAGCGGCGGCAGCCGCCGCGCCTGCTGTCGGGCCGCAGCCGGCCGCAGACGCGGCGGCGGCGCAGCGGCCGGCCGCGGACCCGGTGCACGACCGGTACGCGGAACTGGTCAAGGAAACCGCTCCGATGGCCGTTGCCGAGGAGATCGTGAGCAGTTCCCGATGGCCCCAACTCGCGGAAGAACTGCGGACGCTGGAGAACTCCGGGGTGAACGTGGAGACGTTCCTCCAGGACGCGGCACCCGTGATTGCACAGATTGACGCCGATCTGCGGGCAGGCTCCCTGACGCCCGGCGTGACGGCCTCCCCGGCCGCCGCGGCCCCGCATGATCCGTGGGCACCGCCCCTCGGCCAGGAGCGGCCCGAGCGCGAAGGCCCCGGCCTCGGCAAGCGCGTCACCGAATTGGTGAAGAAGATCGTGGAGGCCGTCAAGAACAGCGTCCGGAAGGTGCTCGGACGCGACGAGAAATCCGGTCTGGGCGACCGCGGCGCGGAGTTGGCCCGCCTTGGGGTGAGCCCGCAGGAAAATGCCCGGATGGTGGTCACTGCGCGGGAGGCCCTGGCCGACGAGACCGTGTTGGGCCAGCTGGTGACTTCCCGTGAGTGGCCGGGCATCGCTGGGCAAATGAGGGAGCTTCGAGAGGCCGGCCACGAGCCCCGCGAGGCCCTGGCCGGGGTGCCCACGCGCATCCAGCAGGCGGCGCGTGCCGGCATCAGCCTGACACCGGCCGAGGCTGCTCACGGGCTGCTCACCGAGCAGGCAAGGACGCCGGTCCCAGCACCGGCGATCGTGGCCGCGCACGCGCCGACCACGGCTCCGGCAGCAACGCCGGCTGCGGCCCCGAGCGCGGCCCGGTCGACGGCTGCCCACGCGCCGGCTGCGGCTCCGGCTGCGGCTCGCGCTGCTGCCGCCACCGCGCAGTCCACCACGGCGACGCCGGGCGCGGCCCCGGGCTCCGGTCCACAGGCTGCCCCGGCGGCTCCCGCGACGAGCCCGGCGACGCCTACCCGTACGCACGGCCGGTGACCCCGGAGGAAGGGAAGGACTCACGATGACCAGCGCTTCACGGACTCCGCCGCCGACCGGCGGCGCCGAGCCTCAGCGGAAGGCCACGCCCGCACCTACGGGCACCCAGACCGGCACGGGGGACGAAGCCCGCCGAGACGCTGAGCAGCGGCGCCAGGCGGCCGCCCAGGCACGCAGCATCGCCGATCACCGCTCCCGGGCAGACGCCGCCCTCGGCGAGGCCGACGCAGCCCGCGGCCGAGCCGCCGAGGCGGACGCCCGCGGCGACCTTGGCACCGCCGGCGCCGAGTGGAGCGACGCCGCGGGACTGGACGGCACGGCCGCGACCGAGGCCCGTGCCGCTGCCGCCACCGCCAGGTCCACCACGGCGCCGCCGACAGCTCGCGGCGGACGGAAGAACGGCCCGGCCCAGGCCGGACAAGGGCGCGGGTTGGTCCCGACATCAACCAGCACACCGCCCCGCCGCATCCCGTAGGGGGTGACAACAGCAAGGGCCGGAGGGATTCCTTCCCCTCCGGCCCTTAGCGTGTGCACGCCAGCGGTTCAGGTGGCAGGTCGCGCCTTGGCCCGCACCGACAGGGACTTGACCGGAGGTGCCGGCAGATCGCTGTGCTGCTCGCGGTCCGGGTTGGTCATGCAGCCGGCGAACGGCCCGGAGCCGTCGCGGAGCTGAGTCACCATGGGGTCCAGGTGGTCCCGGTGCCAGATGGACGGGCCGGTCCGTCCGCCCGTCTCCGGGTCGGTCAACTCCTGGAAGGCCAGCCAGCAGGCATGCAGCCGGGCGACCGCCGCCTCATGCGCCCACCAGCTCGCGCACCAGGTCGCCGACGAGGAGACCTCGGCCAGGTAGGTGGGCACCAACAGGTTCTCCACCCAGGCGGCGAGCGCCGTCAACTCCGTGTCGTACTCCTCGCCGCCCAGGCGCAGGATGAACGGCGGAACCTTCGGCTTCTTCTTGCCGCCCTCGGCACCCCCGCCGCCCTGGCCGTCAGGACTGGCCGCGAGCTGGCCCACGATCTTGGTGTTGTGTTCCAGTTGGGTCGCGAACCCCAGCACGGTGGCTTTCAGGTCCTCCAAATCCTCCGAGAGGCCGTCGAGGGTCGGTTCGTTGCTCACGCCGTGATGACCTTCCGGGAGGCGCGGGCGGCGATCTCCGCCGTCTCCGCGTCGAAGTCAGCGGACAGCCGGCCCGCGTCCGGCTCCAGGTACCAGGGCCGCAGTCTGACCATGCCGATACGTACGCCGGTCGCCAGCAGCAGAGCCCGGCCCTTGGGAAGGGCCCGGACCTCGGCCGCCTCCATGACCCGCTCGCGGCGGCGCGAGGTGCTGACGCTGCGCCCGGTCGAGCCGTGCGACACCGACCGTTCATGCACCTTGTGCTCACCGATCAGCCGCGAGACCTTCTCGGCGAACTCCGCATCATCCAGGCCGGAGCCGAGGAGCTTGACCGTGGCCGCCGACCACAGCGCATCCATGCCGGCCTCACCCCAGACGCGGACACCCTGGCGGTAACTCTGGAGGATTGTCAGGGGGATGACGCCGCGCGAGCCCAGGTGGGAGTACAAGTCGGGGAGATCTTCGATCCGGCAGACGTTCGCCGCTTCGTCCAGCACGGCCAACAGCGGCGCGTCGAGCCGGCCGCCGGCCCGTTCGGCGGCCGCCATTGCTCCCCGTAGTACGGCGTCAGCGGCCGCCGCGATGACGCCGGCCGCCGAGCCCCCGCCGTCCTTGGACAGCAGAAACAGGGTGTCGCGGGTGCGCACGAAGTCCGCCGGGCGGAACTCCGGCTTCGTCGGGTCGGGGGTGACCCAGGCCAGCGTCTCCGGGTCGAGGAGGCAGGCCACGCACTGACGGGCGGTCTCATAGATGCCGTCCCGGGTGTCGGCGGCGCCGGCAACGGTGCTGGCGAGCTGCTGCGCGAGCGCTTCCTTCCCTGCGGTCTTGAGTGCGTTCACTGGCCCCCGGTCGGAGGGGGTGGACAGCCAGGCCAGCACGTCCGCCACCGAGCCGCCGGAGACTGCGGCCGCGTGGAACAGGCCGGTGAGCAGGTTCTTCGCGGCACCCATCCAGAAGTCGCCGCGCGACTTTTCGTCCGTGGTGGCTGCGATGAAGTGGCTTGCGAGCCGGCCGGCGCCCTCGATGGTGCGGGCGGAGTCGAGCATGTTCCACCACAGGCCGCGGGGCGAGTACGTGATGCCCTGCGGGTCGAGCAGCCACACTGTCCCCGCGCCTGCCCGCGCCCGTGCGCACGTGGCGTACACGTCGGGTTTGTTGCTGGTCAACAGGACGGCCCCGGGCGCGCGCAGCAGCGCCGGCACCGCGAGCGCGGTGGACTTGCCGGCGCGGGGCGCCATGATCGCCAGCATTACGTCTTCCCAGCTTGCCCGCAGCTCCGCGCCGCGCGCGGAGTCCAGGTTGCCGAGCAGTATCCCGCTGTCGTCGGGCTTCACGGACTCCGCCTTGGCCAGCGAGGGCCGCAGAGTAAGGGCACGGGCCGCCACCGCCTTGGGCGCGAGCGGCGCGAGCTCGCGTGGGCCGGCGAGGCCGGGCCGGTGGGAGAACCAGCGTTGCCAGACGTACCAGGCGGCCGCGCCGAGCACGACGAGCACCAGGACCAGGAGCACGACCAGGCCGACCGTCGCCGCGGTGGCGTGTCCCGGCCACAGCTGACCCGGCCCATCCGAGAGCAGGCGGAACGCGGACTTCACCGAGAACGGCGGGGGGTTCCAGCCGCCCCCCGCGACCAGGGTCCCGAGCGTGCCGCCCAGCCAGGAGCCGGCGAACAGGCCCCCGCCGCCGACGATGACGCCGAGGATCGCCGCAGGGGCGGCGAGTTCGCCGCCCCCGCCCCCTTGCGTGTCGTTCACCGCGGTACCTCCGCCCTGCGGCGCATGGCCGCGTCGGTGTCGTACATGGTTGCCTCGGCCTCGGTCAGGTCGAGGCGGGCCGGCGAGCCGGCCCGGGTGCCGATCTTGATCAGATACTTTCCTCGGCCGGGGTGCTTCTGCGTGGTGCCGTCCACCCCGGTGACGCCGGGCGCCGACCAGGAGGCGACCAGGGCCTTTTCTTCCGAGGTGAGGGGCTTTTGTTCGTGCACGCGCTCCAGCTCGCCCATCAACAGGGCGCCCAGGATCAGGGAGTCACAGCGCTCCATCAGGCCCAGCGCCTTGGCCCGGTCCTCCGGGGTCGGCAGGGATTCGGGGTCGCGGAGCGAGTGCGTGACGAAGATCGTCACCTCACCCTTTGACCGGTTCAGGCGCGTCATGGAGTCCATCGCGTCGACCATGCCGGGGCCGGCCCGCAGCGCCCGCCACATCTCATCCAGCGGCAGCACCAGGGGCCGGTCCATCAGGCCGAGGGCCCGCGCGGAGTCGATGCTGCTGTATGCGTAGGACCAGGTGGCCAGCAAGCCGGAGGCCACCACCTGGTCACCGGCCGTCAGCAGCGCGGACAGGTCCACGGAGACGGCCGGCGCGTCGAGGTTGAGGGGTTGTGTGGTCTGGCCGTCGAACAGACCTGCCAGCGGCCCGGTGCACAGGTTCTCCAGCGCCAACGTCACCTCCCGCACCAAGGTGCGGTAGTCGTCCAGGGTGTCCACCAGGAGCCGCGTCCACAGCTCTTTCGGGCCCTCCCGCAGCACGCGCACCACGTCCGGGATTACCGGGTCATCGGCCAACTTCTCGGCGACCATGGCCACCGCGGCGCCTACCACGTTGGCCTCGGGGGCCGTCGCCCGTCTGCCGAGGCCGTGCGGGGTCGCAAGGAGCGCGTGCAGCAGGTCCGAGCGACGGCCGTTGATCTCCGCGAGGAGCGATTCCCGCCGGTTGGCCGGCAGGCTGTCCAGCCGGCGCCGGATCGGCCCGGAGTCGAGCGGATTCAGGCGGTCCAGACCCCGGCCGATGCGGACGACCTGGCCGCCGAGGCCGCGCACGAGCGGCGCATACTCCCCCTTCACGTCGCCCGGCACGACGATCATGGAGCCGTACGAGGCGTACACCAGCGCGATCCGCTTCGTGATCGCGCTCTTGCCGGCCCCGGGTTGGGCCATGATCCAGACGCCCGGATTCTGGACAAGTTTGCCGACCCAGCCGCCCGGGTCGAAGCAGACCATTTCGTGTGTCAGCAGGTCGGGGCCGATCGGTACGCCCTCCGCGGGCAGCGGGGCACCGAGGACGAACGGGAACAGGCCGGCGACTTCGGTGGTGGTGCCGAGGTAGACCGATCCCTTGTCCACGTGTGCGGCACGGCCGGAACCCGCCCCTCGCCAGCCATGGCGGGGGGCGATGACCGACCGGTTGAGCCGCCAGGCGGTAGGCTCCGCCGAAGCGTTCCCGGCTCCCTCATTGAGCCGGGAACGCGTCTGCTTACTCATGTGCTTCCTCTCGGTCAGGCGAGGGGGTGGATGCCCACTGGCAGGCCCGCGGTGAACGCGGCTGCCTGCCCGCCGTATGCGGGACGGAACCGGAGCCCGCCGGCTTGCTTGGCGGCTGTCTCCAACTCTCTTTCTGCTGCGGTCAGGGTGTCCGGGGTG
Organism: Actinacidiphila sp. bgisy144; assembly: GCF_057708105.1. Taxonomy (NCBI): domain Bacteria; kingdom Bacillati; phylum Actinomycetota; class Actinomycetes; order Kitasatosporales; family Streptomycetaceae; genus Actinacidiphila; species Actinacidiphila sp. bgisy144. The sequence goes on along the minus strand of NZ_JBYIRM010000058.1, from coordinate 13,901 downwards.
GCGGTGACGGTGACGTGGATCGTCCATTGGGCCATCCCGGAGCCGTATGCCTCCTGAGTGGCGTTGCGCTCGGCGGCCTCGGCGTCGGCCCGCTCGCGGCGGGTGGTGCTGCGCTGTGTGCGGCGCCGGTACTCCGCGCGCGCGTCGGAGGCGTTGACCTCCCGCTCGACCACGGCTGAGGCTTCCTCGGTCGGCAGGATGCGGTACCCGAGGGTGATCCGGCGCGGGAAGCGGCCCGGGGCCAGGAGCGGCAGCAGCACCGAGTACGGGACCGGCTTGCGCGGTGCTTCCCGCAGCACCCACGACAGGGATACGTGCCCGTCGTGGCGGTAGGTCGTCCACTCCTCCTCGGCGGCCGACGGCCCGGCCTGATCCCAGGTCAGGGCCGCCATCTGTGCTTCGGGGGCGTCGAGGTCACCGGGCACGAAAGCGCCGCGGACCATGCGCACCAGGTCGGTGTCCGTTGCCCGGCGGAACACGTCCGCGCCCGCGCCGGACAGGTCTACGCCGTCGAGCCGGCGAAGCGTCTCCGCGGCGGCCTCGGCGGGGTTGTCGGGCCGGTCGGCGGCCCGGCCTGGCGAGGTGACCAGGGTGAACCACGCGAGCATGGACGCGGACGCACGTGGCGCGGACGCCACCAGCTCGCGGACCGTGCTCTTGGCCAGGTCCGGGGCGGACGTGCGCATGCGCTCGCGTACGTGGTCGGCCAGGGCCGCGCCCGAGGACGGGGTGACCTGGATCGTGACGGTGGCCGCGTCCACGGATTCCTCGTTGGCCAGTGCGGCCAGGGTGTCCCCCCAGGAGGACACTTGCGTCTCCACGGTGTGGCGGTTGGCCAGCAGGGCACCACCGGGCGACAGCAGGAGCGTTGCGGCCATTTGACCGGTCGCCTGGTTCCAGACCAGGCCCACGGGGCCGCCGCCGCCGGTGTCTTCCACGCGCAGGAGCTTGGTCGGGGCCAGCACGCCCGGCAGGTCCAGCACTCGGGGGTGCGGCTGGTAGATGCCGCGGTACGACGTTTCGCCGCGGGTGGCGGCCCACTGCCAGCGCGCCCGGCCGATCGCCAGGTCCAGCAGCGGCATGCCGTGCCGCTGCCAGACGGCCAGCACGATGACGACCAGGGCCAGCGGCAGCGTGATGCCGAGCGTGGCCATGCCGCCGAAGTTCGCAATGAAGATCGGCAGCAGGATCGACAGGACCACGATCGCGGTCTGACCGGTGTTCAGGTGGCCGATGCCCAGGGTGCGTGAGCGCCGCCAGCCTCCGTACAGGCGTGCAGCCTGCGGTTCGTTCGAGGTCATGCGTTTCCGTCTCCTTCCCCGTGGTTGTTGGCCTCGGCGGCCCGCACCGCGACCTGGACGCCCTGATGGGCGCCGGTGGCCCGGGACGCTCCGCCGGTAGCCGGTGAGGCCGGTCCGGGTTGTCCGTCCGTGCCGCCCGCGCTGTCGCCGCCCTTGCTGCCGTCTTGCTGCTGCGGGACGCGGGAGGCGTCTGATTTGATGTCCTGACCGGACATGGCCGCGGCTGCGGCGTCCTTGCCGGCCATGGCGACCTGAGCGGCTGCCACGTACGGGTTTGCGGCCGCAGCGCCGCCCGAGCCTGCGGCGCCTGCGGCACCAGCGCCGTCAGCTGCCGGGCCGCCCTTGGACATCGCCGATGCGTGCTGCACAGCTGAGGCAGGAGCACCGCTCCCGCCCCCGTTGCCCCCGCGTTCCGAAGCGGCACCCATGCCGACCATGGCGGCGATGCTCGCGATCCCGCCGGAGGTCGATCCCGCCACGGCCGCCCCGAGCGGCGCGAAAAGCGCCATCAGGGCTTTAAGGGCAAGAATCGACATGATAAGTGTCACGAGGCCGCGAACCCAGTCGACGACCGAATTTCCGTTAGCGATCTCCACGAATCCCGCGGAGATGATCAGCCCCGCCATGGGCTTGTAGCCGATCACGACGAAAATCGACGTGTAGAGATTGGGGAGCCACTGGCGGGCCTTTTCTCCTCCGATCTGTCCTGCTCCGGCAATGGGCAGCAAAAGCGCTTGGATCGGGATTGCTGCTTGTCGGAGGAACAGGGCGCAGAACTGCGCCACTCCCACGAGGACCACGATGAGGGACATCAGCAGGAGTGCCATGCTGTTGAAACCGCCGGGCAGGAGCATGGCCACCATGGCGGCGGTCAGCTTGCTGTCCCCGTGGAAACTCACGTTGACGATCTCTGTGGTCAGCTCATCCGAGGCGATGAGCATGGAGTCGATGATGACGATTCCCAGGGTGCACACCACCACGTTGATGACGAGTCCCTGGACTGCATCAACGAGCGGTTTTCCCTTCCTTTGGATCATTGCCCGGATTCCCTGCATGATCAAAAGCAGGATGGCGATCATCTCGCCGATTCCTAGGCAAATGGCTTGGAGTGACACGGTGACCGTGGTGCCGTCCGGTCCTTTTCCGGTCTCCGAGGTGGTGAGGCCGGAATCCTTCACCTGCACACTTGGTGTGGTCAGCCACCATGTCAGGCCCTCTTTGAGGATCTGGGAAGCGAATTCGCTTGCGCCGTCGGCCATCGGTTTGACGACTGTGGAATTGAGAGCCGACGTGACGGCTTTCTTCGCTCCGGGGACAATGATCTTCGCGACGGCTTTGCATCCGGCGACGCCCGCGGTGCCCAATACTGGCGCGGTGACGAATGAACAGGTGTCCCCCCACCAATCCCAGGCCGGGGCCAACTCCGGCGCGGACACGGCATGCGCCGGAGCCGTTTCGGGCGCTGCCGAGGCGGGGGCCGACGGTAGGGCGAAGGCCAGCAGGGCGAGGATGGCGAGGACGACGCCCTTTCCGCGCGTCACTGGTTGTCCCCTTCCTGGAGGGCCCGCCAGCCGGCCGAGTTGAAACCGGCCGTCCCCAGGTCGAAGGGCTCGGGAGAGTCCTCACCGGGGCCGGCCTTGATGTGCCAGTCACCGGCGATCCAGTCGCATTCGGCGGTCGTCGCGATGACCTGAGTTTTCTGCGGCTGTCCGCTGCCCGCGGTGTAGACGACCCGGGCTTCCACCGAGAGCGTGGCCCGGTCGGCGGTGACGTTCTTCCACTGCACCCCGATCGGGGAGGACGTCATCTGCGCGTCGGCCGGCAGGGCGCCCGTGCCCGGCAGACCCACGCTCACGCGGCTGTTGGCGGTGCTAGCACGCGCGGCTTTCTGGAGCGCGGCCGCGTCGGCGGGGACGGCATAGACCGCCGCGGCACGGGCAGCGGCGTCCGCGTCCCACGTCCACCCGGCGCGGACCGAGGCGACCGCCACGGCGGCCGCACCCTCCACGGTGTGAGGGAAGCCCGTCGGCAGGCCCTGTTTCGTGGCCTTGCCCGCGGGCAAGGCCACCCACGTTGAGGGGGCCAGAAACGTGCTGCCGTCGTCCGTCTCCGTGGCCACAGGCCGGGGCGTCGCGGTCGAGGAGGGCGACGGCGCCGACGGCGCCGGCGCCGCCGTAGGGGCGGATGAGGGGGATCCTCCACCGCGGGTGACGAGCACCACCACACCGGCCACCAGGATGACGACCAGGACCACAAGGCCGCCGATCAGCCGGCGCATGCGCTGAGCTGCGGCGTGCTGGATATCCAGGGACATCCGTGCCTCAGCTCATCATGGCGGTGACGACGCTGACCGCGAGCGTGACCGTCGAGATACCCGCGATGGTCCACACGAGCCCGCCGGCGCCCTCGGCCGCGAGGTGGGAGCGGTTGCGGCGGCCGACCATCATCATGATGCCGCAGGCGATGAAACCGATGACTCCCGCCACCATGCCCAGGTACTTGGCCCACGCGATCCAGTCGTTGAACGTGCCCTGCATCCCGGGAGGGGCGACCGGAGCGGGATTGTTCAGCCCGCTCGCCGGAGTGGGGTCCTTCACCGGCAGCAGGTGAAGATGATCCTGTGCCACAGTGAGCAACTGCATGTGCATGTGCATTCCTTTCAATCCGCTTGAAGGTTCGTTCGCAGGCCCCGGCTGGCCCGTTTTACTGCCTTGTCTGACAGCGCGTCACCGGGATTGTCGGTGCACCGAAGCCGGTACAGGTACGGCACGTGGGCAATGCCGAGCGTGCGACTCGCCAGGGCCCGGGCCCGATACCGCACCGGCAGCGGGGGGCGGAGGGGTGCATCCCGGACGATGACCAGCCACGGCCGGGGCACTCCGGGGTGCCAGCGGGTGAGCAGATCTCCGGTCCGGGCCAGGCCGTAAGCAGTTGACCGGGCAACCACCACCGGGATGTAGTGCTGGCTGAGCTGCGCGCCCGGTGCGAGTTCCACGGCTGAGCCGCGCTCGGCCGGATCGAGCAGCCGGACCACCGTGGAGACGCCCGCCCCTCCGTGGGCTCCCATGACGGCAAAGTGCCTTGTCGGGGAACCGACGAGGGCGGACGCGGTGTCTTTCATGGCCATCCCCCCTACCTCTACGTAATGACTCGGATACGCTGGAGACTACCACTTACTACTGACATTGATTACTGCTAAAAGTTGGGACCCATGGCAGACACACCATCGGGCTTCCGGGCCGATCAACTGCGACGGATTCGCCAGCGGAACGGGCTGACTCGCGCTCAACTCGCCCTGCTCGCAGGCGTCTCTCCGGAGACGGTGCGCAATGCGGAATCACAGGCGCGCACACCATCGGCTCGGGTAATGCGTGCACTTGCTGACGCCTTACAGGTACCGATTGACATGCTAGCGCCGACAAAGGGATCAAGGACGCTCGCTGAGTTGCGCGCGCGCACGGGTCTGACGCAGAAGCAAACCGCCGCCGTCATCGGGGTGTCCAGCGGGATGGTGTCCAAAGTCGAGTCGGGGATATACGGCGTGCGCCGCCCGGAGAAGTGGGCCGCCGGCTACCGGGTGAGCGAGACGGTGTGGATGCAGGCGTGGCAGGCCAGCCGGGACGTACGCCGCCGCAAGATCACGAAGCGGCGCGGGAGGGAACCATCATGAAGGGCAGTGTGGCCGCGGCCGGCGTAGTGGCGGTAGCCGGAGGGTTGGTCATGGCCGTTGGCATCGGAGTGGCCACGATGGGCGGCGCCAGCGCGGCCGCCGGCGCCGGAGGACTGGCGGGCGTCCCGGCGGACTTCCTCCCGTGGATCAGCAAGGCGGCCGGCTTGTGCGCCGATGACGAGACGCCCGCCCTGATCGCCGCACAGATCTGGGCGGAATCCAACTTCAAGGACAAGGACGGCCCGCAGACAAGCGCCGGCACGGCTAAGGGGTATGCCCAGTTCACCGATGCCTCATGGGGCACCTGGGGCCGCGACGACGACGGGAACGGCACCGCCTCCCCCCACGACATCGGCGACGCGGTGATGGCCCAAGGCCGCTACATGTGCAGTCTGTTCGCCAAGGCCAAGAACAGCGGCTACCCCGGAGGCGCCGAGGCCCTGGCCCTGGCCGGCTACAACGCGGGATGGGGCGCCGTCGAGAAGTACCACGGCATCCCGCCATACAAGGAGACCACCAACTACATCTCCAAGATCGAGGATCAGGCAGCCGTGTGGAGCATCGCCCAGCCGCTCACCGTCACCGGCACCGGCACCGGATCTGACGCCGTACGCAAGGCCGCTACGTACCTCGGAACGCCGTACGTGTGGGGCGGCGGTACCCCGGCCGGCCCCTCGGTCGGCTTCTGCTCCGGGGGCAACGGGATGCTCAACGGCACCTGCTACGCGTCCGCACATGCCGGATTCGACTGCTCCAGCCTGGTGCAAAACGCCTGGTGGCCCACTGTCCACCTTCCCCGCACCAGCGGAGACCAGTACACAGCAACCGCCGCACGACCGGTGAAGATGAGCGACCTCCAACCTGGTGATCTGATCTTCTACAGCCACGACGGCAACGGTGCGGACGCCTACCACGTGGCCATGTACTACGGCGACGGCAAGGTGATAGAAGCACCCAAGACGGGCGAATCCGTACACATCGTTCCCCTCTACAAGAGCGGTGGTCTGGTGGGAGCCACCCGCCCCGCATAGCGTGCACACGCCAAAACGGCCGCCGTGGGGCTGGGCCGCGGCCTGCGGGGTCGGGTGCCGGGTGGGACGCCGGCAGCAGGACAACCGGCGAGACTCCGTGTCGGTGCCGACGTACCTCGCTCACCGCTCCCCCGGCCGGCGGGGCTTCCCCGCTGTCGAAGAGCCCGCCAGTGACTCGCCGACGACGAGCGGCGCCCCACGCCAAGGCGTGGGGCGCCTCGCCAGGCCCGTCAGGCCGTCAAGTGGTCGAGGAAGACCGGGGGTTGGCCCGTGGCGTTCAGCGCTGCGGCCACCGCCACCAGATCATCGCCGTCCGGCATGACAGCCCAGCCGCCGGTAGGAGTCACTGGACCCACCTCACCCAGATGCGTGGGCAACGTCGTCTGAGCGTTTGTCGTCTCCGCTACGTTGAGCATTGATCCTCCAAACAGGATCGAGGCCCCCGGACGCTGGCAGTCCACTGCCGTCCGACGGGGCCGACCTTGAGGGGTCGGGCGTCCTACCGCCCGGCCCCTCTCTTGTCCGCACACTGTAGTTGCTTTCTAGCGTGCTAGCTAGCAACCTAGAGCGCGAGCCCGCAAGGGAGTTAGAAAGCGCGTGAGCGCGCGAGGAAGCAAGCGAGAAAGCTAGGATGCGCGCCATGACGACTCAGAAGGAGCGGTCCACGGCCTACTCGGAGAGCGGCGGGGTCACCAAGACGACCACCGCTCTTTCCCTCGCGGTCGTGTGTGCCGAGGAGAACCCCGGCGATGACGTGATCTTGGCCGACTGCGACCCCCGGGGAGCAACCACCAAGTGGACCGGAGCGACGCCCGTTAAGGAGGGTCTGCACATCGGCGCGATTCTCGGCAACGAGGACGTAGAGGGGTGGGCCGACGACCTCGCGGTGCACCTGGACCGGGCGGGCGGATGGCCGGCGAACCTCCGGGTCATCCCTAGCGCCCGCAGCGTGTCGAACCGCGAGAAGAACGCCGACGACCACGCCGACGTACGGCTGTTGCGATCCCTGGAGGGCGTTGACGCACACGTCTTCTTTGACGCCCCGAACCGCCAAGGGGGCATGATCATTCAGAACATCCTCACGGCGTCGCGGAAAGTGGTCTACGCCGCGAAGCCGAACGAGGACGGGCTAGACGGCGTGGATGGCGCCAAGGAGACGGTGCACAGGTTCCGTAACCACAAGCGCAGTCTTGGACTCCCGGATCACCTGGAGGAGGTGGGGATCGTACTCGGCTGTGCCTGGAGGGGCGCGGTATGGACCCGCGATGCTCTGCGGGCCGTCGAGGAGTTCGAGCGCACCTCGCCCGGGATGCTGCTCACGCCGTACGTGGAAGACAAGGTCATCGTGTCGGAGTCCCGAGCGGCCGGCGTTTGGTACGGCAAGTACCCCAAGGGGAAGTCAGTGGCCGACGCCTTTCGTAAGATCTATTTGGAGAGGGTTCGCGCAGTATGAGCGACGATCGACCAAACCCGCGGCCGCGCGGCGGGGGCGGACCAAGGCCAGCCCCGGACGAGAACCAAGACCCGATCGACCCGCCGGGCGGGCGCCCCACTCCTCCGCCCGAGCCGGCCCCGCCGCCTGCGGCCAAGCCCCGGGTCCGGCGTGGTCCTCAAACCGCCGCGCAGCTCAACACGCGCGTCGACCCGATCTTGAACGACCTGGTTGCAGAAGTCAGTGATCAGCGCGGATGGACCAAACGCGACGTGGTCGAGCACGCCTTGAAGACGGCGTACGAGGCCGAGTACCACGCGCTTTCGAGCGAGAGTGCTAGCTAGCACTCTCGCTCGAAAGCGCGCTTGGTTGCTCGCTAGAGCCCTAGCGAGCGTCCTAGCTTCCTCGCGCGTTCCAGACACGAAGCGGCCCCGGACCGCCTACCAAGCCAAATCCGGGGCCACCTGCACAAGGAGACGAGTCCCCATGTACGACAACGTTACGGCCTCCCGAGGTACCCGAAGCACCAACTTGCGTGTAAATGGCCTGATCGGCACACCGGGGGGTGACCGGTGACCACCGTCCTCCACCACATCACCCAGTCGCCCCCGTGGGCCCTTGCGCTGGGTGCCGCCGCTGTGTTCGTCACCGGCGCCGTACTCGTGTACCTCACGGTCCACCAGGCGGCCGCTGCACTGTGGCGAGCCCGGGCCCGTGCCCGTGCCGGCCGGCGACAGGTTGAGCGCGAGACCGGCCGCGCGGTGCGGTCGACGCTCGCTGACGCTGGCCCGCTCGCGGTGCTGGGCGCGTGCGGCATGGCCGTGTCCCTGTACGGGCTGTGGGGCTTCGCCCGCGACACGGCCGAACTTCCCTTGCCCCTGCGGATCGCCTTTTGCGCGATCTTCGACGTGGCCGAGCTGGTTTGCTTCGTGTCGCTCTACCGGGCGGCCCTTGAATCGAAGGTGTGGACGCCGTCGATGCGGCGTACACGCCGGATGGCATGGACCCTGGTTGCCGCGTCCGCCGCGATGAACGCTGCGCACGCCCCGGGTGGGCGGATCTCCATGGTGGTGCTCGCCGCGGTACCGGTCGTTTCGGCGCGGTTGGTCGAACACGGCCTTGACCAGAAGTTGGAAGCCAACGCCGGCGACGAGGAGGCCGAGGCCAAGCCGGGCCCGGTCCGTCTCGTGCAACTGGGTTGGTTGCACGGGTGGGCGCGGATTTTCGCCGCGTTCGGGTTGGACGCTGGCAGTGTGGATGGCCAGGTACCGGCCGAGGCCCGCATCCGCAGGGCCGCGGGTCTGGTCTACGAGCTGGGGCAGGCGCTCGACCGGTGCGACGAACTCGCCCAGGACCCGAAGACGAAGCGCCGCGAGCGCGGGCAGGCTGTCGAGCGCGTCGAGCAGCTTCGGGCCCGGGCACAGGCCGCCATCGACTCGGCCGGTGTCGCCACGGACACTGCGGCCGCCCTCACGATGGCGCGGTACCTGGTAGCCCGCGGCCGCGTCGGCGACCTCGCCCGCATGGACGTGACCAACCCCATGGGAGTGCTGACGCTGCTGGAGGACTTGGCGATCACGCCGAGCGCGGATGCGATCAAAGCGGGGGCGCGGGCCGCCGTCGCGGAGAAGGCGGCTCAGGCTGCGGAGGACGCGCGGCGCGAGGCGGAGGACGCGCGGCAGGAGGCGGAGCGCGCGGCCGAGGAGGCGCGGGCCCGCGCGGCGGCCGAGGCGAAGGCCGCGGAGGAGCGGACCGCCGCCGCGGAGACCGCGCGGACCGAGGCGGAAGCGGCGCGGGCCCGCGCGGTTGCCGAAACGGAGGCCGCGGAGGAGCGCGCGGCCACAGCGGCTCGCGCGGCTCAGGCTGCGGAGGACGCGCGGCGCGAGGCGGAGGACGCGCGGCAGGAAGCGGAGCGCGCGGCCCGTACGCTGCGTGAGGATGCGGGGGCGAGCACGGAGGCGCTGGACGCCGCCGAGCGCGCCGTACGCGAGGCGGAGACGGCTCGACAGCAGGCAGCCGACGAGGCCCGCCGCCGCGTCGAGGAGGCCCGCGCCGCGTCGCTTGCACAGCGGGGCGCCGAGGACGCACGCCGGCGAGCCGAGCAGCGCGCGGAGGAGGCCGCGGGGCAGCTCCGGCAGCTCCAGGACGCGGCGGCCGCCGTCGAGGCCGCGCACCGGCGCCAGGCCGTCGAGCTCGACCAGCTCACGGCCGCCCGGCAGACAGCCGAGCAGGAGACCGCAGAAGCCGCCGCCCGGGCCCAGGACGAGCGCGCGGCCGCCCGGCAAGCTGCCGAGGACCGACGCGCCGCAGAGACGGCACTGACGGCCGCTCAGGCCCAGATCCTCGCGCTGATGACCGGCGAGGTCGAGCCGCACACGGGCGACGAGTGGAAGTCGCCGGAAAAGGCCGCCGGTTGGGAGCTGTACCGGCGCACGGTGCGCGAGAGCGGGTCGGAGCCGAGCGCCACCGAACTGCACCAGGCGACCGGCGAGGCGGTACACATCGGCACCGTCCGTAGCTGGATCGGGGATTTCCGCCAGCGCCTCGCCGGCGAGGCGGTCGAGGCGTCGCAGCCGCTCCGCGCGGCCCGCGCCGACGCCGAATCGGACGCCCCGGCGTCCTCGCCGAGCTCCGCGCCGTCCGCAGCCATCCCCGCACTACTCCGCAGGCTGACGGCCGCAGACCCGCGCACCCCGCACACGGCGGCGGAGACGATGGGCACCGCCCCGCAGGTCCGCAGGGACGAGGGCGTACGCGTTCCCGCGTAGCAGCCCGTGCCCCGCGCACCCCGCAGGCGTGCGCGCTTTCGAGCGAGAGCGCTAGCTAGCTCTCTCGCTCGAAAGTACCCAAAGCAGAGGGCCGGCCCCGAACGGGGCCGGCCCTCTGCTTTGGATGACACACCCCCGTCTCTCACATCGGCGATACACCGTTGAGCCACGGGACGTGGTGCGCCTTAGGGGGTCCGCGGCGTGAACTCGCCCTTCTGCACGCCGTCGACGAAGCACGCCCAGACGTGCCGGCTGACGACAAACGGGGGGTTGCCGAGGTCCTCGTTATCGCGCAGCGCGATCCGCCCATCCGGCAGAAACGCGGCTTCCAGGCAGCCGCCGTTGCCGCCGGACGCTGTCGCCTTGAACCACTCCGCGTTAGCGAGGTGGGTGCTGGTGCTGTCCATCACATCTCCTTTGCGACGCTCTTGAGGAACGCCGTGGTGTCATCCACTGGGAGCGCCATGGCCCCCAGCGTTTGGTACATGCCCGTGAACGTCCGTACATCGGGCCGTTTTTCGAGGTAGAGGTTTCCTGCGGTCGTCTCCAGGTAGACCACGGGCTGATCCTCTGCGAACTCCAAAATGGCAAGCGAGCCCCCAAGGCCCGGATGCGCCCCCTTGGAGGTGGGGAGGATCTGGAGATGCACATTCGCCTGCTCGGACATCTCGATCAGGTGCGTGACCTGGGCGTGCATGGTGCCGCGGCCGCCGATCGGGCGCCTGACCACGCCCTCGTCCAGGACCACCCACAGCTCCAACGGGTCATCGACGCGGGTCAGGGACTCCTGCCGGCGCTCCCTGACCTCCACCAGGTCGGCGACATCTCCGGGCCGGTGACTACCCCACCCCGACAGGACCGCGCGGGCGTAGTCGGCGGTCTGTAGCAGGCCGTGGACCAGCAGCGGTTCCCACGCCCGTTCGGCCTGCGCGTCCGACTCCAGCCCCACCAGCACTTTGAGCCCGCTGGGCATGACGTCGCTGTATGCCTCCCACCATCCGATTTTCTGGCTGGTGGTCAGCATGTCGAGCAGCATCGCGATCTGACCATCGCTGATCTGGAACAACTCGCCCAGGCGCCGGATGTCGTCCGCTTTGAGGGCCGCACTGGGGTGAGCGGATTCGAGGCGGCTGATCCGGGTCGCCGAGCATCCCAGGTGCCGGGCGACGTCCTCGGCCTTCAGGCCAGCGGACACCCTGAGCCGCCGCAACTCCGCTCCGAGGTTCCGGCGGTTCACCGTAGGTCCGGTGGGTCGTGGTGTCACGCGCCGTCGCCCTCCTCTCCGCGCCGCCCGAGGCTGCGCACTTGCTGTCTGCCAGTCTGCCGCATCGCGCGGACGTGCTGCACACATGGACGCCCCAATCTGGCCGTGAGACTGACTGCCGAGCGAACGCATATTTATTGCGCCGCACTTGCGCTACAAGTGCGCTAGGGGTCATTCTAGTGCCCATTCGATACTCGGCGTAGCGGTGCAGTCATCAGTAGGTGATCGGCGGCCGCCTGAGCGGGTGGAGTGCACATGTCGTTAGCGCTGGCGTTGGGCTCAGCGCCCGCGTGTGCCGTTCCGGCATTGGCCGTTACCCCTGTACCCGACATCTGACCCGCGCTAGGCGCGGCCACGCAGGTTGCGCACTGAGGAGGCCGGCAATGCGAGCACTGCCCGCCGGACGGATTCGCCCACAGCCCCACCCCTGTGCCCCCGTGCCCCGTGGACAGGGTCACCCCGCACTGGCGGCCGCCTCCGCGAGATTGGAGGCCGCACGGACGCCGGAGGCCGCGGCCCGCGTACGCGGCGAGCTGCGGCTCGTGCTGGCCGAGTGGGGGGTACACGATGCCGCGCGCGAGGACCTGTCCCTGATCGCGACGGAGCTGGTGACGAACGCTGTGCAGCACGGCACCGCGGGCCGAATCCGCGTGTGCCTGGACCTGCGGGCGACCATCCTCGTGGTGACAGTCGCGGATCAAACGCCCTACGTGCCCCTGCCCAGAGCGGTGGCCGCTGGTGCCAACTCCGAACGTGGCCGCGGTCTGTTTTTGGTGGAGGCCCTGGCCGAAGACTGGGGGCACGGACCGATGGAAGGCCCCGGTACGGCGGTGTGGGCCCGTTACCGGCTGGCACCGCTCCGGTGACGCCCCAACAGCTGCTCAGCGGCTACACGTGGCGGTCCGGGGTCTGCTGGCGGTGCGAGTGGACAGCGCTGGTCGCCGAGGTCGGCGAGTGGTGCAGCCCCACGGAATCCCTGCCGCTGACTGCGTGCGCCCTGTGCGTGGTGCGGATGGACCAACTGGCGGCCGCTGCACGTGACAGAGCGGCACGCCGCCCGAAGGGCAGCATCGCGCGCTCACTTCCACCGACGTCGTGGCCTGAGCAACACGAAGCCGGCCTGCGGGCGTGGCTCGACGCGCTGATGGAACCCGTTCTCGGGCATGACGGCACGGCCACGGGCGTCTACGTCGTCCGCGGATCACAACAGGTCACGACACAGAGAGCATGCTGAATGACTGACGAGGTCCTCTATCCCGGGCTGTCCATCACCGCCGAGGAAGCCAGCCGGCCGCTCGTCGACGGGCCGCTGCGCGAGGAGGTGATACGCCGGGCAATCGAGTTGGGCGCCGACCTGACGGGCGTGCCGCTGGACCTGACGATCAGGCAGGCCACGGTGTTGATCCAGCACTGGACGTCTGCCCCTGAGCAGGCCGAGGCGGAACAGCTCGTGCACGACCTGTGGGGAGCCGTCACCGTGCGCTCTCGTCTGCGTCCGCCGGTCGGTGCCCCCGCCGCGGCTGTCGCGGCGGGCAGCGCGGTGCGATCGTGGGAACTGCTGGAAGCGGTGATCGAATTTCGGGTCTGCCTGCTGTTGCTGCTCACACGCGCGTCCCACCGTGCAGACGCCGCAGCCGCGACGCTGGTGCACGCATGACGCGCGAGCAGCCCCGCGTGGCTGCGGTGCCGGCGATCACGGCATGGAGCGGGGAACTGCGGCGGGCCCGAGAGCTGGAGTTCCATCCGATTTTGGGCGTGCGGTTCGCAGATGAGGACCCGTCCGACCGGATCGGCGGGGTTTTGTGGGCGTCACACCGTGAGGCTCCCGGCGAGGGGCACCCGCAGTTCACCGTCATTCATCCGCAGCGCCAGCGCGCCGCGATGCAGGGGCTGCTCTGCCAGGTCTGCGGGCAAGTGCCGCCCGCCGACGAGCGGGGCCCGCTCTGGCTGATCCGCGAGGAATACGACGCATGGGAGGAGTGGCCGGAGGGTGCCATCACCACGCATCCGCCGGTATGCCCTCCGTGCGCACAGCTCGCGCGGGACCACTGTCCCGAGGTGGGCGGTGTTGCTTACACCGCAGTCCGCTCGGCGGCCTCGGCGCTCGCGGGTGTGCACGGCACCGTGTACGTGCCGTACGGGACCGGGGACATGCTGATGCCGATCAAGGCGTTTGTCGAGATCGGCGACCCTCGCATGCGGTGGGTCGTGGCCGGCCAGCTGGGGCGGTCGCTGCACCGCACCACCGTGGTTGACCTGGATATCGAGATCGCCGCCGCAATCGCTACTCCGGCCCCGTAGGCACCCCAAGCTCCCGGCCCGTCAAACCCCCTGCTGGCGGCCCGGGATTGCCGGTGCGGCTGCTCGCTATCAGCCGCACCGGCGGCCCGCCTCCCCCCCTTCTCTTCTCCCCGTGGAGCAGGGGGGATGCGGCA